>JBMZCV010000311.1:0-1505 GCA_049613665.1 Chitinophagales bacterium | reverse complement strand
CAATAGTCCGTGAAGAAAAATTGATTAGGCAATAAAAAAGGTAAGCCTTAAATTTGTGAATTCTGACAACACAAAAATAAAGTCTTACCGATGAACTTAAAAAAGCTCGTAGCAAATATATTGAGTAAAATGCCAAATATCACAAAATGGCAAAAGGATTTTATGATTAATTTATTTTGGCTCTTATTTGCATATCGAGGGCGACATAATTTTGAAAATTTAGGAAGACAAAGTGATTACAATGAAAGTACTTTTCGTAATAATTATAGTAAATCATTCGATTTTTTAAGTTTTAATCAAGAATTAATTCGTCAATATTGCTCTGAGGAATTAGTAATAGCATTTGATCCAAGTTTTATTTCCAAAAGTGGAAAACATACTCCGGGTTTAGGCTATTTTTGGTCAGGATGTGCAGGATTAGCTAAAAAAGGATTGGAAATAGGTGGTTTTGGAGCGGTTGATATTTTGAATAATACTTGTATGCACCTTGTTTGTAAGCAAACGTTATTAAAAACTTCCTCAGCAAATAAAACCGTACTTGAAATAAAAAAGCCAACAGGTGGTAATTTATTAAGCTACTATGCGGATTTAATATTTGACCTTCGAACAGATTTACAAAAGACTTCAAACTATTTAGCTGTTGATGCTTATTTTTCAAAAAAGCCTTTCGTTGATAAGATGATAGAAGCAAATTTCGTTGTTATCAGTAGGTTTCGCAAAGATGTTGCTTTACGCTATAAGTATGTTGGACCGAAAAGAAAAGGTCGGGGTTGTCCAAAAAGATTTGATGGAAAAGTGAATCTTTGGAAATTACGAGCAGAACATTTTACCCCAATTATTGAACAAGAAAACTGGAAGGCTTATGAAGGTGTCGTTTATGCAAATGCGTTAAAACGATGGGTAAAAGTTGTCGTTGTTCATTATTTTGATGAGAACGGAATAATAAAAAAAGTACATACTTTCTTTTCGACAGATTGTCAAATGCAAGGAACGGATATAATAATTTACTATAAAGGTCGATTTCAGATTGAATTTTTATACCGAGATGCAAAGCAGTTTGTTGGATTAGAAGAAGGACAAAGTAGACAAAAGGAACGCATAGATTTTCATTTCAATGCTTCCTTAACAACTGTATCTTTAGCCAAGGTTTTGTATTATTTTAATACCGATGAACAAGAGCGAAAACCTTTTTCCATGTCGAGCGTCAAAACAAGGTATGGCAACGATTTGCTTATCAATAAATTATTTTCCATGTTCGGGATTAACCCCAAACATGAAATAAATAAAGAACGATATTATAAAATTCGTGATTTTGGTGCTATTGCAGCTTGATTTCTTCACGGACTATTGAAAAAAGAATTTTCATTATTTAGGGTATTTTTAATAAAGATATAGAGATTTTATTGAAGTTTAGTGAATGAACTCGTGTTATTTATCTGCTCCTTTTAGCTCGCCAAGTAATTATGTTAGTGAAACTCAAAACTTACAACCGTTTCTCATCATGT
>JBMZCV010000310.1:0-1511 GCA_049613665.1 Chitinophagales bacterium | reverse complement strand
TCATAAAAATTTTTGGTAAGCTTTAAGAAGTATTGTAATTTTGAAGTTCAGTTTATAAAACTAAACACTTCTTATAGTGTCACCGTTTTAAAAAAGGTCTTAAAGCACCAACTTTAAGGCTTTTTTTGTTTATAAGAAACTCAATGTTTTCTACGGTTTAAAATTACTCCTATTTGTTCTAGAATCAAAGTTAGTGTTATTCACAAAACCCATATACTTTTTAACAAATAAGACATCTATACTACAATTTTTAAATTTTAAAGGATTTTTTTTATAATTTCTCAACAAAATCATCAAAATATATTTGATTTAATATGTTTTTTTTAAAATTCTTCAATTCATTAAAAAAATGAGTTTTCAACCCTAATTTTAAATTGTTTGAAACCTATTCGTTAAGCTTAATCTTTTTATTCAAAACAGACAGTGAAAAAGAAATATTTTTTAAAAAAATTTTTAAAAAATTAAATCTATGAGATCTCTCCATTAAAGTCGAGATGACTTTCGTTTACCCAAAAACACTTTAAGTATGTCATTTCGAGCAAAGCAAACCAAAGTCGAAAAACGAATGGTGCAAAGCGGAGCCGAGAAATCTCAGGTTTTTATGATAATACTTTTTTGCTTAATCAAAAAGTATTCCAAAAATCAAGACTCACTTTTATTTTTTTTTAAATTCTACAAGACATTCAACTATCGCGCCCAGACCGTTACATTCTTTGGGCACTTTGCCGTTTCATACCTTTTGAATTTTTACAAAAAATAAAATAGGTCGATTTTACATTTTAACTTTATTAAAATGAATAATATTATTCATAAACAAGTACTCCCAAGAAATAAAGAGAATTACCGAGAAAGAAATAGGACTTCATTATAAGGTAGCTGGCGTAGCCAAATGGAAGTGCGGTGCGTAAGCACTACTCATGGAATGCAGAGAACGAATGGCGCAAAGCAATTTCATAGGCTGTATCTTGATTTTTTGTGCTCCGAGGCATGCTCGGAATGTACAAAGACAAAATGAAAAGAAAACAAAAAAATTAGCACAGAATGTCATTTCGAGAATTACTGAAATCAAAATATATTTTGATTGAAAGTAGCTTGCGTAACAAAAGCGGAGCAGAGAAATCTCAAACACCCAAATGAGATCTTTCCGCAAGGTCGAGATGACATGGGGTAAACGAAATAACATACTCCTCATTTCGACAGAGCAAAGCATGAGCAACGAGAAATCTCAAACTATAATAAAGAAATCAGAGAGTTAAGGGATTGAAGATCCCTTATTAAAACCACTCCTGTAAATACAATCCTTATGAGCTCCGCTCAAATTGGATTTTTTTATTTTCAAAAATCATTAAGCGAGCTTGTAATTTTTGAAAATAAAAAAATCCTGATGAAAATTCATCAGGATTCTAATTGATGTGGGCAATGAGGGATTCGAACCCCCGACCCCCTCGGTGTAAACGAGGTGCTCTGAACCAACTGAGCTAATTGCCCTAAGCGGTTGCAAATATAATACA
>JBMZCV010000309.1:0-1515 GCA_049613665.1 Chitinophagales bacterium | reverse complement strand
GTTGGGATATTAGCGAAAACAAAAAACTCAACTTACTAACCTGACGGCTATGGTGTTATCACCAACAACTATTTACACCAAACCAATCATTTTTAGCTGTTGGTGATAACACCAACAGCGGCTTTGAAAAATTAAAAAAACAATTCATTATATGTTGCAAGAAACAGAAAACAAAATCATTAGCTTATTTGAAAAATGGAGTGCCGAACCCATGCAAAGTATGCAAGCCTTAGCGCCTTCCGCTTCTTATCGGCAATATTTTCGCCTAAAAAGTGAAACAAAAACAGCCATTGCCGCTTTCAATTTAGATAAAAAAGAAAATGTGACTTTCGTGGAGTTTACCAAACATTTTTGGCAAAAAGGCTTGAAAGTGCCACAATTGTATGCCGAAAATTTGGAGGAAAATATTTATCTGTTAGAAGATTTGGGCGATAGTGTTTTGTTGAAAAAAGTAGAAAGCATCAGAACCGAAAAAACGCCAGAGCAAGCCAACAAACAAATCATTTCGCTATATAAAAAAACGATAGATAATTTAGTGCCTTTGCAGATAAAAGGACATCAAAATCTAAATTATGATTTCGCCTATCCTCGCTCCCACTTCGACAAACAATCTATTCTTTGGGACTGCAACTATTTCAAATATTATTTCATCAAACTTGCCAAAATTGGCTTTGATGAGCAAGCTCTCGAAAATGATTTTGAGGTTTTAGCAGACTATTTACTGCAAGCTGATAGCGACTTTTTTCTCATGCGAGATTGTCAAGCTAGAAATGTTATGCTTTTTAATGAGCAACCGTATTTCATTGATTATCAAGGTGGTAGAAAAGGTGCTTTGCAATATGATTTGGCTTCTTTGCTGTTTCAGGCCAAAGCCAATTTGTCAGATGAAGTCAGAGCCGAACTCTTAGATTATTACATCGAAAAAGCAAGTGAACACATCGCAATAGATACAGCAAAGTTCAAACAGTTTTACGATGCTTATGTGCTTATTCGCACTATTCAAGTGCTAGGTGCTTATGGTTTTCGAGGTTTGTATGAGCGAAAACAACACTTTTTAGTCAGTATTCCTTATGCTTTGCAAAACTTAGATAGCTTGCTCAAAAGAATAAATTTGCCTATTGAAACACCTACACTTTGGAAAGTTTTGGAAGAAGCAACGCAGCTAGAAAGCTTGCGAAAACACAAAAAATATGATGGCACAAATGCAAATTTGGTCGTTACTATCAATAGTTTTTCGTATAAAAAAACAGGTGTTCCAATAGATAAATCTGGCAATGGCGGCGGTTTTGTCTTTGATTGTCGAGCTATCCATAATCCAGGCCGTTATCAGCCTTATAAAAAAATGACAGGATTGCAGCAAGAAGTGATTAATTTTTTGAAAGAAAACAGCAATATCGACGACTTTTTGAAGCAAGTGTATAAAATAGTGAGTGCTTCGGTAGAGAAATATTTGGATAGAGATTTTTCGAGCTTAATGGTAAATTTTGGCTGCACAGGTGGCCAACATCGTTCTGT
>JBMZCV010000308.1:0-1545 GCA_049613665.1 Chitinophagales bacterium | reverse complement strand
AAGATTTTTAAACAGTCTTGATTTTTTTTGGTTCGTTTTTTTTATCAAAAAAAAAAATGAACAACTAGCCAAAATGGACTGCACGAAGAATATAATTTCTTACTTATGTTATCTTTCTATCACCCAAATTGTCAAAGAACCTTTTTTAGACATGCTATTTTTTCAATAGTTCGGACATTTATAAGTTGAATCCAAGCATTTTTTTATCAAAAGCTTAAACATACTATTTTTTTTAGGCTAAGGTGGCCAATTAGTTCCAAATTTTATAGCCTTTTGAACTGAAAAATAGTATGTTTCCCTTGTCAAAAGACATTTTTTTTATTCAAATGAAAATTATGATAAAAAATGTCAAAATCATTGATTTTTTTGAAACAGTTGCAGTAAATAAAAAAAGTCTAAAAATTTTTCGCTACAAAAACCTTTAGACTTTCTAAAACAAAGTTATTTTATTTTTATTTAAAACTCCAATCGTAAGTATTGATGTCTATTAGGCAAGCTTTTAGCAAATCAATAGATGCACGAATATCCAATTTGTGAGCCATTTCAATGACTTGATGGATATTTCGAGTAGGAATAGAAACCGCACCTGCAATAGCACCGCCCGCACTCATACGCTGCATAGCAGAAGTATCTGTACCGCCAGCTCGCAAGATTTCTGGTTGCCAAGTAATTTCATTTTTGTCAGCAGTAGCTTTCATAAAGCGTACCATTCTGTAATCGCAAATTGTGCGAGAATCCATAATTTTGATAGCCGTTCCTTTGCCCAGCTCCGTTACTCTATCTTCGGTTTTTGCACCTGGTACATCAAACGCAATCGTGGTATCGATACAAATAGCAAAGTCTGGTTTTACCGCAATTGTTGCAGCTTGAGCACCTCTAACACCTACTTCTTCTTGCACCGTAAAAACAGCATATACATCATAAGGTACGTCGCCGAGTTCTCGCAACATTTCAATCTGAATAAAAACAGAGACACGATTATCAATAGATTTGCAATTGACACATTCGCCCATTTCTATCAAATCTCGCTCACGCGTAATTGGGTCTCCTATCGTTACGTTTTCTTTTACTTCGCTGGCAGTCAGTCCAGTATCTATAAAATAATCGCTAATACTTAGTTTTTTTCCACGCTCTTCTGCCGACATCAAATGTATAGGTTTGCCACCCATAACACCAATAATATCACGTTTTCCATGAATTTTCACACGTTGTGCTGTTAGTGTTTTTGGGTCGAAACCACCTAAAGGATTCATTTTAATAAAGCCGTTGTCGTCGATGTGTGTCACGATAAAACTAATTTCGTCCATATGAGCCGCCAGCATCACTCGCTTGCCATCTGGGTTATTTTTCCCTTTTTTGATGGCATACACATTGCCCATATTATCAACTTTTACCTCATCTACCAAAGGTGTCACTTCTCGTAAAACAACTTCTCTAATAGGTTGCTCAAAACCCGGTGCACCCGGCGTTTCACAAATTTCTTTTAGTAAGGCAACATTTACTGAAAAATCAGACATAATTAATATTTTATTGAAAGTAATTTTT
>JBMZCV010000307.1:0-1664 GCA_049613665.1 Chitinophagales bacterium | reverse complement strand
AAAAAAGCTTAGTCGCTAGAAATATGCGTTTAAAACGGCAAAGCGGAAATAGCTGAATAAACGGTCGATTCGTTGCTAACGCATTGATAATCAGTGTGTTAGCTTCAACGAGAAGTATCATTATTTCTGTCCAACTACTTAAAGACCTAAATCTTTGTATCAATAGCCCTGTAATTTATTGCTGGGCGAACAGATATTTGCCAAAAAATAACAAATTATCATACATCATTTTAATTTTCAAACAGCATCAAAGCAGAGCGGCAGGCATTTGATTAAAAACAAGTAAACAAAATGTTTATTATAAAAAAAGACGTAGCATTGCTACGTCTCTACATTACTGTTTTTGCTTTAAAATTGTTTAGTTCTAATATCTTTTACTTTGAAAAACAAATAATACTGCATTTTATAAAAAAAACTATCCAAACAACTTTTTCCACCAAGGCCGACTATCCTTTTCGCCATTCCCTGCCGCCACTTTAGGATTTTCTTTCAAAAGCTGCAACTCCTCTTTTGCGTGAGCGATTCCATCTTGAATACCATCTCGCAACACATGATTTTCATTTTCCTCCTCCTCATCTTCTCCTTTCAGATACTCGCCAAAAGTTTGAGCCTTTTCGTAGCTTGCCAAACATTTTGCCCATTTTTGCTGGCTTTCATACAAATAAGCCATTTGCAAGTGTGCATTACATAGCTCTCTTTTATTGTCGCTTTTCGTGAAAGCCACTACCGCAAAATCATAATAATTGATAGCTGCATCATGCTCATTTTTGCTTTCTTGCAAGCGTGCCATTTGCTGATAAGCCATGCCTTCATCATCAAAAAACTCCCCTTTTTCAAAGCAAAATGCCGATTCTTGATACGCTTTTATTGCCTGTGCTGTTTTGTTATGTTTCAATAAAATTTCGCTAATCACTTGATAAGCATGGCCAGACATATCATATTTTTCTATTTTTTCAAAACCCCTAATCGCCTCTTGATAGCCTCGCAAAGCCAACTTATAATTTTGGTCTATCATATAAACATCTGCCATCGAAGCATGAGAGCCAGCCCAAGTTTCCCATTCATCTATCGACTCGCTCAACTCAATAGCTTGCTCAAAAAACGCCATAGATTCATCATATTCACGATTTACTGCCACAATCAAACCCAAACGTTGATAAGCTTTTGCGATATCTGCCTTTTGTTCCAACTCTTGAAACATTGTGAGCGATTTGCTTGCATAAGGTTGTGCTTTATCATACTCTGCATTGCGATAGAAAGCACAAGCCAATTCATAGTGTGCCTTTGCTGTTTGAGCTTTTACATTTTCTATTGATTCGAGTAGTTCTAGAGCCAAAAAAAGATGTTCAATCACTTTTCCATACTCTTTTTCGGCAGTATAAGCTTCTCCAATCTCAAAATGCAAACTCACTTGCTCTGTTGCTATCAAAGTGTTTTCATCGGATTCGTGTTGTGTAAGCTGTGCCAAAAGTTCTTCTATCGTTTTCATTTGTTTCATCTATTTTTCTTAATGCTTGTTTAGGTATTATTTTTTTTCAGCCAACAAAGATATAAATATTCGCCTCATTTTGCAATTGATAGCTATTAAATTATTGGAATTGACAAAAAAGTGGTGGTGTAATATATTGAGTGATTGTTGTTTTTCAATACTATTATATTTTGAG
>JBMZCV010000306.1:0-1756 GCA_049613665.1 Chitinophagales bacterium | reverse complement strand
AAAATAACTATTAAATAAGTTTTGTCATAGTAGTTTCAAAGCGGAAACGGCTGAAATTGCTCTTTTATGGAAGCTACCACTCTGATTTTCAATGCGTTAGCAACCCAAACAGGCTATATTAATTAGTGCTTGGCACTTAATTAAATAGTGTTTGGTATTTACGATAATATTGACAAATAATAAAATGAAAAAATACACAATAACATTATTACTATTGCTTGTTTCATTGCAAGCATATACAGTATTGGCACAAAACGAAACGACAATAAATAAGCAAGATGGCTTTATTTTAGACATACCAGATATCAGCAATCCTTATTTTAAATGGGGTTTACAAACAAGCAATGATGCAGATTGGTGGTCGTTGAGTTCGGGAATTAACTTCAAAGAGTATGCAATAGTATATAACAAAGGAGAAGAAACAAATAACTTTACAGTAAGCAAAGATGACGAATCCGTTTTTGTAACAGAAAAAGGAAGAGATAAAGTAACTGTACAAATAGGTTTAGTTGGTTTTAGAAATGCCAATAAAAAATTTAAAAATATAGATATTAATTTTTTAGAACAACCGAGTAATATTTCTAAAAAACAACAACCATTAATAGATTTATTAGTGGATGCTGTGAAACATTCGGATATAGAATCCGATGATTTAAGCAATATTTATGTTATTTGCGACCAAGCTTCAGACAATAATGATGTGTTGGGCTACGAAAAAGCACGTTGTATCATATGGTATCGAGGAGTCAATAGACTTGTATCGCAAGAGATGAAAGGCAGCAAGGAACAACAGGCAATACCGAAAAATTACCATTATTATTATGTGCAAGTGTCAGCAAATGAGTTTGCAGGACGCAAAGCTTTGATGAAAGATTTGTTTGGAAAGTTGGGCGAATTAAAAAAAGATAAAAATGCTTTGTATCATTTATATATTAGTAATGGAATAGAGCCTATTATCGTTTATACCAATGGCGATTATGAAGCAGCTATCAAAAGGTTAAACTTATTAGAACCAAGAGCACCTAGTATTGGCTCAGATAGAGATTTGATTTGGAAAGATGTTGGTGGACAGCACAACAATAGTTATATGCAAAAACTAGCAAAACAAGCAACAACTATTGATGGTAAAAAATATGGACAATGTTATTTTCACTATTATTTGTCCAATGATTTGAAGCAAACTGATGATATTTATGAATTGGTATGCAAGATGTTTAAGCCAGAAGACAAACAACTCGACAACGTAAATGTATATATACATACCGAAACAGGAAGTGGAAGTGAGTTGTTTTATCATCCATGTGAATTAGACCTTAATACTTGTGAGCAAAGCCGAAATAGCTGTATCAAGTAACTAATGTGAATAGACCAAGTTGATAGTTTTTGTTTCAAAACAAGTATAAAATAACATATTAAGTAATCGTTTAGAAATTTTTGGGCATTTCAGAATAAGCTAACACCTTGATTGTCAATGTGTTAGCCACTAAACGAATGCTTTATTCAGCTATTTTCGCTTTGGAACTACTGTGACAAATTTTGCTTGATAATTATCTTGTATGTTTTAAAAAACATTATACAATTTGCCTTTATGTCTTTCAGGCAGGCCGCTTTTCGGCAGTTGTTCATTTTTTTGCACCAAAAGACTAATTTTTTAAAGGTCGCTCTTTTGATTTTCTGACGATATTTTTTACACATAAAATATCAATGGTTCGGACATTTTTTATAACAATTTTCAGTTGAATAAAAAACACCTTTT
>JBMZCV010000305.1:0-1773 GCA_049613665.1 Chitinophagales bacterium | reverse complement strand
TTTCTTTTTTATCAAAAACATAATTGCTACTCCTGTTTGAATGCCAAAAATGTTATGAGTTGTGCCTGCTATTTTAGGGTTTTTTCTCACATCACTCTGAGTATCAACAATATACACATCATTAAAATTGTTTTTTATGTATTTTCTAAAGCCATCAAATGCACTTGCATTTATGAAGGAGCGATTAGTCACAAAAGCAATAACACCTTCGTTTCCTATTCTATCCATTGCCCAACGATAAAAACGTACATACATATCATAAATATTCGCCTTATTGGTTGCCATACTTTCTTTTGAAAAAGTCATTTTTATACGCTCATCTATGGTCGGATATTTTCTATTGGCATTAAAATCATTAAAATTTTGTTGGTTGGCATTATATGGCGGATTACCGATAATAACAGATATTTTGCGTTCATTTTGTCGCTTGATTCGCACTGTATTTTCTTCGCTCATACTAAAAAAATCGGTTTGCTTGCCTGCATATCTCAAACCTGTTGCATTGTCGAGCGTGTCAGTCAAAACGATATTTTCAAACGGTTCATACTCCTGCATCAACATTTGATAAGTATATTCTATGTTTAGATTGGCGATGTAGTAAGGCAAAATCGCCAATTCGTTGCAGTGAATTTCGTTTTTATATTTGTAAGCTCGCTTGTATTTCGGAATAAAATCTAGCAAACTCGTTATAAATGTTCCTGTTCCTGTCGCAGGGTCTAAAATATCTACGCCTTTGTCGGCAAGACTTTTTCCAAAATGCTTTCGGCAAATATAATCGGTACTTTCAATCATAAAATTGACGATTTCATTCGGCGTATAAACCACGCCCAAACGGTCTGCACCTTTTGGATTGTAGGCTTTGTAAAACTCCTCATAAGCAACTTTCAATACTTTTTGTTTTTCATTCAAATTATTGATATTGCCCACTTTTGCTTTGAGTGCCAAATAAAACTTGCCCAACTTATCTTTTATATTCCGTTTTATTTTTTTCGTATAAAAGCTTCGTAAAACCCTATCCATTGCTTTTGCAATATTATTTTCTCTATGAAAATCTGCTTCGCTAAAAACATACAAAAACATATCTTCCGTCAAAATATGCTGCACCAACATTTCATTGACTTCTCCTTTTGTTATTTCAGGATTGATAGATTGTTTGCAAATATCAATCAAATCTTTTCGAGAATCTACAAACTCACGATTGCCATTTTGCTCTTGCTCTTTAATAATTTTTCGTAAAGCTTCGGCCAGCTTCGGAATATTCTCTTTAAATGCTGCTACGGCATTGCGAAAACCTTGTATTTGTGGCAGTTCAAAAGCTAAAAAACGCTTGAGTAGTTTATCAAGTTCTTTTTCGTTGATAGTTTTGGCTTCAGCTACTCTTTCGCCGTTTTGAAATAAGACAACTGTTTTTGTATCTTCAAAAATAATATTGGTGGTAGGATAGCCTTTAGCAATTTTCTTTTTTATCTCTAGTTCCAAATCATCTTTCGTATCTTTACTTTCCCAATAGCCATAATCATTCAAAAAATCATCTCGTACTGTTCCATCAGGCCGCAAATTGCCATAATGCAATTCGGCTACTAGCGTTAATTTTTTCTTTTTGGCATAATAATTTAACAGATTAGCAAAATGTACTTTTATAGATTGCTCATTAGATGTCGCTCCTCTGCGTTGTGTTTTTTCTAGTTCTCGGTGATAATTTGCGATTTGTGCTAAAGACATTTTTGCTTATTTTTTGGTTTGCTGAAAATGATAGTGCAATGATAATAAAAA
>JBMZCV010000304.1:0-1820 GCA_049613665.1 Chitinophagales bacterium | reverse complement strand
GAACATTTATAAGCTACTGATAATCAATAGTTTTATAGAGTAACAGGTCTAATGATGTTTTTGTTTTTCCTTACATTTTTTCGTGAATAAGGTCTATTTATAAATAAGCTTTCAACAGTTGAATCGCTTTTTTATTTTTTTGCTTTTGAGCTACAAAAAGCGGCGTTTCTTTGCCCCAAACCTCTTTGATATTAGGGTCAGCTTTGTTTTCCAACAACAATTTTGCGATTTCCAAATGATTTCTGCGAATGCTTTCGACCAATGGCGAGGCCAAAAATTCTGGGTGCTGATAGTTTGGATCAACACCAATTTTTAAGTAATATTCCACTAAAGCAATATCATTTGTTTCGATGCCTTCAAACATTTCTTTCCAATTTCCTCCAGACATAATTTTTTGTTTTTTTTAGGTAAAATAATTTGGTTCTAAAATATTACATTTTTTTTAAATAAACATAAATAACTGTCACTATTTTTTGCGAAACATAAAATTTAAATACTTTTAAAACATCGCTTTCTGTTTCATAAGTAGTTAGTATTTTACATACAAAAAAACTATTAGTAAGTGTAGCAATGTTTTTTTGTAGCATTTTTTTTATATAAAAAGACTGGTATTTATTTTTGGTCGATAAAAAAGTTAATACTTTATTTTGAAAAAATGCAGGCAAGTTTTTTTCATTTATTTTGCCTTCAAAAAATGCTGTTTTTTGACACGAAAAAGATAGCAAACTGTTGATATTCAAGGTAATAGATATTCCATAAAACCTAAATCCTTCTCTTGTGTATGATTGTGTGGCAGCGAGATTTTGAGCTTGCGTTTTGGTATAAATCCAATTGATATTTTTGTGTTCTTCCTGCTGACTTACCCAACGAATGAGGTCTGTCATATAGCCCATTTTTCGGTAGGCTGGCAAAACTCCTGATACTACACCATGCAAAATTTTCGTCTCACGCACTTCTTGCAAAGCAGTGAATGCACAATAATTGCCATGATGTTTCAACAAATAAACTTTTTTTCCTTCCTTATTTGGTAGGCAAAAATCTGCTGCCCATTTTCCAAACAAGGCTAAGTTATTTTGTTTTTTTATGACTTTTTTTAAATCTGGATTGTGAAAAAATGCGTGATAATTTTGAGCAAACGTGGTTTGAGCTATATTTTTTAACAAATCGTAATGCGATGAATTGGCTTGCTCTATTTCAACATTGTAGTGTAAGAGTGATTTATTATTTTCTTTTGTGTGCAGCCGCAAGCGGTACAAAAAAATAGTATCTGTGATATAATAAGGCAAGTTTAACTGTTCTAGTTGTTGCATCATTTCCTGCTTTCCTCTGCCAATAGAAAGTTTCAACACATCATATTCCTCAGCAAATAGCGACCGCAAAAAAGCATCAGTTTCGAAGTTATCAAGCTCAAGGCGACCAATTTTGATGCCTAAATATTGACTTTCAGTAGCCGCATATTTTATTCTGTTATTACTCTTATTCATAATTTTGGACATTTAATTAAAAAAAACAAATAAGTTTTTTAAGTACCAAGTACTACACTGTAATATAAGTAATTGTCATTTTAGCCTTTTTATTACATGTTATTTTATTCCAAAAAAACGACAACTCTTGCCGTTGCTGTGTGTTATCACCAGCAACTAAAAGGATAAATAGCGTATTTTAAAGCTTATTTTTTTCGTAACAACTTGTTGGTGATAACACCATAGCCGTCAGGTTAGCAAGTTGAGCTTTTTGTTTTCGCTAATATCCCAACGGGATTATATAACATAGCATGGGGTTTTAACCCTATGTCTCCAATGATTGCAGAAAACTAGCTC
>JBMZCV010000303.1:0-1848 GCA_049613665.1 Chitinophagales bacterium | reverse complement strand
CTCAACAAATGGATAATATTTTTGAAAAATCTTACATAATTTACTTTACAGTGTATTAAGTACCTAAACAAAAAAAATATAACTTCTCATTCAAGCTAACATTTGATTTTCAATACATTAGCAATGAATCAGTCGTTTATTAAATATTGCTTGGCACTTATTTTGAAAGCATTTGTTTAAACCAACTTTCAATATAACTTTTCAAACAAAAAAACATTATATTTTATACAAAAGCCATTATTAACAGTCTATATAAATGTGTTATTTTGCTTTTTTCTAAAAATACAAATTTTAAGCGAAAAAATAAGCATTTTGTATTTTGCTTTTTCAAATAAAAATGAATAACACCTTTCGCTTATTTTTTCAGATTTTCAAAAAAACAGTCGCTAAAATCTATAAAAATCTAGTTTGAATAGTATCTTAGCAAAATTAGGAAATGCTATTTTTTCGCTAGATAAATAGCTAGACAAAAGTAAGCCGACATCTCGTTGAAGCTAATGCCTTGATTTTCAATGCGTTAGCCACGAATCGGCTATTTATTTAAATAGTATTTGGCACTACTGAAAAGTTATTTTTTTCAAAAACGAAAATTCATTTATTAAATAAAATATATTAAAAATCATGATTAAAAAAATGCTATCTTTTAGCTTTGTATTCATGTTGTTTTGCAGTACGCTTGTGGCACAAGATGCTCAAATGACAAGCATTACAAACTATAACAACAATGTAAATGATATGATTGCGGAAGACAAAATGTATTGTCACCGCTTGACATTGAACAGCAATACAGGTTCTTCAAAAATTTGGGGCAATGTAAGTAAGTATGAAGAAAATGTCAATTGTTACTTCGAAATTAGAGATGGATTGGTGATACTCAAAAAAATTGTTGTGTCGTCGAATATCGCAAGTCGCTCGGCTTATGCAGATTACTTATATGATGAGAGTGGCAATCCTGCTTTCTGTTTAGATTTTCACGATGTAGCAGGCGGAACACCACCAAGTCGCTACTTTTATTTAGACAAACAGCTTATCGCTCTAACGCAAAATGATATGACGGTAACGCAAGAGTCGTTTTCAACAGATAATTTGAATGATGGTATCGAAATGATGCGTAAGTCATTGAAATATAAAGATGTTTTTGATGCTTTGGTGCGTGTGCAAATGCCTACTCGCTAGTTTTTTGCATTATAAAAAAACAGAAAGGCACGAGTTTTATTTCTAAAACTCGTGCCTTTTTTTATTTTTTTGAAGTTCGTCTAACTATCTTTTTCTTCATCTTTCAGCACATTGGCTTGTTTTACCCATTCGTCTCTCTTAATGCGACCAGAGAAAAACTCAATAGCTTTGTTTATTTTATCTTCTAATTCTGGCGTAAAATTCGCAATTTGCCAAAACTTGTAAATACCCAAAGCATGTAGTTTTGTTTCAATAAATGGGCCAATGCCTTTAATGCGTTTCAGGTCATCTTTATCATCTGCCAAAGCATAGCCAATAATACCAAAATCAAGGTCTTTCGCTTTTTCTCTAACACGATTCAAAATGGCATCTTTTTTATTATCTCCACTTGGCTTTGGAGCTGCTGCTAGACGCAATTTTTCAAGTTGAGTTTCCAATTCTTCAATACGTTCCGAACAAGCTTTTTTAGCAGCAACTTTTTGAGTTCTGATAATTTCAAGCCTATCAGTCAATCCTTCATTATTTCTTACTGCTTCATCGAAGCTAAATTGAAGTGAATCCAAATCGTCGCTCAATTCATCTCGTTCTCTTTCCAACACATCTCTTTCAGCCAAAACACTATCGTACTTTGCACGAACTGTTACCAACTCTTCGTTTAGCTCTTCCTTTTCG
>JBMZCV010000302.1:0-1890 GCA_049613665.1 Chitinophagales bacterium | reverse complement strand
TTACTTTGAAAACCTGACAGGTTTTTCTTGATTAGAAAATGATTTTCATTGCAAAAAACACCATAACATACAATGTATTTCTTTGTTTATAAAGAAACCTGTCAGGTTTAACAAATAATTAATAAAAAAGAAATGACATATCTTAAAGATATGTCATTTCTGCTTTTTTCTCAAAAATTACTTATGAATAACGAGATTTTCGCCCCAAACATCATCAAGAGCAGTTTTTTGTTTTCGTTTTTCTGGCGTGTGCAACACTCGTTTTATCAAACGTAATTGATGCGTATGCTTTTTTGTTTCTTCATTAAAAATTCCTTTTCTATCCATCTTATCAATGCGAACTTTTCCGCTTGCGTGAATAATTTTGCTTTTGCTCAACGCAATGCCGACATGAGTTATTTTTCCTTGTTCTTTGCCGAAAAAGATTAAATCGCCCTTTTTTACCTCATCAAATGACAACACCATCATACCTTGTTGAGCCTGCTGATAAGCATCTCTTTTGACCGAAACACCGACCAAACGACAAACAATTTGCACAAAACCAGAACAATCAATGCCAAAAGGCGTGCGGCCACCCCACAAATATGGCGTGTTCAAAAATTTCATGGCATTTCCTAGCATTTGGCTTCCAGAAAAATTATTGGCATTAAAAGCCACAGTATCACCGCTATAAGTATATTTTTTTTCTGCAATCTTGCTACACAAACCGTCAAAATTCGGTAAAACACTCCCCACAGTCAAAGGAAAATAATCGGCTTGACATTGAATGTGCTGAAAAATATCTTTCGTATAATGTCTATTGCTCGTGAGTAGTTGCTGATAATATACTTCTGGCAACAGGCGACATTGTTTCTTATCAATCCAAGCTTGATATTTATCGTGAGTCGTCTCGATTTTAAACCATTTTTCTTCCTCCTCCAAAATAGTAAATAGCTCTCCAAAAAGTAATTGACTTACCATTTCGCTCTTGTCAGAAGCCTCCGCACGCATAGGAACGATGCTTAAATTGCCGATACCATGTATTAAATTGCTCATAACTTTAAATATTCAAGCTAGTTATTTTTAATAAAAACAGAAAAACATTAAATGATTTAGTATTTTTTCAACAATGCTTGTCTTACTTTTTTAATTGGATAATGTTCTGGATTAAGCACATAATGGCTACATATGCCGTCAATACTTGCAAACAATAAGCTTACCTCTTCAAAAGAGCTATCAAGTTCACTATTTTTCAAAATAAAAGTCAAATTTTTATTAATGAAAGTACGCCACTGCAACAGTTCTTCCAACAAAAGATTAATAACCGCTGGCTGAGAACGAATACTATAAAAAAATGTCCAAAACTCTCTCTTTTTTTGCAAAAGTGCAAAAGTTTGCGTCAAATAATCGTCAAGCGTTAAATTGTTGGCTATCCCCTGTTCATTTTGCTGTATAAACGAATGTTTAATATCATACATTCCATTAATAAAAATAGCTCGTAACAATTCATCTTTACCGTCAAAATAGTTATACATCAACCCCAAAGAAACATTTGCTTTTTGAGCAATCATTCTAATCGTTGTTTTTTCGTAGCCATATTTTGCAAACAAACATAAAGCAGCATTAATTATTTTTTGACGACTATTTTGTCTATTAGTTTTATTCATGAAAAAAAATGAAAGTTGAAGCAAAAATAGCAGTAATATTTTTAAATGCTATTTGTTTTTTATTTACAAAAATTTCTAAAACATTAAAAACAACAAATAAAAATCACAAGCCTATAAGCCGAGTTCTGTTTTCTCTTTTTTGTTTTCTTAATTAAAAGAAATTAAAATCAAGAAATTCTATCATTTATCTAGGGAAGCAATCGCTCACTTCCTCCAACGACCTACCCCCTAGCTTGAGCGAGCC
>JBMZCV010000301.1:0-1915 GCA_049613665.1 Chitinophagales bacterium | reverse complement strand
TTTTGCAAAACTTAAAAAAGAAAAGGCTGTTGTGTATGATGTGAAGAATATTTTGTCTGAAAAAGATAAAAATAAAACTTTGTAATTTCAATAACAGAAATATCAATAAGGGAATCATATAGTTTAAAAATTGTAACACATGAAAATTGATTTTGCTAATTTACCAAAAGCTTACGCAGAACACAAGGAAGCATTTGATGTTGCTATAAGTTCTGTTATAGAAACTTCTTCATTTATAATGGGGGAGCCTGTATATAATTTAGAAAAAAAATTAAGTTCATATACTGGAGCAAAATACGCAGTTTCTTGTTCAAACGGAACAGATGCTTTACTGTTAGCAATGATGGCTTTAGGGGTGAAACCTGGTGATGAAATTATTACAACACCTTTTACTTTTATAGCTACTGCAGAAACCATTGCTTTTTTAGGAGCAATTCCTGTTTTTGTTGATATTAACGAAGAAACTTACAATATAGATGTAACTAAAATTGAGGATAAAATAACAAAAAGGACTAAGATTATTATGCCTGTTTCTTTATATGGTCAAATTGCAGATATGGATGCTATTAATAGTATAGCTTCTAAATATAATTTAGCTGTTATAGAAGATGGAGCTCAAAGTTTTGGTGCAATTTATAAAGGGAGAAAAAGTTGTAATGTATCTACAATAGGTACAACAAGCTTTTTTCCTGCTAAACCTTTAGGTTGTTTTGGTGATGGAGGAGCCGTTTTTACAAACGATGATGGTTTGGCTGAAAAGATGATTAGTATGCGTATTCATGGGCAATCAAAAAGATATCATCATAAGTATATAGGTATGGGTGGACGTTTAGATACTTTGCAAGCAGCAGTTTTAAACGTGAAAATTGATAATTACGACCATGATATTTTAAGGAGACAACAAGTAGCAGATTACTACAATGAATTATTGAAAGATAAAGTAGATGTCCCTTTTGTAGAAAGTTATAATCATTCTGTTTGGGCACAATACTCCATTAGAGTAGAGAATAGAGATGACGTTCAGTTGCGTTTAAAAGAACAAGGAATTCCTACTGCTGTTCATTATCCTAAGCCATTGCATTTACAAGAATGTTTTGAGTATTTAAATTATACTGCTGGAGATTTTCCAATTTCTGAAAAAATATCAGGAGAGATTATGAGTTTGCCAATGAATCCTTATTTAACAAAAAAAGAACAAGAATATATTTGTAACAAATTAATTGCAATACTATGAAAAATTTTGCCTTAATTGGAGCCTCAGGGTATATTGCTCCAAGACACTTAAAAGCTATAAAAGATACCCATAATAATTTACTTGCTGCATTGGATCGATTTGATAGTGTAGGTATTATGGATAGTTATTTTCCAGACGCAGACTTCTTTGTGGAGCCAGAGCGTTTTGACAGGCATATAGAAAAATTGAAATATGATAAAGGAATTCATTTAGACTATGTAAGTATTTGTACACCTAATTATTTGCACGATGCACATATTAGAATGGCTTTACGAAGAGGAGCAGATGCTATCTGTGAAAAACCTTTGGTGTTGAACCCTTGGAACTTAGATGCCCTTCAAAGAATGGAAAAAGAATCTGGGCAAAAGGTGTATAATATTTTGCAGCTTAGAGTGCATCAAAGTATCATCGATTTAAAAAAGAAAATTGAAGCGGCACCAAAAGATAAAATTTTTGATGTCGATTTAACGTATTTAACCTCAAGAGGAAACTGGTATTATACTTCTTGGAAAGGAGATAAAACGAAATCAGGTGGTATTGCAACAAATATAGGAGTTCATTTTTATGATATGTTGTCCTTTATTTTTGGTGCTATAAAAAAGAATGTAGTACATGTACATACACACGATAGAGCCTCTGGTTATTTAGAGTTTGAACGCGCTAGAGTTCGTTGGTTTTTAT
>JBMZCV010000300.1:0-1951 GCA_049613665.1 Chitinophagales bacterium | reverse complement strand
AAAAGTAGGAAAAATAAAAATAAAATTCTAAATTTGCACTTCTTAAAAATGGTACCCATAGCTCAGGTGGTTAGAGCACCAGATTGTGGTTCTGGGGGCCGTGGGTTCAAGTCCCATTGGGTACCCTATTTTAATTACAAAAGGTTTTCGTAAGCAATTACGGAAACCTTTTTTGATTTTAGGAAAAGTGTATAAAGTGTTTTTACCAATTATAAAAAAGCTTACAAATGTCGAAAAAAGAATTTTCAGATAAAACTGCTGCCATACTTGCCAAAGTTGTTGCAGAACGCCAGAAGCAAGATGCAAAATGGGGAGAACAAAATCATAATCCAATAGAATGGTCAGCCATTTTGACAGAAGAATGTGGCGAGGTAGCAAAAGAAGCGTTAGAATATCATTTTTATACAAAAAAAGATAGTGAGCAATTAGCTACCAAAACGCTTTCGGATTGGCAAAAAGAAAAACTGTCGAAATATCGAACCGAACTCATACAAGTTGCGGCAGTTGCGGTGGCAATGCTCGAAAGTTTGGAACGAAATGAGCTTTCGGAAGAAAAAATATAGCTTATCGTTGTGAAACGACATTTACAAAAACTTTCAGGTTAAAAAAAATATTGTTGTGATAACAATATTTGCTTTTGTAAGAAAATTTATTAGCTTGCCCAACTAAAACATATTGCCACAATAGATAAGATAAAAACCAAAAATTAAGTAAAACAACAAAATAATGAATGTAATAGATTTAATAGTAGCTTGTGCAAAAGTACCATCTTTTAGTTCTTATGAAGAGCGAATACACCCATTGATAAAAGAGATTTGTAGTCAGGTGAAAGGAGTAGAAGTGAAACAAGTAGCTGACAATAATTTGGTAATTTATGTAAAAGGCAAGCGAGATGCACCACCTATTGCTCTGACAGCACATTTAGATAAAATTAATCATTTTGGTGCAGATTTTTTTGGCGATTTGTATGTAACGACTGATGGCGAAAAAATCATTGGTCAGATGGATAATACGGCTGGCTTGGGCGTATGTTTGGCTATGATGTTTGCAAGTCAGCATTGTGAGATGCCTCCGCTTTATTTGCTTTTTTCGGAAATGGAAGAAGGCACAGATTTGCGTTTGCGACCAGAAGTACTCAAAAACAATGGTGTAGGATATAGTTCTGGCATGGGTGCTAGAAGAATAGCTAAATATTTGTTGGAAGACGAAAAACCATTGCCAGCAGCAGTTATTACCATTGATACTACGCCAAAGTTTCTTGGACGACCTGGTTTGGCTTTATACAATAAGTTTTGGCACAAAAAAAAGGACTTTAAAGCAAGCGAAAAATTGCAGAATCTGACTTCAAAAATGCAAGATTATTTTGTGGAAATGCAGCCTAAAATGTTGCTTTCAAATGCTACCAACGATTATATAGATTATGGTTTGACTTTGAATACTGACACAGATTTTGATATTCCTAGCATAGCCATTGAGCCAGCTATTTCGCCATATCATACCATTGATGAAGCAGTTTATTGTAGCGATATAGAAAAAATAGTAGAAATGTTAACAGATTTTTTAACGAAATATGATTTTAAGTAGTTGTCTATAAGTTTTCTAGCACTCATTTTTTTTAATATTTCTACATTTTGAGAGTTTTAGAAATGATATATTTCTAATACAATAGAGTTTATTCACAAAAATTTTAGATAAGAAATAATAAAAGAATAAGGTGGTAGGCATTTTCAAAATCCCTGCCACCTCGTTTTATGTTATTTTATTCCAAAAAAAAACGACAACTCTCGCCGTTGCTGTGTGTTATCACCAGCAACTAAAAGGATAAATAGCGTATTTTAAAGCTTATTTTTTTCGTAACAACTTGTTGGTGATAACACCATAGCCGTCAGGTTAGCAAGTTGAGTTTTTTGTTTTCGATAATAAACCTTATTCACAAAATTTTAGATGAGCG
>JBMZCV010000299.1:0-2033 GCA_049613665.1 Chitinophagales bacterium | reverse complement strand
CTTTATTGGTAAGGTCGTTTATTGCTTCAGATAAGGTGTTATATTTTCCCATTTTAGTTGTTTTTTGTTTTGAATCAATTACTAAAGATAAGTAAAAAAAACTTGATTTAGTTCTTAAAAACAAGTGCTCCATCTTTTGTCAATTCAAGCTTTTCACCTTTTAACCTTTTCCTCTTAGTTCGTAAGTATCATTAGTGTACCAAATACCTGAAGCGGATTTTTCTGCTACTAAATCTATTTGCTCGCCACCGTTTAGGTACACTTTTATATAATTATTACTGTTTTAAAATCATATCAGCAGCTTTTTCTGCTATCATAACCGTTGGTGCGTGAATATTACTACCCGTGATGGTAGGAAAAATAGAAGAGTCTACCACTCTTAGGTTTTTTATACCATAAACTTTCAGTTCTGGGTCTACTACTGCCATATCGTCAATACCCATTTTGCAAGAGCCTGCAGTATGATAAACAGATTCTACACGGTCTAAAATAAATTGTCGAATTTCTTGATCTGAAACAACATTTTTCCCAGGCATTTCCTCCTCTTTTAGCATTTTATTAAAAGCTGGCTGAGACAAAATATCTCTGGCTATTTTTACGCCTTTTACCAAAGCATCTAACTCAAATTCATTGTCGAAATAATTTGCATTTATAATAGGCGCATCAAATGGATTGTTTGATTTCAACTTGATATTTCCTCTACTTTTTGGTCTCATATGACAAACGTGCAAAACAAAACCTGCTTTGGAAGGCGTTAATGGTTTTCTACCGTGCGGAAACATTCTTATAGGCGCAAATTGTAGTTGTAAATCTGGAACTTTAACTGAATCATCAGATTTTATATAACCGCCTGCATCTGTTGGGGTAAAAACTATGGGTTCACTTTTACGATAAAATCGAGCAAAAAACTTCAACATACTTGGCTTGGGAACGGTTGTCAAAGAAGAGTTTGACTTATCTGAACAGCGAATAATTACATCTGGATGATCTTGTAAGTTTTCTCCAACGCCTGGTAAATCTTTTACTAAAGGAATATTGTGTTTTGCCAATTCTGATGCTGCGCCAATACCCGAAAGCATTAAAATTTGTGGAGAATTTATAACTCCAGCACTTAATATAACTTCTTTATTTGCCGTGATGGTTTTGAGTGTTTTTCCTTTTTTTAGATCAAAATATTCTACGCCTTTTGCTTCTTCGTTTTCTATAATAATTTTATTGACCTGCGCATAAGTTAAAACTGTAAGATTTTTTCGAGACAATGCAGGTGTTAGAAAAGAAGCAGCAGAATGACATCGCTTGCCTTCTTTTGTTTGGTTTATTTGAAAAAAATCTACTCCTTCATATTTTTCGCCATTGATATCGCTATTTTTTGGAATTCCAGCTTCTTGACAAGCTTTTACAAAAGCATAACTTGGCGCAAAGTGAAAATTTGGATCAATGACATCCATTTCGCCTTCATTACTATGAAAAAAGTCAGGTTTTCGATGTTGTTTTTGAGATTTTTTGAAATAAGGTAAAATCGAGTCATAATCCCAACCAGTATTTCCCAAAGCTGCCCAATGATCAAAATCTGAGCGATGACCTCTGGTATAAATCATCGCATTGATAGCGCTTGAACCACCTAGCGTTTTGCCTCTTGGCCAATAAAATTTTCTTTTGCCTGTTTTGGCATTTCCTTCGGCATAATTTCTCCAATTATATTTTTTACTATTCATTAAATAGAGCATATTTATTGGGTTGCAGTTATGTATCCAATGCGTATTGTCTGAAGGGCCAGCTTCTAGCAAACAAACTTTATTTTTTGGATTTGCAGATAAACGGTTTGCTAAAAGACAACCAGCAGAACCGCCACCTATAATGATATAATCGTACATAATTTTATTTAGTTCACTAAAATAAAGCTTTTTCTTGAAAGAATTGTCTTAAAACCCAATCCTATTGATTGAATGTAAATTATTTTATGCCGAATTACATTTATCTAAATTTCTTCAAAAAGCGTATCAACAGACTTCCTAACTTTCTTGTTGTTTTGC
>JBMZCV010000298.1:0-2074 GCA_049613665.1 Chitinophagales bacterium | reverse complement strand
AGAAATATGTCATTTCTCACATCTTTAAAACTATAACAAACTTACTTTACAGTGTGTTAAGTATCAGTTACTAAATTAATATAGCCTATTTGAGTTGCTAACACATTGAAAACGTGTGTGTTAGTTTCCACAATTGGGCATTTTATTGTATTTTTTTTTGACTAAACTTTTTTTATGCTAAAATGAGAATAGTTGATATTTGCTTGACATAATTTTTTTTTTAAAGCATGTAATAAAATGAAAATTGAATATCTATTTTTTTACATGCAAACAAGTGTTGGAAAACAAGCACTTATAAATAGAAAAATGTATTTATTTTATTATACAAAATTTGTTCATTTCTAACACTCCTCAAAAAAAAATATGTAAAGTGCTTTAAAGTTAGCAAGATAAAAAGATGTTTTTGATTTTACCTTATGTAAGCTACTTTTTTTTATAATTTTAATAAATTGATATTACAAAACTTTAAAAGTAATACCGAAAAGCTATGATAGATTATACTTACGACTGCTACCGTTACTATAAGTCATTAAAATAAGCAACTTTGAATAGCAACTACACTTTCCAAAAAAAGCAAAAAGCACTTTTCTGAGCTTCACTAAAAGAAATTAGGCTATTTTTACCGTTTATTTTCGCTTTTTGCCTTACTTTTGCGTTAGTAATGTCAAAAAAATAAGTTCCCGATTTGAGGCAGAGATTTTTTGAGCTACAAGGCGAAAAACACAGTCATAGCCATAGCTACGGCGAGGCTTTTCAACGAAGTGGGGCAGAAAATGTCAATCGCAAACAAAGAAGTTATTTTTTGAACGTTACTTAGTTTCAAAACCAAAACAACAAGGAATTAAAAAAATATGACTAATAACTTCAACAATTATTTATCGCTCATCAAATTTAGTCACACTATCTTTGCGTTGCCTTTTGCTTTTATTGGTTTCTTTTTGGCAACCCAACATTTTGGCTACACCTTTGAGTGGAAAACGCTACTTTTGGTAGTTTTGTGTATGGTTTTTGCTCGAAGTGCAGCAATGGCTTTCAACCGATATATTGACAGAAATATTGATGCCAAAAATCCTAGAACAGCAACGCGAGAAATTCCTGCTGGAGTTGTTTCGCCACAGCAAGCTTTATTTTTTGTACTGCTCAATTGTGGACTATTTGTTGCTACTACTTTTTTTATCAATCCATTGTGTTTTTACTTATCACCTATTGCATTAGCCACCGTTTTAGTATATAGTTATACCAAACGATTTACGGCACTTTGCCACTTTGTTTTAGGCTTAGGTTTGGCACTTGCTCCTGTTGGTGCATTTTTGGCTATCAGCCAAGAATTTAGACTATTGCCTATTTTGTTTGGCTTGGTAGTGTTGTTTTGGGTAAGCGGTTTCGATATTATTTATGCGATGCAAGATGAAGATTTCGACAAGAGCTTACAACTACATTCAATACCAACGCTTTTGGGCAAAAAAAATGCTTTGCGACTTTCTAGTTTGCTACATTTCGATTGTGCTATTTTGCTACTGCTTATAGGATATTTGGCAAATTTTGGCTTATTTTATTGGCTCGGAACGACTGTTTTCATTGGTTTGCTGTTTTATCAACATACCTTAGTTTCTGAAAATGATTTGAGCAAAGTAAATCTTGCTTTTTTTACGACAAATGGTATTGCAAGCGTCGTTTTTGCTATTTTTGTTATCACAGAATTATTTGTTTAAGCAGTCGGATAAATTTATGCTGCAAACTGTGAATGCAAAACTAATAAACTAAATATCAATGTATTAGCAACCAAACAAATTGTATTAATCTTGGTGCTAGACACTTATAAAAAATAAAACAAGTTAGAAATTTTGAGAAATAATAATAATGTGTTACTTTAAAATAAGTGCTATCGACTATTACACATTTTAACAAATGAATAGTGTTTTTATAACAACTTTAATCAATCAATGATTCGGACATTTTTTTATAACAATTTTCAGTTGAATAAAAAAACGCCTTTTGACAAGGGAAACATACTATTGTACTGTAATCTAAGTAATTCTACATTTTGAGAGTATTAGAAATGACATATTTCTAA
>JBMZCV010000297.1:0-2292 GCA_049613665.1 Chitinophagales bacterium | reverse complement strand
CTTAGACGTGACAGGTTTTAAAAACCTGTCACGTCTCAACAAACGACTAATATTTCTCAAAAACCTTAGAAGATTTAAATTACAGTGTACTATTAGTTTGTAATTTATCCTATTATTAGGAAGGTGAAAAATAAATTGCCCTTTATGCTCTCTTGACGAAAGAAATAAATTTTGTTACATCAAAATCTATATTGCCATATTTACTCAAGATAACAGTTTTTCAACAAAAAAAGTTGCAAAATAAAAAAAGCAACACATTAAAAATAACATCTTGCTTTTTTATATTATTTATTTTATAAGACTAAACCATTTTTGAGATTGAAGCATGAAATGTAAATGCCAAGTGCTAATAAATTAAGGTATTTTTTTTATTTGCCTCAACATGTTATGAATGTATTTTTTCTATCATAACTTGCAATACCTGTTTCTGCTTATACAAAATCATAGAAGCACTTACATTCACTTTTACAACAGTACCGCTATTTCTCACTACCTTGTAGGTTACTTTGTTTTTAGGCACTTCATCGGTATAACTCATTTTGATGGCACTTTTCGCCTTCATTTTTTCGTCGTAGGAAGGCAAAAAATCATTAATATTTTTATCTATCAAAGCTTCTTTTTCTGTCAATAATAATGCCTCTAAAGTTCGTGCATTAGCATTTATAATAATACCTTTTCTACTGACCAAAACAATAGGAAGAGGGCAAGAGTCGAGCAACATTTCATAATGTTCATAGCTTTTTTGCAGTGCTTCTTCTACTGTTATCATATCTGTGATTTTTCGCACAATAATCAACGCTTCATCTTGATTGAGTGGCGAAAAACGAGCCTCATAAAACTCTTGTAGTTCGTGAGCATCACAACACTCAAACTTGCAAGTTTGCAATTGTGCACTATCTAGCGTTTTATACAAGGTATTCATCAGTTTTGCGGCTTCGGATTCATCTAAAATATCATAAAATGTATTTTCTATAAAAGCAGCAGCAGGAATAATGCCTTCATCTTTCGATGGAATATAATTTAGGATTGTACCATCTCGTCTAATATGAAACATTGTATCAGGAATAGCCTCTAACAAAGCTTTTTGGTGTTGTTCGCTATGTCTCAATTCTATTTCAGCTTCTTTTTTCTTTGTAATATCACTCACCACAATCACAACGCCATTCTGGATAGTATCATCGCTATAACTAAGTGGTTTAACATTTAGCTGTATATATTTGTAAGCTTTCGTTTTGCGATGCTCAACATACATTTCTAATTTATCAAAACAATTGCCTGAAATGGCCTTAATAAAAGGATTATCTTGATATTTAATCTTTTGTGTCTGGTTTTTGGGATAATAAAAGTGGCAGTCATTCAACCAGCTTTCGAGCGAATCATAAACATGACCAATAGCCGTAATATTGGTAAATGCTTTGTTGATTTGCACAATCTGGCCTTCCTTATCTAACACCAATAAGCCCTCTCCCATGCTACCTAAAATAGCTTCTAACAGTTCTTTTTGTTGGCTGATTTCGGCTGCTTTTTGTCGCAAGTCAGCCGATTTGTCCAAAAGCAAAAGTCCTTGCTCTTGCAGTTCTCCGGCCATTAGATTTAACCTATCTCCATAGGTTTGAGCAACCGAAATAGGCATCAAATTTACCAAAATGCTGCGTATGCTATCATCAGCTCTTTTTTCTGGCAAAATTCGCAAAGAATGTCGTTGTTCCTCTAAAAAAACAAATCGGTCTATTGGCTCTTTTTTACTTTGAGCCATATGTAATTCATCTGCAAAGTTTATATTATTGAAATAAGCAATAATATTTTGGTAGGAGTTTCCTTTATATAAAGTTTTTTCATTAAAATATTTGGTAGCAGTAGGCATAAAATGTATCAATGTTAAATTATCATCAAAAATTAAAGCACTTACGCCAGCCTCCTCATAAAATTGCCAGAATGAATCTTCTATAATTTCATAACCCATATTTGAAATAATATTTGTAAGCATTGTATTTTTAATTGTTAATAATCGTTCATAGGTAATGACGTTTCAATACGGATTTTTTGGGTTTGCACTATTTTTCATAAGTTTTTTTTAGACGTTGTAATTCTCAAAAAGTTTCAGTTTTGAAATAGTTATTAAGATTATATCAATAAATATGCCATATTAGTAGTATTAAAAAGTGTATTTTTCAAGCATTTGGCACTTATTTCTTCTTAAAAAGCTGTTTAAATTTTATTTTTTTAGCTTGAAAAAGGGTTCAAAGTGAAATCATTTGGTAATTTTTACAGAAATTACACTTCATGTAAATA
>JBMZCV010000296.1:0-2312 GCA_049613665.1 Chitinophagales bacterium | reverse complement strand
GAGCCTAAAGTTATGAACTTTACTCTACTTTACCAAATGATTTCACTTTGAACCCCGTTTTGGAATGAGCAAAAAAATAATGACACAATAAAACAAACAATAAATAATTTTTTAGTAATATCGCCCGATTTTAGTTCTACCAACTTAACTCCTTTGCCACATAATGCCTCTTTAGCAGAAAAAATTGTGCAAAAGTATCAAAAAACAAATTTATTAAATAGGTCACAAGCAACGATTTCAAATTTTAAACAAGCAGCACAACAAGCCAATATTATACATTTGGCTAGTCATGCTTCTTTGGCTACCGACAGTGTTCCAGAAAGACATATTGTTTTGTCAGATGGCAGTTTGTTGTCTTCACACTTTACTGATACTATTTTTCAAAACTGCGATTTAGCAGTATTAGCTTGTTGTAATACAGGCAATGGTAAGTATGAGCAAGGCATTGGAATCAGAAGCTTAAATTATGACTTTCGCAGACACAATGCAAAATGTGTTTTATCTACGCTTTGGCGTGTTGCTGATGAACCTACTAGCAAGCTACTGGAATATTTCTACGATTTTTTGGCACAAGGCAAACGTAAAAATATTGCATTAAAAGAAGCTAAACTAAAATATTTGAAAGAATTTAAAAAATGTAAAGCTCCTTATTATTGGGCAGCATTTATGCTAAATGGGCAAACTAATGCTGTTGTACTAGAAAAAAAAGACATTATTACAAAAGACTCCTCAAATTCATATCATATTTGGTATTGTCTCGCTATTTTCATAGTTTTATTTGCTGCTACCATTATTGGATGGTTTAGAAAGAAAACCAAAAACTAGTCAGTTTGGTCAATATTACTTGAACCTCTTTTTTTAAGTCATCATTTGTTGAAACTCTTAGAACATTATCTAAACTCTCTTTCCCTTTTTCTATCGCTCCTTGTTTTATCTGTATTAAAGCGATTTCTAATTCAGCCTTATCAATATTGAGCTTATCATTTTCGAGTACGTTTTCAAACATTTT
Organism: Chitinophagales bacterium; assembly: GCA_049613665.1. Taxonomy (GTDB): domain Bacteria; phylum Bacteroidota; class Bacteroidia; order Chitinophagales; family UBA2359; genus JBMZCV01. The sequence goes on along the minus strand of JBMZCV010000296.1, from coordinate 1,303 downwards.
CAAAGCTTCATCATATTTTTGTTGCTCTCGTAAATAAACACCTTTTTCAAATGCAGTGTCAAAATCATTTTGAGTAGTTTTATCCATAGTTGTCGGCATTGGATAAGCATGTTTCTTCATTAAGTGAGTTGCTAAATAACTTTGATAAGAATTAGCACCTACAAATAAGCAAGCCAAAGCCGCTACCAAAAATAAAAAAGGCTTTATATTAAAGTGTGACTTTAATGGTATAACTACTGCTTCCTCAATTTTTCTAAACTTCTCATCTTCTTTCTCCTTTCTTTTCTCCTCTGCCACATAAACACCTAGTCGCATTATTTTATACTCTTCAAAAGCAAGTTGAAGGGGAGTGTCATTATCCAATCGTTTTTCGAACTTTTCTTCTTCTTCGATAGTCATTCTCCCCTCAAAATAGCTATCAAATAAATTAAGGTCTTTTAAGGTATCATACATAGTTTAATTTTTTTTAAATGGTTATTTTATTGATATTAATATTTTTGCTTTTACATTTTACAAGCATTATTTGTCTTAGCTTTTTTAATGCTGGTTTGTGAGCCATCTTCACAGAAGATTCATTCAAATAATTGCTGAACGTTGCAATATCTTTTAGCTTCATTTTTTTCCAATATCGCAACGAAAGCAACTGACGATAATTTTCGGGCAATTCTTCCATACTTTCTAAAAGAATTGCAATTAACTCCGCTTGCATGGCCAGCTGTTCCTTGTTTTCCAAAATCTCTTGCCCATCTAAGCTTTTTTGATCAAGCAAATAAACCAAATGAGGCTCATGACGTTGGCGAACTTTTCGTTTTGCGATTATATTTAAACAACGATTATTAACTAAAGCGGTTAGATAAGATTTAATACTAGCATTGTTTCGTTTCTCAAAACTTCCTTTTATAACATTAGCATAAAAATTCTTTATTGCTGTCAAAACACAGTCTTCGATTTTTTCGCTAGATAAGCTACTAAATTTTCTAGTTGCAGTTCTCATCAAAGGCTCACGATATGCTATATATATATCGTCTAAGGGCTTTTTATCTCCAGCTTTTAGTTTTGCTACAATATTGTATTCGTTTTGAATCATAAGTATAGGGAATTCTATTTTTGTTAACAAAATAAAAATATTTTAAGCTTAAAAAAAACAGACTTAAACTGTTTTTCCATGAATTCACTATTTAAGCAATTCTATTCAATAAAAGTAAGTGTTTTTTACTTAAAAAAAAGCAAAAAATATTTTTATTAAACCAGCAATTTCCGCTTTGCCGTTTTAAACGCATATTTCTAGCGACTAAGCTTTTTT
>JBMZCV010000295.1:0-2319 GCA_049613665.1 Chitinophagales bacterium | reverse complement strand
TAGTTTTTTTTGTGACAAAAGGCGTTAAGATTTTTAAACAGTCTTGACTTTTTTTTGGTTCGTTTTTTTTGTCAAGCAAAAAAATGAACAACAGCCGAAAAGCAGACTGCCTGAAAGACATAAGGACAAGACTATATAATTATTTTTAAAACATATAAAACAACTATTAAATAAGTTTTGTCATAGTAGTTTCAAAGCGGAAACGGCTGTGTATCATCGTTTTGCCTACCTATTTATTTATAAAAAAGTTGTAGAAAACACTTTTTTATGTCGTTGGCCAACTGCCTAACTGCACTTCAATAAAAAGGCTCTAAATGTGTACTTTTGTTGCTATTGCTGCTCAACACAAGCTGAACAGATGACGGATGAGGCGAACTAATAGGCACGAAATTTAAAATATCTTGCATACTTGTCACTTCTTCATAACGGTATTGCAACTCTTTATTAGTTTTTATTTTGCCAGCAATATAAGCTGTTTCAGCTACACTTGTCTCATGATAAGCATAACGGATTAAATCTTCATAAGTAATTCCTTTGTTCATAGGCGTGTTGAATTAAATAAGGTCATCAAATATTTTTAGTAAAAACGATGAGTCTTCTTTATTTATTGTTAGTTCTAACATTAAAAAATAAGAAGAAGTATAGTGATGCTTCTTTCACTTTGAAATAAAAAAAACACTAAGCTATACGATTGATATGCTTTTGTTGTTGCAAACTTATTATACTATAATTTGTAAACTACAAATATCAAGCCGAAAGAAAGTTTGACAAAAAAAACTTTATGATAAGTAGATGAGCAAAGTAGGAAAAACGTTGTATAAAAATAGAAAAAATAACATTAAAACATAAATTTAAATGTTTTTTTTTTAGATAAAATGAACCATTGTTCATAAAAACAATTACTTTTGCAAAACAACCTAGCTACTCTTTTTACAAGAAGCTGTTTAGATTTTGTTTTTTTGCTGAAAAAACTAGATTTTTTGAGTGGGAAAGATACTTTTTTATAACATCTAAACTACCTCTGTCTTCTAATCTAAGATAAAAAATAAAAACTTATAAACATGAAAAAAGTTAGCCTCCTATTTTGTTTTCTCTTATGTTTATCTACCGCTTTAGTTGCTCAAAACTATCAAGTGGGCAATATGAGCCAAACATTTACCGACAATAGCCGCAGCCGAGACATTCCGACCGATGTGTACTATCCAACTGAAAATGGCAATATTGCTGATGGCCAATTTCCTGTGCTTGTATTTGGACATGGCTTTACGATTGGAGCAGGCTCATATTCGCATTTGTGGGAAACCCTCGTGCCTTTGGGCTACATCATCGCTTTGCCAACAACAGAAGGCAACTTTTCGCCTAATCATGGTACGTTTGGCCTCGACTTAGCTTTCGTTGGCGATGCTATACAAGCTTTAGGCAATGATTCCAACTCTTCATTTTCTGGTAAAATAGCACCTACATCTGCCGTGATGGGACACTCTATGGGTGGTGGTTCGGCTTTTTTGGCTGCCGAAGCCAATGCAAATTTTACAACAATAGTTACCTTTGCTGCCGCCGAAACCAATCCTTCTGCCATAGCTGCTGCCGCAAATATTATGATGCCAGCTTTGACAATAGCATCGACAAAAGACTGCGTTACACCAAACGAAGACCATCAAATACCAATGTATGAAGCTTTGGCAGCAAGCTGCAATGTTTTTTACAATATCACAGACGGCACACATTGTCATTTTAGCGATGGAAGTGCTACAAGCTGCTACTTGGGCGAAGGCTTCACTTGCATCGGACAAGGGCCATTTTTGGATAGACCGATTCAGCACGAAGTTATGTTTAGTGCCTTAATTCCTTGGCTAGATTATTGGCTCAAAGATGATTGCGACTCTTGGAACGGCCTGACCGATTATTTGACAACGCCAAATGCTACTTTCGATGTGCAAGCAGACTGTACCGAAATTTGTGCTACTAATAATGGTTTGCTCGTTCAAGCAAAAGCTCATTTGGAAGGTGCATTCAATGGCGTTGATATGAATACAACTTTGATAGAATCTGGCATTTTGCCAACCAATCAACCTTACGACCGTTTTCCTTGGAGTTATAGCGGTGCTGAAATGACGACTAATATGCCTACCAATATAGTTGATTGGGTATTGTTGGAAGCTAGAAGTGCAAGCGATATAAATGTTGTGGTAGAAATAAAAGCAGCTTTGTTGCTTTCCGATGGAAATATCGTTGATGCAAATGGTATGTCAAACGGTGTTTTGTTCAATAGACCTGTTACTTATTAAGTCATTTTGTTTGTTTTGTGTTATTAAACTT
>JBMZCV010000294.1:0-2353 GCA_049613665.1 Chitinophagales bacterium | reverse complement strand
TATTTACATGAAGTGTAATTTCTGTAAAAATTACCAAATGATTTCACTTTGAACCTATTATTTTGTCATTTCTTACAAAAAATAGGGCGAACGTTTATAAAAAAGCACCATGAAATTCGACACCCCACCCTCAAGGTTTTAAAAACCTTGAGGGTTTGTTATTAAGGATTTGTTATTTTTCCTACGCAAAAGCCTTTTTCGCCTCCGCCATTTCCACCAACATAGCAGGCGGCTCAAAACGCTTGCCATACTTTTCACTCAACACTTTAGCACGCTTCACAAAATCAGCAATACCATAATCATTGATGTATTGCAAAGTACCGCCCTTGAAAGGAGCAAAACCCCAACCGAAAATACTGCCGATATTGGCATCTGCCGAAGATGTCAAAACACCTTCTTCGAAGCAACGCACCGTTTCTATGGCTTGTGCAAACATCAAGCGTTCTATCATGGTTTCTTGTTCAAGTTGTGGGTTTTCGGTCGCAAAAAGCTCATTCAATTTGGGCCACAAAAACTTACTTTCGCCTTTCGGATATTCGTAAAAACCTGCACCGTTTGCCTTTCCAAAACGGCCATTTTCTACGACCATTATATCTAAAACCTTTTGCGTAGCATCTGCTTTCGTTTCCTCTTGTCCCAAATCTTTGAGTGTTTGTTTCCTGATGTCGCTCACAAGTTTTAGGCTCACTTCATCGAGCAAGGCCAACGGCCCAACAGGCATTCCAGCCAAACGACCACACATTTCTATCGCCTGAGGATGCTGTCCTTCTGCCAACAGTTCGATGCCTTCGCCTGTGTAAGTCGAAAACACACGAGAAGTGTAAAAACCTCTGCTATCATTGACCACAATCGGCACTTTTCCGACTTGCAACACAAAATCAAAAGCCTTTGCGAGAGTCTTGTCATCTGTTTTTTCGCCTCTAATAATTTCTACCAACTGCATACGATGAACAGGCGAAAAGAAGTGCAAACCGACAAATTGCGTTGGTCGCTTCGATTGTTCGGCAAGTCCTGTAATCGGTAAAGTGGAGGTATTGGACGCAAAAACAGCCGTTTCATCTATTGCTGTTTCGGCTTCTTGTGTCACTTTTGCCTTCAAATTTCGACTTTCAAACACCGCTTCCACAATCAAATCACAGCCTTTCAAATCGTTTGCATCTCCTGTTGTGGCGATGCGATTCAAGATAGCTTGCTTTTTTTCCGCCGTCATTTTGCCACGCTGCACACGCCTATCCATAATCGCTGCAATTTTTGCTTTTCCAACATCTGCACGCTCTTTGTCAATATCTTTCAACACGACTTCAATGCCAGCTTTTGCCGAAATATAAGCAATTCCGTGTCCCATCATTCCTGCACCCAAAATTCCTACTTTTTTGGTCGTTTGCCGCTCTACATTCTGCGGTCGGCTCTTGCCTTTTTTCAATTCGTTGTTTTGAAACCAAAGCGTGTGCATGATATTTTTGGCTTCTTTGCTCACTACTAATTGGGCAAAATAACGTGATTCGATGCGACAAGCGGTATCAAAATTGACACTTGCAGCTTCGATGGCGACTGCTAAAATGGCTTGCGGAGCAGGATAATTATTGAAAGTTTCTTTCGCTACAATGGCTGGCATTACAGGCAAAATGCGTGCTACTCGTGGGTGATTCGCTTTACCATTTGGAATTTTATATTTTTTGTTATCCCAACGAGCAATGGCGTTCGGATTTTCTAAAATCCATTTTTTCGCCTGCTCAAACATCGCTTTTTTATCGCTGACCAAAGCATCTATCAAACCTAATTGATGAGCTTTTTGTACCGAAAGACGAGTCCCTTTTGTGAGCAAAGGCAATGATTTTTCTAAGCCCAACAACCAAACGGTTCTGACAACACCACCAGCCCCGGGGAGTAATCCTAAAGTGACTTCTGGAAAACCTATTTTTGTGCTTGTAGAGTCCATAGCAATTCGATGATGACAGCCTAAAGCTACTTCTAAGCCTCCGCCAAGTGTTGTTCCATTGATGGCCGCAACCACAGGTTTTCCTAGTTTTTCTAAGGCTCGCAAGCTTTTTTTGAGGTTTTCGGCAAATAAAAAGGCATTTTCTGCTTTTGTTATTTCATAAATGGTATCAATATCGCCACCTGCAATAAATGTTTTTTTCGCAGAAGTCAAAATAACACCTGCCAAATCTGTTTCTTTAGCTAGTTTTTCAACTGTTTGTTTTAAAGCTTCGCCAAAAGCTATATTGATGACATTCATCTTTTTTTCTGGCATGTCTATCGTTATTGTCACGATATTATGTTGGTCTTTTTCATAAAAAAAACCGTTTGAGATATGTTGTTTTTGATTCATTTTGCTTTTTGTAAAAAAATA
>JBMZCV010000293.1:0-2372 GCA_049613665.1 Chitinophagales bacterium | reverse complement strand
TGCCTGAAAGACATAAGGACAAGACTATATAATCCTTTTTAAAACATACAAAATAGCTGCTAACGCATTGATGTTCAGTGTGTTGACAACAATGAGATGTGCATTTATTTTTGTCTGACTACTTATGTATGTCTAAAAAAATCTCAAAAGCAATAATTGATGTTTACCAATCAGTTATTGCTTTTTATTTTTAACTGTCTTCCACTTTTAATAAAAAATGTTTTTCTTTGCTTTTTCAAAAAAAAATATGTCTTACAATAATTTATTTTCAGTTGCATTTTTTCTTTTTTTATTCAAAATCTGTGTAGCAGACTGTTTGGATGAAAACTTTATTGCCATCAATATTCAAATTTCGACAGGCCAAAATGGTAGCGAAACAACTTGGCAATTGTTCGATACAGATACCGACGAACTATTGGCCGAAGCAAGTTGGTTCGACAATAATAGTGCCGAAACAACTACGGTTTGCGTACCACTTCACGCCAATTTGAGTTTTACGATTGGTTGCTGTATCAACAATGAAGGAAGTTTTGAGGTTCTAATGCAAGAGGTATTGATTTTGTCTGGAAATACTTATCAAGACAATCAAACTTTTTATTTCACTGCAACGCCACCAACAACGCTAGATGCCGAATTGCAAAGTTTGGAACTGCCAAATTATGTTTTGACAAAGCCACATATTTTATCTGGAATAGTCCGAAATACTGGCTTAGAAACGATTAATAGTTTGAAAATAAATTGGCAATTGAATGATGACGAACCCAAAGAGACAGAAATTCTAAATATAAATATCGCTAGTTTCGAGAATTATCTTTTTGAACTCAATCAAGTATTTTATCCAACGAATGAAGGCGAACAACAGCTTAAAATTTGGCTCACTCATGTCAATCAAAATATAGACAACAACCAAGATAACGACACACTACATTTGCAAACCAATAGCTTTTTTAGCTTTAGCGAAAACATTACTTTGGTCGAAAATTTCACAAATGCCTCATGTTCAAGTTGTGCTACAATTGATGCCGAGCTAACAGGTTTGTTACAGAGCAATATCTCCCCAATTGCACCTATTTCTTATCATACTCCTTTTCCTAGCTTCGATGCTTTTTATTTTGCCAATACCACAGATATTGACACTCGTTTGCAAGCTTACGAAATTGCTGGCGTACCTTCGGTTTATCTATCAGGCACGGCAGTATCTGGATTTTTTCCTGTTCCAACCATCAATCAACTGCAAAACTTGCACAATGTTCCAAGTTTTATTTCCTTGACATTGCAAGAAAAAATACATATTAATAATTTAGACACAACACTCTATTTCAACATCGAAATAATGCCTCATATTGATATAAATAGCGAAAATTTGAGATTGCATGTTGTTTTGATAGAAAAAGAAATTGAAGCTGACAATATTGGTTCAAATGGCGTGAATCTTTTTTTTTATACGATGCGAAAAATGTTACCTCATGCAAATGGCGAAGTCTTAACTAGCATGAATAAAAACGAAAAATACTCATATGAGTTTACACACAAAATAGCTAACTACTTGAATTTCAATGAGTTGCGAACTATTGTGTTTGTACAAGATGCAACGACAAAAGAAATCTATCAAGCTTTGTTGGGTGAAGAAATAAGTGGCAATAATCAACAAAGCAATAGACAATATATAGGTGCAAATTTCGGACAATTAGATGTTTTGCGTCAATCGCCGAGTTGTGCTGCTCATCAAGATGGTAGCATTACACTCACAGCAACAGGCATTTATCCACCTTTTAGCTTTTTGTGGGAAAATGGCAATACAACAGCTTTTCGTAGCGATATTTCGGCAGGAAATTATTTGGTTAAAGTTACAGATGCCAACGAAACAAGCCAAAATTTTAGCATCAAACTAAGCACAAGCCCAAGCTTTGATATAACGATAGAAACGACAGCTTCTGGCCCAAATGAACAAAATGGAACGGCATTTGTAACACTTGTTAATGCTCAAGAACCTGTATCGTATGCGTGGAATAATGGACATACAAGTGCAAATATCGACAATTTGGCAGCAGGCGAATATGTTGTTAGCATTACAGATGCTTATGGTTGTATGCAGTCAAGTAGTGTTGTCGTTCCTTCGATTTCTACGTCTATCAATAATATAGAAACTATAATGAATATAAACTCACAACTTTATCCTAATCCAGCAAAAAATGTAGTATATTTATGCACCGAGCAAAATTATAAGACTGCTCCGCAAGTGCAAGTTTACGACCATTTAGGTAGTTTGCAAGTTGTTTTGGAAGGCGAGAAAACAGTTGAAAATGACCTTTTTTCATATAATAGACCTGTTACTTATTAAGTCATTTTGTTTGTTTTGTGTTATTAAACTT
>JBMZCV010000292.1:0-2402 GCA_049613665.1 Chitinophagales bacterium | reverse complement strand
AAGATATAATTTCTTCCTTATGTTATCTTTGCACCACCCAAATTGTCAAAGAACCCATTTTTTTATCAAAGGCTTAAACATACTATTTTTTTTAGGCTAAGGTAACCAATAGTTGCAAATTTTATAGCCTTTTGAACTGAAAAATAGTATGTTTCCCTTGTCAAAAGGCATTTTTTTATTCACCTGAATATTGTTATAAAAAAATGTCCGAATCATTGTTAAATTTTGTCCTCAAAAAAAAGCTGTTTAGATTTTAATTAAATAGCTTTAAAAAATTTCATTAAACATTTTTCTTATAAGTTTGTTGAAAGTTATGTATGCTCACAAAATAACAACTAACTTATTCATCTATGATAAATTGGCAATTTATGATACATTTCAATAAAAAAACGCATTTTCTCATCATTGGCATCTTGCTTTTAGTCAGTCAATTTGGCTGCAACAAAGATGTGCTAGATGTAGATCCTGTCAATGAATATCTTTCTAGCAACTTTTTTATTACCGAAGAGCAAGTTTATACTGCTCTTGTAGCTGCCTATGACCCTTTAGGCTGGTCAATGGCTTATGGTCAGTGGATTTCCTATATCATGTATGGTGAAATACGCTCCGACAATGCCAATGCTGGCGGTGACCAATCTAATAACGACCAACCAGGCTGGCAAGAGTTTGACGATTTTACAAATACGAATACAAATGTTGTGACACAACCATTGTATAGACGAAATTATATCGGTATTTTCAGAGCAAATACAGTTCTTGAGAATGTAAATATCAGCACTCCTTTAGTAGAACAATATCAGGCAGAAGCAAAATTTTTGCGTGCCTACTATCACTTTGAATTATTCAAACATTTTGGGCCTATTCCTGTCGTAACCAATTTACTGACACCCGACAACAATCAATTGCAAAGAAACAATATGACTACCGTTTTTAGTGCTATTGTTAGCGATTTGGAAGCAGCCATTGCCTTATTGCCTGTTACGGTTTCCTCCAATGAAGTAGGCAGAGCCAACAAAGCAGCAGCCTCCGCTTTGCTCGGAAAAGTCTATTTATATTGGGCAGATTTAGATAGCGACAATGCCGAAAAATTTCAGTTGGCAGCCCAACATTTACAACAAGTAGTAGATTTTGGCATTTATCAACTCGAAGATGACTATCAAGATTTATTTAAATTTGGCACAAAAAACCCTATCGAATCTGTTTTTGAAATTCAACACAGCAATCTATATTCTAGCGATTGGGATTGGTTTGAAGGAGTAGATGGAAACGGCATTGTGCAGTTGTGCGGTATTAGAGGCTTGTGCGAAGACCACCCAGATTATCAAACAGGCTGGGGTTTTATGTTGCCAACGCAAGAGCTTTCTGACCACTACCTAAATGATGATGGCTATCGCAAAGATGTGACACTTACCTCTGTTGAAGAATTGAGCAGTGAAATTAGCGAAGCTGGAGAAGCTTGTTCTCCTGTTGTAGATTTGACACAAAACAATCCTGTTGATTATACAGGCTATTTTCAAGAGAAATATGCGAATTATAAAGGTTATACAGGAAATAATGTAAATGGTGGCGAACCAAATTTGACGAAAGATGCCAATACTTATGTCATTCGTTATGCCGATGTATTGCTGATGCTTGCTGAGGCTTTGCATAGAGGAAGCGGTGCTGATGGCGAAGCAATGCAGCATATTGATGCTGTGAGAGAACGAGCAGCAGGGCCTGGCGATAATACAGGAGGTTTTAAAACGGCTGCCCAACTTATGAGCGAAAAAAATTGGAGCTTGCAAGAAGTCATCTGGTATGAAAGGCGAGCAGAGTTGGCTATGGAAGGCGACCGTTGGTACGATTTGGTGCGTTCTGGCCGTGCCAATGCCCAGCTTTTCGCAAATGACCCAGAGCGTGCTGGCAATTTTGATGAAAAAGATTTGTGGCTGCCTATTTCACTAGAAGAAACTGCCGTAGCACCAAATTTGACCGCATATCCTGATGCAACGCTTTTTCAATAAAAAAAAACGTAACTGTTCAGTTATAGCTATTTTGTTTTAAAAGCTTATATAAACACACTGTAAAGTAAATTATGTAACATTTTTCAAAAAAATATTACTCTTTTGTTCAGACCTGACAGGTTTTAGAAACCTGTCAGGTGGGCTGTCGAATTTAAGGATAACAAGAATATTGTTTTTCGCTCCCAAAAGTGCCAAATAAACTATAAAACAGGTATGAGTTTTCAACTCGTACCACATCAAATTGGTAGTTTTTAACTACCAGATAGCTTTGAATTGAACGAAAATAGGTAGCTAAAAGCTACCGTTTTGGTTTAGCACGAGTTAAAAACTCATGCTGGTACACTTTTTTTGCTGATATTTTTTTTAATATGTAAGACTTATTATTTTGTCATTTCTTAC
>JBMZCV010000291.1:0-2402 GCA_049613665.1 Chitinophagales bacterium | reverse complement strand
GTGGTACGAGTTGAAAACTCATACCTGTTTTATAGTTTCTTTTGCACTTTTTGGAGCGAAAAACAATATTCTTGTTATTCTTAAATTCGACAGCCCATCTTCAAGATTTTAAAAATCTTGAAGATTTTTTTATGTTATTTTTTGAAAAAAAAGTTGTTCATTTCGTTTATTTCGTTTATCTTTAGTAGAAAAGTGATAAAATGAATACCTTAATAAGCAAAACCACCAAAATAGAACAAACAATTGCCTTAAATTCGCTAAAAGATGTGCAAATTGTTTCTCAAAATATAAAGTCTTCTGGTAAAACAGATGTCAAAATTCAAATTTTAGAAATAGGCGAGTTTATTACCATACCTAAAAAAGCGTTGAATTTGCTGGCTGTTATTATTCAAAATATGGCAGAAGGTAAAACGATTTCTATTGTTCCTTCTCATTCAGAACTAAGCACACAACAAGCTGCTGATATGCTTCATATATCACGCCCTTATTTCATTAAGCTTTTAGAAATGGGAAAAATCCCTTTTTTTAAAGTCGGTAGCCATAGGCGAGTGCTTTTGAAAGATGTAAAAACCTATGAAGAACAACTCGCAAAAGAGCGTGAAGCACAGCTTGATTTTTTGGCAGAGCAGGCACAAAATTTAAATCTTGGGTACGAATGATATATACTCCGCAATTTACAGTCGTATTAGATGCTTGTGTACTCTATCCTGCTCCAGTAAGAGATATATTGTTATCATTGGCAGCAGCAGGTCTTTTTCAACCAAAATGGTCAGATATCATTCAAGAAGAGTGGATAAGAAACCTTTTAATAAATCGAACAGATTTAAGCCGAAAGCAATTGAAGCTTACTATAAAAGCTATGAATAGAGCTTTTCCTGATGCTAATGTTTCAAAGTTTGAAGATTTAATTTCGAGTATAGTATTGCCCGATAAAGACGATAGACACGTTGTTGTAGCTTGTGCTATTAGATGTCATGCAGACTTAATTAAAACATTTAATACAAAAGATTTTCCTAATAAAGCTTTGGCAAAATATGATATTGAAATCCAAAAACCAGATGAATTTATTTCAAATTTGATAGACATCAATCCCAAATTGGTTTGTAAAGCTTTTATGAAAATGCTTAAAAGACTTAAAAATCCTCCTAAAACGAAAGCAGAAGTATTGGCAACATTAGCGAAGTGTGGGTTGATGGAAAGTGCAAAGAAATTAAATGCTAATTGTTAAGAATGATATTATTCTAACTTCTTGTCTTTATTTTTTGCATAAAAAAACATTATTCTATTTCAAAAATCATATCATCAAGTCTTTGCGGTTTTTCTAAATATGGGCATTTATATTTAATTTTTCGGAAGATAAAAGTATCGTTTGATTGTGCTTTCTTAATTATATTTCTTGTCTTTTCTCCAAATCCTCCGCCTTTATTAATACATCTTTCAACTACATTTTTGTTGCTTATTCTTATTACTTCAAAGCCTAATACCTTGTATTTTCCATCAATATCACAACATTCAATTCTTGCAACTATTCCCATTTGTGCTTTAAATTCGCCTAAACTAATTTTTTTATCCGTATTTGCTTTGTAAGCTCCTAATCGCCCAACTGCTCCCATTGGCTTTACTATCAATTTTCTAGTTTCGATAGTATCTCCTATTGTAATGTGTAATTCAATTATTCCAATAGTGCGAGGTGTGAGCAAGAAATAGCCATTTTTTTCTGAAATTTCAAATGGTTCTTTTTCCTTACCAGATTCTTGAAATGTAGCTTTTACTTGATGAATAGAAACAGGTTTTTCTTGCTGTGCCACAATTCTAATTAAATTGTTTCTTGTTACGATTAAATTCTCTTTTGAAATAAGCACTTTTGACGAATTTTTTATTTGCCCAAAGCTAAGAGAACTATTTACTATCCATAATATCAGTATTAATAGTATCTGTCGATTGATTTTCATAGTTTTGATTTTGCTTATTTATACCAATTCCTAGCCAAAACATTACTTTTCTAAAACAGATAGTTTTTTAGATTAAACCTAAAAGGTGAGGTGTCGAATTTCGTGGTGTTTTTTTATAAGAGGCTGTTTAGATTTTGTTTTTGATGCTGAAAAAGCTAGATTTTTTGTTCAAATTGATACTTTTTTGAGTGGCATAGCACCGCTACGGCTCGAAAAAAAGGGAAAATTTGAGCGGAAAAGATGCTTTTTTTAAGCCAAAGAATAGAATTTAAACAGCCTCTAAACACTCGCCCTATTTTTTGTAAGAAATGACAAAATAATAAGTCTTAATATTAAAAAAAATATCAGCAAAAAAATGTACCAGCATGAGTTTTTAACTCGTGCTAAACCAAAACGGTAGCTTTTAGCTACCTATTCATCCAATTCAAAGTTATCTGGTAGTTAAAAACT
>JBMZCV010000290.1:0-2414 GCA_049613665.1 Chitinophagales bacterium | reverse complement strand
TCTTACAAAAAATAGGGCGAATGTTTATAAAAAAACACCATGAAATTCGACAGCCTACCTGACAGGTTTCTAAAACCTGTCAGGTCTGAACAAAAGAGTAATATTTTTTTGAAAAATCTTACATAATTTACTTTACAGCGTATTGAGTAATAGGATAGATTTATGCTACAAATTGTGAAAACTAACACACCAAATATCGGTTCAAAGTGAAATCATTTGGTGGTTTTTACAGAAATTAGACTTCATGCAAATAACAAAAACAAAAAACAGCAAGAATTATTTGAAATTATTTACTTAAAACGCTTTCTTACTATGTTAAATACCAAAGTTGTGTTTTGGTAATGCAAATTTATTGGTAACATTTAAGTAAAAACCAAACAATTACATAACATATTGCACGCAAAAAGTGCCATTGTTCTTTAGACCAAGTGATTTCACTTTGAACCAAATATCAATGTGTTAGCACAAATTAGTGCTTGGCATTTAATGAGCCAATTTTTTTAACGAAAAAACAAACCTTTTTTATGAAACATCTTTTTTTAATCCTTGCGATATGTTGTACTTTCGTTTTTCAAAATGCAGTAGCACAAGAAGCAAAAATTTTGCCCAACTTTAGCTTTTATGATTTAGAAGGCGAGATAGCAACAGCCGAAAATATTGCTTATGAACATTACTTAACCATCGTTTATTTTGACCCAACGTGCGACCATTGTGTTGAGCAAATTGAAGACATCAAGGAACATTGGAAAGATTTTAGTGAGACAGTTTTTGTTTTCATTTCGTTTGCTGATGTAGAAAGCATTATTGAATTTGAAAAAACGCATTTTCCGAAAAAAACAGAACAGGTAGTATTTTTACACGACAAAGATTTGAAAATTTTCGATTATTTCAATGATTTTTATGATACGCCTACTTTCAAAATTTATGATAAAAACAAGGATTTAATTGGCCATTTGGAACAAGCTCCTGCCGAAAAAATATATAAGCATTATCAGCAAAAGCAATAATTTTAAGTGCGAGAAACTATCTGCTTTTATATATCCAAAAAAATATAATTTGTAAAAATACTAAAAAGGTGCGAGTTTTTAAGTATCAATCGCTATTTCATAAAGTGTTCGATTTGTTGTTAATGTCTTGATAATCAACGTTTTATTTCGCTTTTTTAATGCCGAAAGGCATCTGAACAACTACTTAAATCACAAGTACCTTTTTAGTTTTTCAAGTTTTTTTATTTGTCTCCGATAGCCGAAAACAAAAAGATAGTACGCACTGCTACACTACGATGAAACTGCCCAAAGTTGCGAAACTGACTAGAACTATCGGTACGATATGGCAAAATAGATTTGCTAAAACGCAAGTTGATGCCCCAAACAGGATTAAACATATAAGTGCCTTCCAAAACACCACTCAAATTCCAATCTTTTGGCTTACCTTCATCAATAAAATACAACTCACTCACATCATTGCCAAACTCATTGAAAAATTTGGCACGCACCAAACGCTCTAAGGCCAAACCTGCACCAAAAATTAATCCTCCTTTTTTGTCGTGATATTTTATTGTCAAAGGTATTTCGGCATAATCTGTTTGAATTTTGAAATACTTATCGGTATTGAAAGCTGGAGCACTGCCTTTTTGAGTATATAAAATTTCAAAATTTAAATACCAACTCTGAGCAATATCTACTTGCGAAATAAAGCCTGCATTTACGCCCAACTTTGTGAAGCCACCTTCGTTGTCGCCATCTATTTGCGAAGCATTCAGACCGCCGACAATGCCAGCTTTGAAAAATTGAGCTTGACCAAAAATAAAGGGAAAGACTGTTAGTAAAATAAATAAGGTTATTTTTTTCATTCGTAAAACTTTAATTTTTTGTAAAAAAACTGTTACAAAAGTAATTCATTTTTGCACACTTATCATAACGCAAAAGATGCTTGTTTTATGTTGTTTTGTATTTTTCAAACATTAAAAAAAATGATAATTATTCAACAAATTGTCTTAGCTATCAAATATTAATGTTTTTTTTGACCAAAAGTTTAGAGATACTATTATTTAGTTATAACAAAAATAAAAAAAAGCAATACTTTTATTATAAAAGTATTGCTTTTTTTGACCATTATAAGTAATCAGACAAAAACAAAGTGACATTTTGTTGAAGCTAACACCAGAAATTTCAATGTGTTGGCAACGAATCTGCCTATCATTAAGTAGTCGTTCAGAAGTTTTTGGGCATTTCAGAACAAGATAACACCTTGATTTTCAATGCGTTAGCCACTAAACGAATGCTTTATCAGCTATTTCCATTTTGACGTTTTAATGACAATTAATAATTTGCAATAAAATATTACATTTTAATATTATTTTGTATTTAATGTATAAAAATGTCGTCAGAAAATCAAAAAGATTGACCTTTTAA
>JBMZCV010000289.1:0-2469 GCA_049613665.1 Chitinophagales bacterium | reverse complement strand
CGCCAAACCGTTTTTAAAGCTCACATTTTGTGGATAGCTTTCATAAAGTTCTTTTTCTAAATCATTGTATTGCTCAAAAAAGCTCAAAGCGGTTTCCAAATTCCCCAAACTGCTGTGTGTATCTCCTAGTTTTGAATACGAAATCGCCAAACCGTTTTTAAAGCTTACATTTTGTGGATAGCTTTCATAAAGTTCTTTTTCTAAATCATTGTATTGCTCAAAAAAGCTCAAAGCGGTTTCCAAATTCCCCAAACTGCTGTGTGTATCTCCTAGTTTTGAATACGAAATCGCCAAACCGTTTTTAAAGCTCACATTTTGTGGATAGCTTTCATAAAGTTCTTTTTCTAAATCATTGTATTGCTCAAAATAACTCAAAGCGGTTTCCAAATTTCCTATTGTCGTATAAAAAATGCCTATTCTTGTATGCAAAACTGCGAAATTATGATTTATACCTTTTAGTTTACTTATCAAATATTCGCTATACTGCACATAAATAGCCGCTTCTTCATAAGTCACATTCACCAAATGGCCGCTTCCTCCTTCTGTCTTTAATTTAACTGCTATTTCATAAATCAAGTTTTGGCAGTCTTCAAACAAGCTGTTATTTTTTTGTCGGCATACCGCTTGTATCACAGGGCTTACCTTAATTTTGGCAGTCTCTTCGCTTTCGTCATAGTCTAGCCAGCCTTTTTCATACAAAGACTGCACTATATCGTCTAGCTCTGCTATATGTTTAAGTAGCGGTTCTAGCATTTCGTAAGGCAGGTATTCGGCAGGCAGCACAGAGAGATTAGACAGCAGCAGGCATTCCTGCTCATTGAGTTGCTCCAAATCATACATCGCCGCAATCACTTCTTCGGAGCTTGCTTTGGCTTGTTGTCGTTTTTCGCCCCAGTTTGTATTTACCTTTTTGTCGGTTTGCAGTTGAAACAAGCCTTTTGTTTGCAAATCTTCATATAGTGCTTTGAGTTGATAGCGTTGTTTGAGCCTATTTTTTTGTCGCAGGCTTTTTCCCAAAAGTTCTATCACTAGCGTATTGTTGTCTATTGCCTTTAGTATTTTTTCTAAAATAGGCAGTTCTTCCGCTTTCAGTTTTGGGTAGTGTTGCTCAAACAATTGCTTTGGAAAATCCTTTTCTAGCGGCTTTATTTTGTAAAACTCCATATCGCCACACTCATTTATTCGGCTCGTGAGCAATAAATGAAAATTGGGACATTGTCGGAGTTTTGGCTCATATTTTGCCAAATCCTCTATATCGTTGGCATTGTCTATAATGAGCAGACACGGCTTGTTGAGACTACTCATTTCTAGCAACAAAAAATCTAGGCGTTGTGCTGTTGTCGCTCGCTCTGGCATCGGCACTTTTAGCGAGATATTGAGGCTCAACAAGGCATTTACGATATTGGTAGCCACAAACACCCACGCCAAATGCTGGTATTTTTCGTGATATTGATGGAAATAAGCGGCAGCGAGAGTCGTTTTGCCTATGCCGCCTTCGCCATTCACGAGCAGCAAAATATTTTCATTGGTCTGAAACAGTTTTGTATGAATGGTCTGTATATCATTTGTTCTGCCTATAAAAATACTCGGTTTGGAAGGCGGCAGCGTCAAAAAGCGTTTGACTTTTTTATCTCCGTAGTTGTAATAATTATGTATAACATCGCCTATATTGGTATCTCTGCCCGAAGAAACACTACCATTAGCGATTACATTTTTGCTTTTCACAATATAAATATTGGTAATAGCTTGTTGCATTTCCTCATGTAAATCAGTATTTTCGGCAGTTTGTTTTTCTATTTCTTCTACAAGTTCAAATAAATCTTGTTTCCCTATTTTCTTATTGATTGTAAACAACTTTTTTGCTTCACTAATAAAATTAAACAAAGCGATAAACATTTTATTTTTCGCTACATCTGCATTATCTCTGCTTATCGTTCCTAAATGGATTTGCTCCACAAGGCGATTATAGCGTGCTTCTTGTTGTAGTATGTGTTTGAGTTTTGGCGTGTGTGCAAACAGTTCTTTTAGCTGTTCAATAACGCTTTCTATTTCGTTCTTGGTCAGTTGTTTTTGTAGCTTTTCGAGGAGTTCTTTTGAGTTCATTGGTTTTTCGTTTTTTTGCTAAAAAAAGGAATGTGAATATAAGTGTTTTTTTAGAGCTAGGCAAGCTTTAAAGTCTCATTATTATTGCTAACAAGGGCTATAAAAAATCAAACTAAACCAAAATTGTTTTTTCTTGTTGAAGAAGTAAGAGTATAGGAATTCATTTTTTGTGGTAATAGAACCAAATTATAAATTTTTATGCTTAATTTTGCAAAAAAAAATTAATACATACGTTTTTGTTGGTCTTATTATCTATCAGAACAAGGTTAAGTTCTAAATAACTCTTAGACCTGACAGGTGGGGTGTCGAATTTAAGCATAACAAGAATATTGTTTTTCGCTCCAAAAAGTGCCAAAGAAACTATAA
>JBMZCV010000288.1:0-2534 GCA_049613665.1 Chitinophagales bacterium | reverse complement strand
ATAATAAACCTTATTCACAAAATTTTAGATGAGCGATAATAGGAAAATAAGGTGGCAGGCATTTTGAAAATGCCTACCACCTCGTCTTACGAAAAAAGTCGCTTTAATCCAATGGTATTCGTATTCTCGTTTACATTTTTTTGGGAATAATGCCTAATACCCCAAAGGGGTATCATAACATTCAGCTTTTTAACTAACCTGACGGCTATAGTGATAACACCAACAAGGGCGTAAGTATATTTTAAAAAGCATTCTATAATTTTGCCCTTATGTCTTTCAGATAGTCTGCTTTTCGAATGTTGTTAAGCATAGCACACTATAATTTGAGTAATTTGGCACTTTATTTTTTATTAAAAACGACAACTCTTGCCGTTGTCTAATCTTTAACCAAATACAAAAAGCGATATGTCGTAAATTGCTTCAACAACTACTACATATCGCTTTTTTATTTTTCAAAAAAAACATCTTATTTTGCATCTTTTAGTTTAATAACTTCTTGTTGTAATTCCATAACAGTGCTCATTAATTTTTCTAAAGTAGTGTCTGTGCTAGGCATATCTTTGCTGATAAAAACTTGCGATTTCCAAACTTCTACCACTTCATCAATTTTGATGGTATAAGCAGGATAATCGGTATTATCGGATTTTAGGATGAGTCGTTTGTTTTCGGCAATCGTGTTTGTTACTCTTTTATATACGATGCCTTCTTCTTTTGAAACAACGATATAGGTTTGTCCGTTTTTGATGTTTTGCCAGTCTTCTACATATTCGCCCACAACGATAGAACCAGATGGCAAAGGAAGCATCGATTCGCCTACAATTTCAAAGGCTCGATAAGTACCTGTTGGCAAAAAAGGCAATCTAAATTTAGGCAAATCTTTGATGTAGTTGGGATTTGCGTAACCTGTGAGATAACCAGCAGCAGCTTTTTCAGGCACTAACTCAATATTTTCATTGCCTTCTTTATCAACCGTAATAGGCAATATTCGGAGGTCTTTGCCTGCTATGTCAGATACGTTTTTGGTGGTCGATATTTTTTTTGTTTCTAAATTTCTGTTATTGTTTGAAAGACCAAATACGCTTTCATCAGCAATAGCAGATAAGTTAGATTTTAAGAGTTTGTCTAAAGTGATATTAAATTTTTCGGAAATTCGGTTTACTGTGTCATAGTTAGGTTTTGCACGCCCTTCTTCATAAGCTCCTAACGAAGACCGTTTAATACCGATGTAGTCAGCAAACTTTTGCTGTGTCATACTTTTTTGCTTCCGAATAAATTTAATATTGGCATTGATAATATCCATGTTTATATGATTTAGTTACTAATTATTTTAGTTTTCCTTAACTTTTTAGTGGCATTCTTTAGTTATTATTGTGGTATAATATTTAAACAAAGTATTTTTAAGCTTGCAAAATTCCAATTATTTTAGTAATTTTGTTTTACTTTTTTAATACTTTACAAAAGATGTTGTAAAGATACTAAAAACAATGTGTTTTTACAAAAAATATCTAAAAAAAATACTATTCGTGTAAAAATAATAGCATTTTTTTTGTATTGATTAGCACTTAAATCTTTAGCACTATTTAATAATAGGACAAATTGCTCTAATGCCTCAAAAATTGAGGTTTTAGTTTTCTATTACTTGTAGCATAAAATTTGTCCGAGTATTTAATGATAATGAAAAAAAAATTAATAAAAATTTGGGAGCAAAAGAAAAAAGCAAAGCTCATAAAGTTCAATAGTGATAAGGAACTCATTTTAGATGTTCGACTGTTGAGTTTTTTGTTTTTGTTTTTTTTGGCCAGCAATTCATTTGTGTATTACCTTATCGGAACACAGCAAAATGGTTTCTTTAATGGCAGAAGTACAGGCAATTTGTATTTGCTGGAGGAAGCAAGCCATTATGTAAAGGATATAAACAATTTTGAATATAAGGTGCGGCGTATCGCCAAAAAGTTGCGTGTGCCACCCGAATGGCTCATGGCGGTGATGTATTCGGAGTCTCGCCTAAATCCCAATGCTGTCAATCTGAAAGGCAGTGGAGCGACAGGTCTCATTCAATTTATGCCCAACACAATAGGTGATTTTGGCATTACTATCAAGCAGCTCAAAAAGCTTACGCCTACCGAACAGCTTGATTATGTGTATGAATATTTGCATCGGGTTCGCATCAAATATCGCCCTTACGAAAATATCACCGACTTGTATTTGGCTATTTTATATCCTCGTGCTTTGACAGGCGACTCTTCTTTTGTGTTGTATCAAAAACCTTCAAAGATGTATCGGCAAAATGCTGGGTTGGACGAAAATAAAGATGGCAAGGTAAGTGTGAAAGATGTTGAAAAACGGCTAAAACGCTTGTTTCCAGAGGCTTTTCATATTGATAAGTATGGAAAACAATTAAAAATACAGAAAATAATGGCTTGTTTTTAGTTTTTTAGGTAAAATTTTTCAAAAATATTATCCGTTTGTTGAGACCTGACAGGTGGGGTGTCGAATTTGATGTTATTTTACTGACAAATGTTCGCCCTAAAAAC
>JBMZCV010000287.1:0-2567 GCA_049613665.1 Chitinophagales bacterium | reverse complement strand
ACAAAAAAAACTACACAGAAAAAACTCGCTTAAATTTGTTGTTAAGCATGTTTTTAACTTGTTTACTTGATTTTTTTCGAAAAAATAAACACTTTTTCAAAATCGCTCAGACAGGTTTCTGTGCTTAACGCTTTTTTTGCACCAAAAGACTAATTTTTAAAAGGTCAATCTTTTTGATTTTCTGACGACATTTTTATATATAAAATATAGTATTTTATTGCAAATAATTAATTGTCATTAAAACGTCAAAACGAAAATGACTGATTGATAAATAGGAATTTTAAATTAAAAAACATCTAAAACAAATATTATGGCCAAACATCACTTACTTATTTTACTAATCATTACATTAAGTTCAGCACTATATTTTCAAGCCTGTACGAAAGAAGAACAAAGAGATACTGCACATTTTAATTTTGCAGATTTGCCTTATAATACACTTTCAGAATATAATTTTTTTGATGGAAATATAGCTGACTTACTGCCTGTAACTGATGTGTTACCGTATGAAATTAATACACCTTTGTTTTCGGATTATGCCCAAAAAGCACGTTTTATTTATATGCCAGAAGGTTCGGCAGCAGTTTATAATGGCGAAGATATTTTCGATTTTCCAGTAGGAACTACTATTATCAAAACTTTTTATTATAACAACGATTTTAGAGATGCAACAAAAGGCAGAAGAATCATTGAAACACGTTTGTTGATTAAGCTCGAAAATGAATGGGATTCTCATTCCTATTTGTGGAATGATGAGCAAACAGCAGCAACTTTTTCGCTTATCGGACGGCAAACGCAAGTCGAATGGATACATTATGACGGCTCTTCACGTTCAACAAATTATTTGATTCCGAATAAAAATGAATGTAAAGATTGCCACAAAAAAGATAGCACTTTGATACCAATTGGGCCGAAAGCTCGCAATATCAATAGCGACTACGATTATGCCGATGGCACGATGAATCAGTTGGACAAATGGGCTGAAATGGGATATTTGACCAATAATCCTAGTAGTGCCGATGCTCCAACAACGCCTATATGGAACAACCCAAATTCTGGGACTTTGAATGAAAGAGCAAGAGCATACTTAGATACCAACTGCGGACATTGCCACAATCCCGAAGGAGAAGCCGATAATTCTGGCTTGTCGCTTTATTATTATGAAGAAAATTTGACAGCTTTGGGAGTTTGTAAGCCTCCTGTTGCGGCTGGCGGTGGTTCGGGTGGTTTTGCCTATGCAATTGTGCCAGGCCAGCCAGAAGAATCAATTATGCCTTTTCGCATGAACTCTGTGGAGCTAGATGTTGCGATGCCAGAGTTGGCACGTTCTGTTGTGCATGAAGAAGGCGTAGCTTTGATTAAAGAATGGATTGCAAATATGGACGGGCCTGATTGTTTGTAGATAAAAAGTAGGCATTAGAAATGACATATTTGCTAAAAAACGATAGCTTATTATTATTTGTATTGGGCACTTTTGGCTAGAAAAATATGTCATTTCTTCTTTGTTATTAAGTAGTTATTCAGAAGTTTTTGAGCATTTCAGAACAAGATAACACCTTGATTTTCAATGCGTTAGCCACTAAACGAATGCTTTATTAAATAGTACTTGGTACTTAAAAAAGAAATGGACTAAGAAACATGAAAAACACCATAGTTGGAATTATCCCTGCTCGCTATGCTTCTACTCGTTTTCCTGCAAAACCTTTGATAGATATTGGAGGAAAAAGCATGATTCAAAGAGTATATGAGCAAGCCAAGAAAGCAAAAATGTTGGAAGCAGTATATGTAGCAACCGATGATATACGCATAAAAAACCATGTAGAAGCTTTTGGTGGCCAAGTGATTATGACATTAGAAGAGCATCAGAGCGGAACAGATAGGTGTTGTGAAGCGGCAGAAAAACTGTCATTTTGCCCAAATATCATTATCAATATTCAAGGCGATGAGCCATTTATCAATCCACAGCAAATTGATGATTTGGCCAATGTTTTTCAGCAAAAAGCAGCTACGCAAATTGCAACGCTTATTAAAAAAATAACTGCTTCAAAAGAATTGTTTGACGAAAATAAGCCGAAAGTTGTCATCAATAAAAGGAATGAAGCTTTGTATTTTAGTCGGCAAACTATACCTTTTCTAAGGGAAGAAACGAAAGAAAATTGGCTATCAAAACAAGCTTTTTATAAGCATATCGGCATTTATGCCTACCGTTTTGATGTTTTAAAACAAATAACTAAATTGCCTGTTTCTAGCCTCGAAAAGAGCGAAAAGCTAGAGCAGTTACGTTGGTTAGAAAATGGTTTCGCTATTCAAACAGCAATGACAGAATATGAAAGTATGAGTATTGATACGCCGCAAGATTTGAAAAAGATGTTGAAGGCAATAGACTTTTATGAAGAGAAAAAATGATGTTTGCATCATATGATTAGATGGCCAATAAGTGATTATTAACCATCTAAATAGTTAAACAAAAATGTAACTATTCAGCATTAGCAGCTTTGCTTGCTTTATGTCTAACCATTAAACCCAAGTTGGCTATGTAGTTCCTAAAGGTTTAAGCTTTGCCAACT
>JBMZCV010000286.1:0-2575 GCA_049613665.1 Chitinophagales bacterium | reverse complement strand
AACATTTATAAGCTACTGATAATCAATAGTTTTATAGAGTAACAGGTCTAATATTCAAGGCTTAAAAAATGGCTATTATTTTTTAAAATTAGCACAAAATGAAAAAAGTTCTATTCATAAATTGTTGGTTATTCATTAAGTACCAAGCACTAAATAATATAGCCTATTTTATTTGCTAACGTACTGAAAATGAGCGTATTAGCTTCGACAAATGGGCAATTTATTTTTCTTGTTTGACTAAGCTAAAAACATGCTTATGAAAAGCATCACTATTAAACAAAAATATTTAAAAGCTCAATAGTAGTAGATTTTATCTCAAATCTATTGACACTTATATTTTAAAAACATGAAAAAGAAGACATCTATATATATTACATTCCTACTATTTTTAATTCCCTTGCTTTATGCTACTTTTTATGTTCCAAAATGGGATAGTATAGCTAAAGATTTATGTTTTGAACAAGAACAAAGAAAATGTGGCACACACCTTTTAGATGCCGCTTATCTGAAATGGAACGACTTAACACCTAGTAAGCAGCATTTTATAAAAGAAGAAACAAAACGGCCAACTTCTAATGAGCTAGATTTGAGCTTGAAAAGTGAGCATTTTAAAATTCATTATACGCTCAAAAACCAAAAACACCGACCAATATCACCGACAGCAAGCGAAGCAGCAGTTCAAGATTGGTTGAATGATTTGATTTGTTATTTAGAGTATTCTTATACTATTTTTGTGGAAGAACGCCACTTTTTGCCTCCGCCAGCCGACTACAAAACAGGCGGTGACTACAATTTATATGACATTTATGTCAAGAATTTGGGCAATGGTACTTTGGGTATGACTTGTGCCGATGGCCCGATGTTTCCCGATAGTCAAAAGGCAATTACTTATATGTTTATCTCCCATGAAGCTTCTAATACGGTTTATAATCACGTCAATATTTTGCAAGCTACTGCCCAGCATGAGTTTTTTCACATGATACAAAATGCCTATTATGGCTCTCGTTTGGCAGCAACACCCAACAATAAAGTAAAAACCGCAAAATCTACCTCGTTGCGAGAAGGAACAGCAGTTTGGGCGGAAACCATACAATCTATTTATGAGCAAGAAAGTATTGAAAATGCTCGTTATTATCGCTATTTGGCCTATCGCCCACATATTTTGAGCCACCCTTACAAGCACCTTTTTATCAATGAAGAATCCGACCAATCTCTGTATGCTTACTCTAGCGTTTTCTTTTGGAAATACTTGTCAGACCAATTTGGCGATGCTGTTATTCGAAAAATATGGGAAAAAAACAATGTGCAGAACGAAAGTTTGTCAAACATACATTTTGAAATGCAAGCTTTAGAAAATACCTTGAAAACTCATGGCGGTTTAAACGAAGTCATAGGCAATTTTTTTGTGGCAGGAAGTCTTTTGCGTTCCGATGCAAACTATACCGCTTATCAGAAAAATTACCCAAAATATACTTTCAAAAATGGCCATCGCTATATAGCTTATCTAAAAAATGAGGATATTGTCCCATTTCTAACACCACCACCACTTACAAAAATACAAAATCTTTGGAACAGTTTTAATAGTGAACAAGCCGATTATTTTTGGGATTTACAGTCCGTAGGCGGAGCTGCTTTTTATCATCTCAACGCCATAGAAGCCTGCTCGTATGACTTGCGAGTGAAACTGCCAAAAACACTTTTTGCGGTAAATGTTAGAGATTTGAAAGCTGTTTTGGTAAAAGAAAATATAGAAAAAGGTACGCTAGAAGTCGAAAGTGCAACTTATAATCAACAAATGAATGCAGCAAACTTGAGCGTTCACAAGTTGGATAACCAACGTTTAAATCTTATCACTTATAGGCTCACAGCTCCCAATATTGCAGTAAAAGATAATGCTGCCGAACTTAGATTTACGCTCGAATTTAATAATATGAAAACTGTTTGTGCAGATGTGAAAGCATTAAAAGAGTAAAAAAACAATAACAACAAGTTTTGAATCGTGTCTTAAAAAAAACACAATAAATTTGCTTTTTCAATACTCAGTTTTGTCCATCATTCAATGGAAATTGATTTTTATTGAATAAGGTGCAAAGTTTTGCCAATTTTGTTAAAAAATTTGCAAAATTCATTTTCTTGCTTTATCTTTGCAACAGATGATTAAGGGAAATGTAGTCATCTAAAAAAGTTCTCTGAAAAATATAATTGATGATAAAATAATTAGGTTATACTATAAGGTAGCGAAAACGATAATGTTCATTTTTTTAATGAATATTGTGTTTTGTAATTAAAAGTTTATTTCTAAAACTTAATTGGTTTCTTTTTTCTTTTTTGTAAATATTAAATGTTAAAAACTGTAAGCATTAAACATTGGTTGCTAAATTGAAAATATAAAAATTTGTGAATTTATACGATGTGAAAGAAAGAAACTAATCTAGTGAATAAAAAATAGTCAATGCTTGCTAATGACAAAATAAATATTCGGTTTCCGTCCTTATAGTTCCTTTTTGCAAAAAACTACAAATTTATTTTTTATACTGTAAGGTGGCGAAATTGGCAGACGCACCCTCTTGTCTCG
>JBMZCV010000285.1:0-2582 GCA_049613665.1 Chitinophagales bacterium | reverse complement strand
AAGTTATCAGCTATCGTAGTTTTAGAAATATGTCATTTCTCACATTTTCAAAATTATAACAAACTTACTTTACAGTGTACTTAATATACTGTAATTTAAATAATCAGAGGTTTTAAATGCGTTTTTATTAAATGAGTAACATTTAATATAAAATAGGCCTCTTGATTTTTCAAAAACTTATTGCTGAAGAGTTATCTAAAAAATTAAAAACTAAAAATTAATATGTTAGAAATATGGGATTGGGCAGTTATTGTTGGTTTCTTGCTACTTATCGTGAGCGTAGGATTATCGTTTACGAAAAAAGCAAGTAAAAATCTAACTAACTTTTTCTTAGGTGGTCGAAATTTGCCATGGTATGTTTTGGGTGTTTCTATGGTAGCTACAACTTTTGCAGCCGACACACCGCTTGCCGTAACCGAATTGGTGAGTCAAAATGGTATTTCGGGCAATTGGCTTTGGTGGAACATGTTGGCTGGCGGTATGCTTACCACCTTCTTTTTCGCAAACCTCTGGCGACGTGCCGATGTGATGACCGAAGTACAGCTTATAGAAATGCGATATAGCGGAAAACCTGCCGCTTTTTTGCGTGGCTTTAAAGCCATTTATCTCGGCGTTTTCATGAATATTTTGATTATTGGCTGGGTAAATGTCGCTTTAATTTCTATTCTCGAAGTGTTTTTCGAAATTAGTCGCCTTCATGCCCTCGAAATAACAGCCGTTTTTATGCTACTCGTCGCTATATATTCTTCCCTCTCTGGATTTTTGGGAGTAGCTATTACCGATGTTATTCAATTTGTGATAGCGATGGTAGCTTGTATTGTTATGGCTGTTTTAGTTGTCAATTCTGATGCTATTGGAGGCATTACAGGACTCAAAACAAAATTGCCAGAAAGTGCTTTGAGCTTTTTTCCTAGCGTAGGTGGGAGTGGAGGCACAGCGATTACTGCTGATAAGTTTATGATGTCGGCTTTAGGCATTGCGGCAGGAGCATTTTTTGCTCAAATTGCGATGCAATGGTGGGCGAGTTGGTATCCTGGAGCTGAACCTGGTGGCGGTGGCTATATCGCTCAACGAATGATGAGTGCTAAAAACGAAAAACACGCTGTTTATGCCACTTTGTTTTTTCAAATAGCACACTATTGTATTCGCCCTTGGCCGTGGATTGTAGTGGCTTTGTGTACCCTTGTGTTGTATAATGTAAATGAGCATGTAGATGATGCAAGTTTGAAAAGTGAAATTGTAAAAATTCAAGAAGTAGGAAAATTTAATCGAAATATTTTTACGAAAACAACAGCAGAGTTACAAGAAATGGCGAAAGAAGATGAAAATGTAGCTACATTTCTTGTACCACTAACAAATATTAATACAAAATTAGCAGCAGCAGCGAAAGAAAATCCGAAGCTAGAGCAAGCTTTAGTGTATAGTAAAGAGCCGAAAAAAGGCTTTGTTTTTGTGATGAAAGATTTTTTACCAACAGGTTTGAAAGGCTTATTGCTTGTTGCATTTTTTGCTGCCTATATGAGTACGATTTCTACCCAACTCAATTGGGGAGCGAGCTATATTGTCAATGATGTATATCATCGTTTTATGAATGAAGCAGCTACGCAACAACAACTTATACGAGCCGCAAGAGCAAGCACGCTTTTGCTCATGGGTTTGGGCTTGGGAGCGGCTATGGTGATAGAGAGTATTTCGGGCGTTTGGAGTTTTATCATCGAATGCGGTGCTGGCTTAGGTATGGTGCTTATTTTGCGTTGGTATTGGTGGCGTATCAATGCGTGGAGCGAAATTGCGGCTACAATTGCTCCTTTTGTGGCTTATGGCGTTTCTCGTTTTGTGTTAGATATTCAATATCCTACAAGCTTTTTTCTGACAGTAGGTTTTACTACGGTTGTTTGGCTGTTAGTTACCTTTTTTACGAAGCCAACCGATATGAAAGTTTTGCAAAACTTCTATCAAAAAGTACGGCCAGATGGCAATTGGGGGCCTGTAAAGCATTTGAGCAATCAGGCAGATAAACCTTCGCAAATATGGAGTCTAATAATTTGTTGGTTAAGTGCTGTTGCGATGACTTATGCTATTTTATTTGCTATGGGCAAACTTGTTTTTATGGATTGGCCAGCCGCTTTTTTGTGGATTGCAGCCGCTACGATTAGTTTTGTCGTACTGAAAATAGCCTTGAGCCATACCAATATTTTAGATAATTAAGTACACTATAAATTGTTTTTTGATATTTAGCAAAGATAATAGTAAAAGGAGGTGTCAGATATTTTTTAAATATCTGACACCTCCTTTTACTATTATAAATGATTTAAATTTTGTGAATAGAAGCTAGTTTTATCAGTACACTGTAATATAAGTTTTTAAGGTTTGTTTCACAAAAATGTTATAATAATCGAGGTGGAAGGCACTTTTAAAGTGCCTTCCACCTAAATACTAAAAAAGAACAACACGCCCTTGTTGGTGTTATTACCATAGCCGTCAGGTTAGTTAAAAAGTTAAATGTTATGATACTCCAAAGGGGTATTAGGTGGGGTGTCGAATTTCGTGGTGTTTTTTTATAAACACTCGCCCTATTTTTT
>JBMZCV010000284.1:0-2601 GCA_049613665.1 Chitinophagales bacterium | reverse complement strand
AAAACATGCTTAACAACAAATTTAAGCGAGTTTTTTCTGTGTAGTTTTTTTTGTGCGAAAAGGCGTTAAGATTTTTAAACAGTCTTGACTTTTTTTGGTTCGTTTTTTTGGTCAAGCAAAAAAATGAACAACAGTCGAAAAGCGGACTGCCTGAAAGACATAAGGGCAAAATTATAGCATATTTTTTAAAACATACAAAATAATTGTTAAATAAATTTTGTCACAATAGTTTCAAAGCGGAAATAGCTGACACTTTATTAAATAGTTACTTGGTACTTAATTTTAAACTTGCTGTTGCTCAAAATTAATCATTTTTTTAGATTTTATTTCATAAAAATTAAATAAGTAACTCACAAACAATTTAACTTTTCGCTCAAAAAAGTATTTTAAAACTTGCATATTAAAAAAATAATATTTATTCTAAAAAGAAAATTATCTAAAACATCAAGCTTAAATTTTGCTTATTTTTTTACATAAAAAATGAAACCAATATGAAAAAACACACTTTTTTTCTAATCTTATATATATTGCCTTATATTTTATTAGCTCAAAACAAATATTTTGAAAAACAATATAATTGGACTTGGATAGAAGATGCTTACAACATCTTACAAAATACAGATACTACTTTTCTTATTTCTGGTTCTGCTCTAAACGACGATAATTTTTTAATTACATCGTATAGCATGGAAATTAATCAATATGGCGAACAATTATTGTTGAATGAATATATAGAACCTAATTACGAAACCATAGTTCAAAGTATGATAGCCACCGAATATGGTTTTTTTATATGTGGTTGGGGAGATTTGGCAATGGTAGATGCCGCAGGCGAAACCTATTATGTGATGGTAGATAATCATGGAAACTATATACAATCCGATACTTTAGGAAATCCAAATTATGTCAATCATATTTATGGCTGTTGTCGTACAGCTGATAATGGTTATTTTCTAGTTGGCGAACTTTGGCTACCGCAACGCTATCCCTATCTCCTAAAACTAGACAGCTTAGGCAATCAAGTTTGGGATAGTATTTATTACAATTATAATGTCGCCAACAATTTATTCAAAGACATTGTGCCTGCCGATGACGGAACATATTATATAGTTGGCTCATTAGCTTGGAATGACACACAAAGTGATGTTTTATTTTTAAATATAGATGAACAAGGTACTATTTTGTGGGAAGAAACCTATAATTTTGGAAGTAAAGATGTTTCAGTACCTATATTGAAAAGTTATGAAGGAGGTTTTTTAATGCCTGTAAGGCAAAGCTTATTAGCAACAGATAAAATTTTAAAACTCAACGAAGAAAAACAAATTGTTTGGCAAATGGACAATGAGTTATTAGCAGTAACACCACTTCAAGCATCAGATAGTTCTTACATTTTTACAGGTTTTATAATAACGCCTGCTGGCGATACTAATATGGGTTTGCTTAAAGTTTCCCAAGATGGCGAGCTACTTTGGCGGCGGCAATATGGCGGTTCGGACAACGACTACGGCTACGATATTATCGAAACGTCAGATGGTGACTACATCGTTTGCGGCCGCACAGAGAGCAATAGTGAGGGAGCAGATTTATACGTCGTCAAAACCAACTGTATGGGTTTGCTCACAGAGCCGCAAGCAGATTTTGTCGGTGACTTAGACCACGAAAATATCATCGCTACTGCCTACAACGAAAGCCAATATGTCTATCCCGATAGCATAGATGGCGGCCATTTCGTATGGGATTTTGGCGATAACACAGCTTTAATAACGGCAAATAATACTGCTTCGCAAACACATACTTACACACAAGCAGGCAAATATACCGCTACCTTGCAAGCCATTGTTTGCAACGATACGAGTATTTTCAAAAGAACTTATTGCATAGGCACAACTGATGCAACAGCCGTTTTTGAGTATGAAAATACAGACATTTTAGGCCTTTCTTTTTCGCCACAAAACACTTATCACGATGCAAATTATATTTGGCATTTCGGCGATGAAAATATTTCTTATGAGCAAAATCCGACACATATTTATGCTCAAAATGGCCATTACGAAGTCTCTTTATCTATTATTTTGTGCAACGATACGCTTTCGTTTAGCCAAAATATTTTGGTAGATAATGTTGGTTTTCAAGAAAATGTATATGCCGAAAATAATGATATTTTGATTTTTCCCAATCCAGCGAAAAATGCCATTTTCGTAGAAACAAGGTACAGCTTTTCTAAAAATAAAAAATACGAAATAGCCATTTACAATCATTTAGGGCAGAAAGTGTATGAAAATAAAAACTTCATCACTCAAAATGCCATAAATGTTCAAAACCTACAACAAGGCAGCTACTTTTTACATCTCAAAGATGAAAAAAGCAGTATTGTAAAACCTTTTGTGATAATGAAGTAATCTGTGAAGTACTATTTAATAAACGGTCGATTCGTTGCTAAGGCATTGACAATCAAGGTATTAGCTTGTTCTGAAATGCTCAAAAACTTCTGAACGACTACTTATTATAAAATTAAACAATGACAAAAAAGAAAAGTTTTTTTCACACCCTTGTTGGTGTTATCACCATAGCCGTCAGGTTAGTTAAATGGATATTTTGTTA
>JBMZCV010000283.1:0-2674 GCA_049613665.1 Chitinophagales bacterium | reverse complement strand
CAGTAACAAATGGGGCAGGTGTTTGCACAGCAGCTACTTATAATGTCACTCATGGCGATGGTGCTGCTTGCGTTGCAACACCTTGCGATGCTAATTGTGGCAATTATTAGAATATAATGGTTTATAAGTAAGCAGACAGATTTATTTCAGAAATTGTGAAAACTAACACATTATGTAGTCATTCAGCAGTTTTTGGGCATTTCATAATAAGTTAAAAGCTTGATTGTCAATGTGTTAGCAACTAAGTAAATGCTTTATTAAATGGTGCTTGGTACTTAAATGTCAATGTGTTAGCACACAAATAACCTTGATTAGATAGCGTTTGGCATTTAAAAGATATTAATTAGATTGGCTTGTTGAACTGTTTATAGTTTGGCAAGCCTTTTTACTTTTTTGCTATAAAAATATAAAACGGCACATTTTTTGCTAAAAAAACAATAGATTTGTCACAGCAAAATCATACAAAAAATATAATGAAACACCTAATTCTTTTTTTTAGCTTATTGTTTTGCATGACGGCTTTTGCCCAACGCAAAAACACACCTATTTCTTTGTTTGAAGAAACCGAACAAGAGTTCAAAGCAAAAATGGTTGGTACTGCTCGAAACTATGTCGGTCTTTCGATAGGCTTTTCTTTGCCTGATACCAAATATGGAGGTATCACACATAGCAACAACTCTGGCTTTGCTAAAAACGGCTGGATATTTAGTGCTGATGCTGCTTACTTATTGTTTCGAAATGTAGGATTAGCAGGCACACTAACTTTATATGGCAATGGCATCAAAACAGCAGCTTATGAGCAAGATATTTTGCGGCAACTACCCAATGAAATAACAGGCAGTTTAGATAAAAATAAGTGGTTTAATTTTTTTACTGCTATTGGCCCAACAATATCACTCCCTGAAGGCAAAGTTGTTTTAGACCTTCGATTGTTGGTTGGTCTAACTTACACAAAATCGCCTACCTTCGACTTTAATGGTACGTCCAACAACCTTCCAATACGAATATATCAAGCCAAAACATATGGTTTTGCACCCACTCTTATTATTGGAGCATCAATGAGTTATCCTATTGTTGCGGTTGATTATGATTTACGTCTTTTTGCCAAAGGAGAACTCATTGCGTCAGGTAGCAGACTTAAAACTTCACAAATTATCAGCTCAGATGAATACAACATTAACAATAATAGAAACTATCGACAAGCAACAGGCATTTTTGCACTTACAGTAGGAGTTCGATACGAATTTGGCTATGCTAAACAAAAAAAATAACTTTGTAATGTGAGTCAGTAGCTATTAAGTGCTTGTCATTTATAATCAATAGATAACGCTTTTTCGAAAATTAGAAAACTGCTATATAAATGAAATATTTGTAGTAAGCTTTTTTCTCTCAAGATAAAAAATTATCTTTGCTTAAAATTTCTAACAAATATTATTTTTCATAATAAAAACAAAAAAAAACAAAAAACATTATGGCAAGTATTGATAATATTTCAGCACTATTGGGTGACAAAGCCGATTATTTCCTTAATCATGAAAGCAAAACCATTTCAAAAGAATTGTTGCATCAACCAAGCGGCGATTTTGTCGATAAAATTTGGGTAAACTCTAATCGAAATATCCCTACTTTGCGAAGCCTACAAGCTTTGTACGGACATGGTCGTTTGGCAAATACAGGCTACGTTTCTATTTTGCCTGTTGATCAAGGCTTAGAGCATACTGCTGGTGCATCTTTCGCTCCAAATCCTATCTATTTTGACCCAGAAAATATCATCAAACTAGCTATCGAAGGCGGTTGCAATGCCGTAGCTTCTACTTATGGCGTGTTAGCTTCTATGTCTCGCAAATATGCACATAAAATTCCTTTCGTCGTAAAAATCAATCACAACGAATTGTTGACATATCCGCAAAAATACAATCAAATTATGTTTGGTAGTATCAAAGATGCTTGGAATATGGGAGCAGTAGCCGTTGGAGCAACTATTTATTTTGGCTCAAAAGAATCGTCTCGTCAAATTCAGGAAGTAGCAAAAGCTTTTGAGCTTGCTCATGAACTTGGTATGGCGACTATTTTGTGGTGTTATGCTCGAAACAGTGCTTTCAAAAAAGATGGCGTTGATTATCATGCTGCATCAGACATCACAAGCCAAGCTATTCATATCGGCTCTACTATTCAGGCCGACATCGTGAAACAAAAATTGCCTACCAACAATGGCGGTTTTACCAATATTGGCTTTGGCAAAACAAACCCTAAAATGTATAGCGAGTTAGCTTCTGAACACCCTATCGACCTTTGCCGTTATCAAGTATTGAATGCTTATATGGGACGCATCGGTTTAATTAATTCTGGTGGTGCAAGTGGCAAAAATGACTTTGCAGCAGCTACCAAAACAGCCGTTATCAACAAGCGTGCAGGTGGAACAGGACTTATTTTGGGGCGTAAAGCTTTCCAACGTCCATTTGACGAAGGCATCAAAATGCTAAATACTGTGCAAGATGTGTATTTATGTGATGATATAACAATTGCATAAAGCAAAATTTAAATAGCCATTTGAACTATGATATTTTTTTAGACATACTATTTCTTAAAAAAATAGTATGTCTAAAAAACCTGATTCTTTGACAATTTGGGTGTTCATTTTTATAACAAGCAGTGGTTAATATTTCTTTTTTAT
>JBMZCV010000282.1:0-2729 GCA_049613665.1 Chitinophagales bacterium | reverse complement strand
GCCTAAAGTTATGAACTTTACTCTACTTTACCAAATGATTTCACTTTGAACCAAATATATACTTGATGTTTTTTGAAAGTGTTACTCAAAAATAAAGGAGTTTGCAAAATGATACTTGCAAAAGTAGAAAAAGTGACTTTCGTTAGTGTGCAAAGATACGACAAAAGAATTAACTTTTTGATATTTCGGCTTTTTTTTATAGAAAAACGAAACTGACAAGTATGAAGGCTAATTTTTTTTTGCCTAAAAATGTATGAGAAAGCGAAGCTGAACAGTTTTAATTTATGATAAAAAAAACTTACTTTTGCTAACTCAAAAATTATCGCAATTAGAGGCTCTTTAAATAGCCTTTTAGATTTTTTGTAACTATTTATGTTATCTCAAAAGTCCATATTTAAATAGGTACAATTTTTTTTACAAAAACAGAAAACAAATATGATAGATCCTAAATATCCAAACCTATTGAGTCCGTTAGACTTAGGGTTTACGAAGCTGAAAAATCGTGTTTTGATGGGCTCGATGCACACAGGTTTGGAAGAAACGAAAAATGGCTTTCACAAAATGGCAACTTACTTTGCAGAGCGTGCAAAAGGGCAAGTTGGACTGATTGTTACAGGTGGTGTTGCTCCAAATCGTGCGGGTTGGGTAAAACCTTTTGCTGCCAAGCTCACTAACAAAAAAGAAGCCGACAAACATCGTATCGTAACAGATGCTGTTCATGCCGAAGATGGTAAAATCTGCTTGCAAATCTTGCATTCTGGCCGCTATGGTTATCATCCTTTTGCGGTGAGTCCTTCAAAAATGAAATCGCCTATTACGCCTTTCAAGCCGTGGTTGCTTTCTACAAAACAGGTTTATAAAACCATTGACGATTTTGTGAACTGTGCTGTTATGTCGCAGTTGGCGGGCTACGATGGAGTCGAAATTATGGGTTCGGAAGGTTATCTTATCAATCAATTTATTGCGAAACGCACCAATGACCGAACTGATGAATGGGGTGGCTCTTATCAAAACCGTACCAGACTTGCTGTTGAAATTGTGAAACAAACCAGAAAAGCAGTAGGCAAGAATTTTATCATTATTTTTCGCCTTTCTATGCTAGATTTGGTAAAAGGCGGCAGCACTTGGGACGAAGTTGTGGATTTGGGCAAACGCATCGAAAAGGCTGGAGCAACGATTATCAATACGGGCATTGGTTGGCATGAAGCTCGCATACCGACTATCGCTACGATGGTTCCTCGTGCGGCTTTTACTTGGGTAACGGCAAAAATGAAAAATGAAATTTCTATTCCGCTTGTTACTTCCAATAGAATAAATATGCCAGATATAGCAGAGCGAGTTTTGGCACAAGGTCATGCTGATATGGTGTCGATGGCTCGCCCATTTTTGGCTGATTCTTTTTGGGTGAAAAAAGCGATAGAAAAGCGAGAAGATGAAATCAACACTTGCATTGCCTGCAATCAAGCTTGCTTAGACCATGCTTTTGAAAATAAGGTAGCAAGTTGTTTGGTAAATCCTCGTGCTTGCCACGAAACAGAATTGAAATATTTGCCTACGCCAATAGCTCGAAAAATTGCGGTAGTTGGTGCAGGGCCAGCAGGTTTGTCTTATGCAACCGTAGCTGCCGAGCGAGGCCATGACGTAACTTTGTTTGAGGCTCAAGGCGACATCGGTGGGCAGTTTAATATGGCAAAACGCATTCCTGGAAAAGAGGAATTTTATGAAACTATCCGTTATTTCAGAAAGCAAATTGAATTGACAGGCGTGAAATTGGTGCTGAACAAACGAGTGACAACCAATGAGCTTTTGAGCAAAAAATATGATGAAGTGGTGTTGGCGACTGGCGTTTTGCCACGAGTAATTAACTTGGAAGGCGAAAATCACGAAAAAGCTTTGACTTATATAGATGTCTTGCTGCATCAAAAAGAAGTGGGCAAACGAGTAGCGGTTATCGGTGCTGGTGGTATTGGTTTTGATGTCGCCGAATATCTGACGCATGAAGGTACGCCTTCGAGCCAAAATATCGCCTTATTTTTGAAAGAATGGGGTATTGACCCAAAACAAGAAGCTAGAGGTGGTATTGAAGGTATGGAAGCAAAACCACATCCGCCTGCTAGAAAGGTATATTTGTTGCAACGCTCAAAAGGAAAGCTAGGTGCAAAACTTGGCAAAACGACAGGTTGGGTGCATCGCAGCACTTTGAAAACCAAAAAAGTGGAAATGATTAGTAGTGTTCAGTATCAAAAAATTGATGATGCTGGCTTGCATATTACCATCAATGGCGAAGAGCGTTTGCTAGAGGTAGATAATGTTGTGATTTGTGCTGGGCAAGTGCCTTTGCGAAAAATGTTTGACGAACTCAAAGCGGCTGGCGTTTCTGTAAATCTCATCGGTGGTGCTGATGAGGCTTCCGAGCTTGATGCTAAAAGAGCTATTGGGCAAGGTGCTAGAATAGCGGCGGCTGTTTAGGCTTTTTTTCTATTGCTAGAAAAGAAAACCTTTTAAAACTAGATAAACGGTTTGTCAAACGAATGTGTTTTGTTTGGCAAACCGTTTTTGATTTATATGATTAGAGTTTATTCACAAAATGTTAAATAAGAGATAATAGCAAAGTAAGGTGGTAGGCATTTTCAAAATGCCTGCCACCACAAATATACTTACTTAATAATATTTAAAAAAAACGACAAATCTAGGTGGCAGGCACTTCTAAAGTGCCTACCACCTCTTTT
>JBMZCV010000281.1:0-2801 GCA_049613665.1 Chitinophagales bacterium | reverse complement strand
GTGTAATAGCGGATGTAGTTCTTTGATATGATACATATCTCCTAAGCGGAAAGCAAAGGTAAGCACACTATACATATCCATTTTTTTTTGCGTATAAGCCGTATATACCTCTGCTTGCGGCTGGTGGTGTAGTAGGCTTTCTTGCAGTTTTTCCAAAAATTGTTGAGCCGTCATATCATCTATGGCAGCGAGATTTCTGGCGAGTAGTTCTATGCTTAGAGCATGAAAATGTACGGTTTGGCATATTTGAGCCAAAATATCGTCTTCATTTTTGCCTTTATAGTATGTTTTAAACAATTTTAGGGCATCATCAGCTTTCAGTTCGTCGAGCTTATAGGTTTCTATGCCGTTTAATTCCTGCCTCGAAGTCAGTAAAAAAGTACAGGTTTTTGGTAGGCTTTTTATAGTCGCTACATCATCGGCACGCACATTGTCCATCACCCACAGCACTTTTCCCTGCAACATACTGATGCGATGCCACAATATTTCCCACTTTTCCGCAGTATCTTTAGCCGTTTGCAGTTTCTCCGCAATCCCCAAATGTAAGTGTAACGGACGGCTTTGGTAAAGCAATGTATTTTTCAACATTTCTTTTCTTCCATATGAAGGAATTTCAAGGTTCGTCCAAATCAGATGTTGATAGGCGTTTTGGTCTTCTTGCATGAGATTGTAGGCGATGCTGGTTTTTCCTATGCCGCCCATACCATTCACTACCACCAAACTATCGTGCTGTTGTAGCAGTTGTCTGATGTCATCTTTTTCTTTGATACGGCCCACAAACTTGTTGCTGTATCGCAAGTGTTGGCCTAAATGTTTAGGTGTGTTGGCTGGCTTATTTTCGTTTTTTTGCATAGGTTAAAGCTTTTTGGCTTGGCTCGTTATGTCATAAAGATAATAGAAAAAAACGAAATAATAAAAAAAATATAGTTGAGTAAATCCGAAAAGCTCAGTTGTATCTTTTTTCGATTTTGCTACTATTGCTTATTCATGTTTTGCAAACAAAAATCTACTGCTCATTTCGCAATGAGTGCAAAAATTGATACCTAAAACACATTGATTTTTTGGAAAAACCTGTTGTGTCGAAGAAGTATTGAGGTTTTTTTCAAAAAAAGTTTTTTTATACGAATTATATTTTTCTAGCAAAAAATAGCTACCTTTCGCTGTGCCACTCCATCTGGCACTATTTCATTAGCAACAAAAAAAATGTTTTAAGATATGTCAGCTACGCTTATTTTGCTGCTCATTGCAGCCTACTTTTGTCTATTGCTAGTCGTTTCGTTTTTTACGGGCAAAGACAATAGCAATGATGCTTTTTTTATTGGCAACAAAAAATCGCCTTGGTATGTCGTAGCTTTCGGCATGATAGGAGCATCGCTTTCGGGAGTTACTTTTATTTCTGTTCCTGGTTGGGTTGCTGCTAGTCAGTTTTCATACATGGAAATGGTTTTGGGATATTTGGTCGGTTATTTTCTCATTGCCACCGTACTCATGCCTATGTATTATCGGCTCAATCTCACTTCTATATATACCTATCTCGAACAGCGTTTTGGAGCAAAATCGTATAAAACAGGAGCAGGTTTTTTCTTGCTTTCTCGCACCATAGGAGCAGCTTTTAGGCTCTATTTGGTAGCCATTGTTTTGCAAACTTTCGTGATGAGCCAACTAAGCATTCCGTTTTGGCTAACAGTATTGCTCACCATTTTGCTCATCTGGATTTATACTTTTCGTGGTGGTATCAAAACAATTATTTGGACAGATACTTTGCAAACACTTTGTATGCTGGCAGCAGTAATATTCACGATTTTCGCTATTGGCCAAAGCCTAGAGTTAAGCGTTGGGCAGCTTTTCAGTAGCGTTTATTCAAGCGAATATAGCCAGATTTTCTTTTTTGAAAATGGCTGGTCTGATAGCAAAAACTTCGTCAAACAATTTTTGGCAGGTGCTTCTATTGCTTTTGTGATGACTGGCCTTGACCAAGATATGATGCAGAAAAATCTGAGTTGCAAAAATATCAAAGAAGCTCAACTCAATATGGCTTCTTTTAGCATCGTACTTGTTTTTGTCAATCTGTTATTTCTATCTTTAGGAGCTTTATTATATATCTTTGCAGCCGAAAAAGGCATTGCTTTACCAGAAAAGAGCGATTTGTTGTATGCTACTATTGCCCTCGAACATCTTTCGCCATTTATAGGCATTACCTTTATTTTGGGACTCATTGCGGCCGCTTATTCTAGTGCAGATTCTGCACTTACAGCCTTGACAACTTCGGTTTGTGTAGATATTTTGAATTTTAGAGAAAGTAAAGACCAAAATACAATAGCTCAACAGCATAAAACACGTTTTATCGTTCATATAGGTGTTTCGATTGTGTTGTTTTTTACCATTATATTGTTTTGGTTTATCAATGATGATGCAGTTATTTCGCAAATCTTTAAAGTAGCTGGCTACACTTATGGGCCTTTATTGGGTTTATACGTCTTTGGTTTTTTCACTAAAATGAAGCCAAATGATGTTTTAGTACCTATTGTTTGTATTGCTGCTCCAATCATTACTTATATCTTAAACTACTTTTCAGAAACTTTATTTTGGGGCTATAAATTTGGATTTGAGTTGTTGTTGTTGAATGGTCTTTTAACATTTTTAGGCTTGCTTTTGATTAGCCAAAAAAAGTAAGATTTGAGTTAGACTTTAAGTAGTACACTGTAATCTAAGTAATTATATATTTTGAGAGTTTTAGAAATGTGTCATTTCTAAAACAATAAGTGTCCATTCTTTTTTATATTTGACTCTTTTGGCTAGAA
>JBMZCV010000280.1:0-2828 GCA_049613665.1 Chitinophagales bacterium | reverse complement strand
GTTAAAGTCAATCCTAAAAATGAAAAATTATAACAAACTTACTTTACAGTGTATTAAGTACACTGTAATTTAAATCTTCTAATGTTTTCTTTCAATAACAAGAAAGAAATGACATATTTTTCTAGCCAAAAGAGGCAAATATAAAAAAGAATGGACACTTATTGTTTTAGAAATATGTCATTTCTAATAGTCTCAAAATGTAGAATTACTTAGATTACAGTGCATTAAGTAGTCGTTCAGAGGTTTTTGGGCATTTCAGAACAAGATAACACCTTGACTGTCAATGTGTTAGCCACTAAGTGAATGCTTTATTAAATAGGTGCTGTGTTAAAAAGCATCGCTATTGAAGCAAAACAACAAAACGTCAAGAGGAAATATATTCTTCTTGACGTTTTTTTTGTGTTTGAAAGATTTTTTTTATTTGATAACAACGCCATTTGCCACAAAAGAGATTTCGATTTTAGGCTCTGTAATTTTCTCAATTTCTGCCTGTGGCAAACCTTCATCTTCTGCATAATGACGCAACATATCGACAGAAGTAGTGTCGGCAACTGCTTGGCCTTCTGCCACAATCGTTTTTCCGCTGATGTCGAGCGGCATAAAAAAACCATAGTCTTTGAAAGTTACACGCATATCGTCGCCATAGTCTTGTTTCAGCATCATCCAGCAGCCTTTTTTCTGGCAAACTGCTGTGACTTCGCCTTCTACTTTGGCATTCATTTTTGCTTTTCCAGCCATTTTTTCCGTGAGTTCATTTACTGTAAAAGCATTGTTAATTCCTATTTTTTCACCGAACTGATTAGCATCTTGTGTTGTCGCTTTCTTTGTATTGTTGCACGAAATGATGCTCAAAGAAATGCAGCAAATTATAAAGAATTGTAAGATTTTTTTCATAGAATTGTTTGTTTTAAAAATATTTAAGTAGTCGTTCAGAAGCTTTTGGGCATTTCAGAACAAGATAATACCTTGAATGTCAATGCGTTAGCCATTAAACGAATGCTTTATTAAAGTAGTACCTTGGTACTTAAATTGTGTTTTATACTAAAGTTACTAACTGCTTCAACAACCATTTTTTATCAACTAGCTTCTGGCAGCTTTCTATTTGTTGCACTAAAATAGCTTTTTTTGTTTCAAAATCATCATTTCCTATCAAATTTCTTTCGCTATACAATTGAAAAACAGTTTCAAACAAATCTAAAAAGTTGTTGTAATACGCCCAATGCGAAGCTATCGCTTTTTTGTTGCGTCTCAAATAAGTTTCAAAAGCATTCATTCTATCTCGCAAAGGCTCATCATAATTTTCGTCACCATTTACGAGCAGTGCATAATAGGTTTTGAGAAAAAGCATTTCGACATTCAAATGGTCTTGCCGCTCCAAATCGCCAACTAAAACAAGATTTTTCAGCGTTTTATCATAATCATTTTTATAGAAAAATAAGGCCGCCAAATTGAGATGATAATAATTTTCTCTATATTTTTGAGCTACTTTGTTTTTATAGTCGTCAATAAAATTTTGTGCATCTTCAAAAGCATTTGCTCGGCAAGCCAAACGAACAATATTTTTGTAGTGAAAAGTCGGCAATTTTCCTTGTTCAAATAAATCGCCTTTTTCGGCCATAATCTGATACAATTCAAACTGCGTTAGATAATAGCTAAAATCGCCACTTCTCAATTTCTTATTACAAAAATTAATGACTAGAAGAATAATTGTTTTCCTATCTGCTTTGTTTAAATCGCTTATTACAGCTTCATTTTTTAAGATATTCAACAACTTCTTCCAATTTTTTGCTACTTCCTTTGCTGTTAAGATTAACAGTAACAAATAATACAATTCAAACAAAGTACCTTGTTTAAATTCTTGTTTTTCAGCTCGCTTTATCAAATTATCTATATCTATTTCATGGTTGTCAGTAGCCAAAAGCCTTTGATTATTGGGCAGAACGCAAGCATTTTTTAACTCTTGAACAATCGTATATTTATCAAAAGCCTTTGCTACATCGCTAAAAAACACCTCTTTTTGTTGATTGTTTTTTTGTGTTGCTATCTCATGTTTGTAGCTGATAGTTAAATATTCTTCATGAAAATCTAAAATACTGCTCGTCTGTTTTACTTTCTTTTTGCCTTTTATATACTGCATAGCTTTCCGTGGCATTTTCTCAAATCCTCTTCTATCTAATGCTTTTTTCAAGAGCAAAAACTTATAAATCTCTTGTTCTTGCAGTTCATTTTCTATCAAAAAATCTTGTGCATATTGGCTTAAAATAGATAGCATCTGACGCAAATAACCATCATCTATATCGTCTTTTTTCTTTTTTAAAAATGCTTGTGCCTTTTCCTTATCCAATTTTTCGCCTTCAAAATCTGGCCTTGCTCGGTAAATATAAACTAACAATTCCTTGCAAAAACGTTTTTTGTTGTATTCTTTTTGTGCTACAAATTTTTTAAAAATCTTTATTTCTTTCTCTGAAAATACCTGTAACAGTTTAATAATTTCTGTATTGTGCATAGTTTTATTTTTTAGTGAGTTTGTTGTTTTTGCAAAAAAAGCCAAACATTTTTATAGCTTTCTAAGCTTCTTTTTTTGCTTAAAAAAAGCTAAAATCTAATTGTTATTTCAAATATTAAGTAGTTAATCAAAAGAAACAAGGCATT
Organism: Chitinophagales bacterium; assembly: GCA_049613665.1. GTDB lineage: Bacteria > Bacteroidota > Bacteroidia > Chitinophagales > UBA2359 > JBMZCV01. The sequence goes on along the minus strand of JBMZCV010000280.1, from coordinate 176 downwards.
TGCAAAACATTATATCCTCAAAAAATGACAACACTAGCCGTTGTTTGGTGTTATCACCAACAACTAGACTTCCCAATTAGCTAATAATATCGTATTATCGCTCATAACTTGTTGGTGATAACACCATAGCCGTCAGGTTAGTTAAAAAGCTGAATGTTATGATACCCCAAAGGGGT
>JBMZCV010000279.1:0-2846 GCA_049613665.1 Chitinophagales bacterium | reverse complement strand
AAAAGACTAATTTTTAAAAGGTCAATCTTTTTGATTTTCTGACGACATTTTTATACATTAAATACAAAGCAATATTTTATTGCAAATTGTTAATTATCATTAAAACGTCAAAGCGGAAATAGCTGAATAAATGGTCGATTCGTTGCTAACGCATTGATGTTCAGCGTGTTAGCTCCAACAAAATGTATATTTGTTTTTGTCTGACTGCTTAATATAACAACAGTTCGGACATTAATATATTTTTTAGGCTAAGACGGCCAATATTTGCAAATTTAATGGCCTTTTGAACTGAAAAATAGTATGTTTCCTTTACCAAAAAGAGGCTTTTATCAAGCTGATAATTGTTATAAAAAATGTCCGAACCATTGACATAAGGTTTCACAATTAAAAACGCCTACTTTTTATTCTATCTTTCAAATCAATTGCTTCGCTACAATCTTCCTGTCGAGTAGTACCAATTTCGATAGCGTGCTCTACTGCTTCTAAAGCATCATCGGCAAGATTCAATCTGCACAACAACAAAGCTTTCGTATAATTGTTGTAATACTCATCTTCAATTTTGAGTGACGTATTTATCCATTTCAAAGCCTTAGATAAGTGCTTTTCGCCGCCAAATTGCTGGAACTTTGCAGCAAAATCGTTGAGCAAAAAAGGGTCATCAATATTGTGAACATGCAAATATTTGGAAACAACCTTTGTATATTCACTCCATTTTTCGATACCTTGATAAAACAATGCTTCCGTCTTAAACAAAAACCATTCTTTATCTTCAATATTTATGGTTGCAATAATTTTTTTTGCTTTTTCAAACAATCCATAATCTCGTTCTTTAATCGCTGTCATCACGCTGTGCAAAATTGCCGAGCGTACTTTTTCATTTACCTTTTTGCTACCATATTCTACTTTATAATTATCGAGATGTGCTAGAAAATGGTCTATGGCATTATTTTCTAAATTTACAGAAAAATCATATATAAAAACCTTATTTTCTTTGCTTTTCAAATTATTTTTTTCTGCATTTAAATATTTATTGACAATCGTATTGTATGGTTTGCGATATTCTTTCAAAAAATAAGCATACTGACGCATTTGCAAAATATTGATATTGCCATTTCTATAAGCATTGTCTAAATTGGCAAAACGAGCCAAATTTTGCACAGGTGTATGCAAGCTATCAGCATATACTGTCAATTTTGGTTCATAAGTCATATTTACCGCCTTTGAATGCATCGGCTCATTGGGCTTTTCTATCACTATTTTTTCAGAATTATCTTTTAACTCTGTATAATGCTCATTGAAAATATAATAAATATAAATATCTTCATACATACTTTGTATTTCCTGTCCGAGTGCCAAAAATTTTTCGGCCGACATATACCCTACTTCCATATCAATAAGCTCTCCATTAGGCGAAAAAAACATTAAAGACGGTGCACTATGTAGTTCATATTTCATCATAAAATTTTCATGTGCATCAACTAGCATGTTCATTTTTACATTTATAAAATTTTGATTATAATAAATGCCTACATTTTGCTGTTTAAACACCTTATTGTCCATCAACTTGCAAGGTGCACAAAAGTCAGTATAAACATCAATAAAAATAAACTTGCCTTCATTTTGTGCCTTTTCCAACAGTTGTTCCCAACTTACATTTTCTATAAATTGAATCGGCACTTCTTGTGCATATACTGTTGTTTGACTGATACACAAATAGCAAAAATTGAAAAATAAGATGAAAAAAGTATGCCAAATAGTAGTGAAGCTATTAAAAAACATATTATACTTTTTTTCTAAAACTATATAAAAGTTTATTTTAAGTAGTTAGACATAAGTTTTTCAGTATTTGTTTATATTAAATGTTATTAAAGATGATATGCTCTCGTTTGGTGAATAACACGCCAAAAAACAATAGGAGTTATCATTTTTTTAAAACATAACACTTTGCAAATATCTGATTGCTTTTGAATCACTACTTAAAAGGCTATCTAAATATTATGTTTACAACTAAAAAAGTTATTTTTTTGTTCAAATTGATACTTTTTTCAATGTTATAGCAATATAATACTGCGAAAAAAGAGAAAATTTGAATAGAAAATATGCTTTTTTTAAGCCAAAAAATAATAGGTAAACAGTCTAGTAAGTGTAAGCACTACATTGATATAGTGTTTAATATTTTGCTAATAGATATCGGAATATTTTGTTGAAGGGTATAATATAATAATGGTTCGGACATTTATATATTTTTCGAAAACCTGACAGGTTTTATTGAAAAAAGTTTGTAATATAAAAAATATACTTTTTCTTAGAACAGAAACCTGTCAGGTTTAATGAATAACAAATAATATAAAAATCTACAAAAAATGATGTTCGAACTATTGATATAAGTAGTTAGATAAATTTAGTCAATTAAGTAACTTGACAAAAATAAGCGGATATTTTGTTGAAGCAAACACCTTGATTTTCAATGCGTTAACAACAAATTTACCGTTTATCAAATCATGTTTGTCACTTAAAAAGTTAGAAAAGCTATTCTCGTTTCAATAAAAGAATGTATTTTAAGCAAGACAAACATACTTTTTTTACTAGAAAAAGGTAACAAAACAGCAAATATTAAGTGCTTTAGCTCAAAAAAAAATAGTATGTCTAAATTTTTAGCAAAATATTAAAAATACAATATTTTTCTAAAAATCAGAATACATATGTTTGAAGTGATGTTAAGTGCCAAGTACTATTTAATAAAGCATTCGTTTAGTGGCTAACGCATTGACAATCAAGGTGTTATCTTGTACTGAAATGCCCAAAAACTTCTGAACGACTACTTAATGCACTATAATCTAAGTAAT
>JBMZCV010000278.1:0-2902 GCA_049613665.1 Chitinophagales bacterium | reverse complement strand
CTTTTTTTGGTTCGTTTTTTTGGTCAAGCAAAAAAATGAACAACAGCCGAAAAGCAGACTGCCTGAAAGACATAAGGGCAAAATTATAAAATGCTTTTTAAAACAAAAAAAATAATTACTAAATAATGTTTGTCACAGTAAATTCAAAGTGGAAGCTGCTGTACTATATTGTTTTTACCTAACTACTTACTAACTTTCGTCTTTACTCAAGAATATTTTAAACCACTTCTAACATTTATAAAAGCTGTTTTTGCAGAAAAAAAAGTCAATAACAGCAAATGTAATCAAAAATATGAAAGAAAAAATAATTTATATCTGCCTAACTATAAGCCTATTATTGACTATCGCTTGCGATTCAAACAAAGTATTTGAGAAAAACGAAGACTTAGCGAGTGCTACTTGGGCTTATGAAGATACGATTAGCTTTGATGTACCTATTATGGACACCATATCAAGATATAATGTTTTTGTGAATGTGAGACATACGAATGAGTATGAATACCGAAATTTGTGGATTTATGCACACACACATTTCCCATCTGGCAAAAGCCTAAAAACAAGAATTGACTTGCCGCTTGCCGATAAAGAAGGCAAATGGTATGGCAAAGGATTAGGAGAAATCATTAATACTCAAATCTTAATTCAGCCAAAAGCCATGATGACAGACACAGGAACTTATCGCTTTGAACTTGAACAAAATATGCGTCAAAATCCTCTACCAAATATGATGTCCGTTGGTTTGCGAGTCGAAAAAGCTAATTAATCAACGAAATAAAGTGTATATTAGATAATGCTTGGCTCTTATCAATTGATTAAATGTCTTTTGTTAAAAAAATAATTATGAATGAGAAAATCACGATAACAGAAAAACAATATGACGCTTTAGTAGTAGCCTGCGATGCTATTGTACCTAGTGTTAAGATAAATGAAACAGAAATTATAAAAAAATTTGGCGAACTCAAAGCTAGTGATTTAAATGTTGCGGATAGAGTGTTAGAAATTATTAATATTCAGTCTGAAGGCGATAAAAAAGAGTTTAAACAATTGTTAAGCATTTTATCTTCTGCATTATTGGGTATCACTTGGATGGGTTCGTTCAAAAATATCATGCAACTGAGCAAAAAACAACGTGAAAAAATGCTATTGAGCTGGCAATATAGCAAAATTCCAGACCTTAGAAAAGGGTTTCATTCGCTCCGAAAATTAGCAACTTTTATATTTTATACGCAAGTAGATAAAACAGGCAAAAACCCAACTTGGGAAGCCATAGAATATCCAGGCCCTTTGAGTTTGCCACCGCAAAAAGAACAACCTATTCAGCCATTTTTTGTAGAAAAAGACACACAATTATGTTGTGATGTTGTTGTTATTGGTAGTGGTGCAGGAGGAGGTTTAGCTGCAGGCATGTTGGCCGAAGCAGGTTTTGAAGTTATTTTAGTTGAAAAAGGAAATTATGTACCAGAAAGCGAAATGAATCAGCAAGAAGCTGATATGTTTGCAAAAATGTATGAAAAAGAAGGTACTGCCGTAACAAAAAATGGAAGTGTAACAGTTTTGGCAGGTAGTTGTTTGGGAGGAGGCACTACTGTAAATTGGTCTGGCTCATTTTACACACCAGACAATATTTTGCAAGAATGGGCAAGCAACCATGAATTGCCACATTTATTGACCAACAGTTATCAAGAAAGTGCCAAAAATGTATTAGAATCCTTGAATGTAAATAGCAACGAGTCGCCACACAACCCACAGAATGAAGCCTTGTGGCGAGGCTCTGAAAAATTAGGAAGTAAGGCCAAAATTATTCCTCGAAATGTGAAAGACTGCTCAAAAGATGGCGGAAAATCTTGCGGTTATTGTGGATTTGGTTGCCAAAAAGGAAACAAACAAAGTACACTAAAAACATGGATTCAACGTGCTTATGATAAAGGAGCTAAAATATTAGTGAATACAACTGCTCAAAAAGTTCTGATTAAAAACGGAGAAGCCTATGGCCTCGAAGCCTCTCAAAAAACTGCAAATGGCAAAAACTATAAAGTACAAATAACTGCAAAAAAAGTAGTAGTTGCAGCAAGTGCTATTCATACTCCAGCTTTGTTATTGCGTAGCGGCGTGCGACATGTTCATCTCGGCAGGCATCTTTATTTTCATCCAACTATTGGTGTTGCAGGTGTGTATAAGCAAAAAATGAACGGGTGGTGGGGAACGATGATGTCCACCTTAAACGATGATTTCTCAAAACTCGATGGCAATTATGGTTTCAAACTCGAAACGCCGCCTATGCATACTGGCGTGATGGCTTTGGCCTTCTCTTGGCAAGGTGGCCAGCACAAAGAACAGATGTTGCAGGCAAGTCATATCGGTGCATTTATTGTTTTGACAAGAGATAAATTTGGTGGAAGAATAACAATTGATAAAAAAGGCGAAGCCGTAATGAACTATAAACTAAGTGTTTATGATAAAAAACATATGTTTAAAGGTATAGAAGAAGCGGCTAAAATACAACTAGCAGCAGGAGCAGAGTCGCTTGTTTTTCCACATTATAGAGAAAAAGTTTTGACACAAGAAACGAGTGAGAAAAAACGCAAAAAATTCTTTGAAAGCATACCGAGTTGGGGCTGGCGAAGCAATCAATTTCCACTTTTTACGGCACACCAAATGGGAACCTGCCGCATGGGAGGCAACGCCAAAACACATCCACTCATGCCAACAGGAGAGATGAGAGGTGTCAAAAATTTGTATGTAGCCGATGGTAGTGCTTTTCCTGCAAGCAGCGGTGTCAATCCAATGATTTCTATTATGACCTTAACACATTACACGATTAAGAATTTAATTGTTGAAATGAGCTAAGTTTTTGGTTCTTTGACAATTTGGGTGGTGCAAAGATAACATAAGGAAGAAATTA
>JBMZCV010000277.1:0-3013 GCA_049613665.1 Chitinophagales bacterium | reverse complement strand
TTTGCATGAAGTCTAATTTCTGTAAAAATCACCAAATGATTTCACTTTGAACCTTTTTTTTGCTCCTAAATGAAATCATTTATTTCTACTATTTTTTTGAAAGAGAAATTGGAAAACGCAAACAAAATGCAATGTTTTTTTGTTAAAAAAGAAAACTGTCAAATAAGATGACGAATTTTAGTATAAAAAAATATTTTCTTTAAGCAAATGAATAAAATTTAAACAATATCTAAGCATTTTTATAGATAAGAGTATAACAGACTTTCTAAAATATTTGTATCTTTGAAACCAATACAAATAACTCAAATTACAACACACAAGGACTTTTGTAATAGAAAAATAATTGTTTTTATTGAGACATTATTTTTGAAAAATAGCAGCCATTTAAGTGCAAACTTTTGAGTAAATATCTAAAATATCGAATATCAAGACATTAACACAAATTAATAGTATTTCTCAAGTAAACAAAAAAAAGCATTTTTCGGATAGAAATATTACAATGTCTCTGGTTACAAAAAATAAATAATTTAAAAATGAGCGATTTAAAAAACTTATTATATACAGAAGAACACGAATGGATAAAGCGAGAAGATGACTCGTTTTATGTCGGAATTACAAGCTTTGCAACAAAAGAACTCGGAGAAATTGTGTATGTTGAGCTGCCTGATATTGGCGATACTTTTGATAAGGGAGATGAGTTTGGCTCAGTAGAAACTGTAAAAGCCGTTGCAGAACTTTTTATGCCCATTGCTGGCGAAATAGTAGAAATTAATGAGCAACTAGAAGACGAACCTGAACTAGTAAACAATACTCCATATAGCGAGGGTTGGATGATAAAAGTAAAAGCTGATAATATAGAAGATTTTAACGAATTATTATCTTTTGAACAATATCAAGAAATAACAATAAGTTAATAGTATAAAAATAAATACCTGTTGTCTAATTCAAAAATAAATAATATCTATTTGTTTTTTTTAGAAAAAAACTGTATATTCTATGGTAGAAATGATTAAATAATAACGGTTTATTCATTTTTGTGTCAAAAAAAAATCTTTTTTTATAAAATGGAAATAATTTGCATGATTATTGATATAATAACTATGCCAACTTGTTACAATATATAAAACTAGACCAAATTGCACTTAAAATAACAAAAAATACTCGCTGAAAAGCTAACGATACGATATGCTTAAACAAAAACAATCACTAAAACTATTACAAAAATTATCACCACAGCAGATTCAATTGATGAAACTGCTACAAATTCCTACAGCCAATCTCGAACAACGAGTTAAAGAAGAGCTAGAGATTAATCCTGCTTTGGAAGAAAATAATTTTGAAGATGAAAAAGATCCTTTTGAATTAAATCTACAGGATAATGAGGAGGAAAAAGAGAAAGAAGAGGAAACAAATGATGAAATTGATTTGTCGGAATATCTAACAGATGATGATGTAGCTAGTTATAAATTGCGAGACACATATAGTTATCGAAATTCGGAAGACGATAATAAAACAATTCCAATACCTATTATTACAAGCTTTCACGAAATTTTGAATCAACAATTAGGTATGACAGATTTGAATAAACGTGATACCAGAATTGTCAAACAATTGGTGGGTAGCCTTGATGATGGAGGGTATTTGCGTAGAGACTTAGATGCAATTGTCGATGACTTGGCATTTTCGCAAAATATCATGACAGATGAAGAAGAACTAGAAAAACTACTGAAAGTAGTGCAAAATTTTGACCCTGCTGGTGTAGGTGCAAGAACACTACAAGAATGCTTGCTTATTCAAATTAGAAGAAAAGAACATGAGTTTACTAAATATCACGAGATAGCAGAAGAAATTTTAGATAATTATTTTGCAGAATTTGCCAAAAAACATTACGACAAACTCCGAAAACAACTCGGACTTAACAATCATGAACTTAAAACTGCCATTGGCGAAGTTTTAAAATTAAATCCTAAACCAGGAGGTACTTTTTCAAATGGTGCAAAACCTGAAAATTATATTATTCCAGATTTTATTATTCTCAATGATAATGGTGAATTATATCTAAAACTCAACTCAAGAAATGCTCCTGAGTTGAGAGTGAGTGACGGCTATCGTGATATGTTGAGAGATTACTCTAAAACGCAAACCAAAAAACGCTCGAAACAACAGCGAGAAGCTGTGATGTTTATTAAGCAAAAAATTGATTCGGCAAAGTGGTTTATTGATGCTATCAAACAACGACAAGCAACCATGCTTCGCACAATGCAAGCCATTCTCAATTATCAATACGACTATTTTCTGACAGGTGACGAAACGCAGTTGAGACCAATGATTTTGAAAGACATTGCCGAAATTACTGGACTCGACATTTCTACTGTTTCGAGGGTTTCTAATAGCAAATATGCTCAAACTGAATTTGGTACTTTCAAACTAAAATCTTTTTTCTCCGAATCATTGCAAACCGATAGCGGTGACGAAGTATCGACAAGAGAAGTAAAGAAAATATTGACAGAAATGATTGATAGCGAAAGCAAACTAAAACCGCTTTCCGACCAAAAACTAACACACGGATTAGTTGCAAAAGGTTATAATATCGCCCGTAGAACGGTTGCTAAATACCGAGAACAACTCGGCATTCCTGTTGCTCGCCTGAGAAAACAACTTTAATTTTTTGTTTCGTTAAAATAATAACAAGCTAGCATTTTAAAACCAAAGACATATCTATTCGATATGTCTTTTTTTATTTCAATTAAATGACTGTCTTGTGATTTTAAAATCGTTTCTTTGCATTAGAAAATAAAATATCTAATAAAATAAGAAAAGTAAAATGCTCATTTGTAAAAACTAATATACTGACTTTCAATGTATTAAGTAGTCGTTCAGAAGTTTTTGGGTATTTCAGAACAAGATAACACCTTGATTTTCAATGTGTTAGCGACTAAACGAATACTTTATTAAATGGGTAGTGTAATATACTGAGCGATTTTTATTATTTTTGCATTATGATAACAAATAC
>JBMZCV010000276.1:0-3014 GCA_049613665.1 Chitinophagales bacterium | reverse complement strand
TTGATTTTCTGACGATATTTTTATACATTAAATACAAAATAATATTAAAATGCAACATTCTATTGCAAATTGTTAATTGTCATTAAAACGTCAAGTCGGAAATAGCTGGAGCAATTTATTTTTAATGTTTGACTAAAGGTAAATTCGTCGCTAACGCATTGAGGTTTTAAAATAGCAGACATTTTCTAAAATGCCTGCTGTTTTGTAGTAAGTGCCAAGCACTATTTAATAAACGGTCGATTCGTTGCTAACACATTGATGTTCAGCGTGTTAGTTTCAACGAGATGTATATTTATTTTTGTCTGACTACTTATCACAAATTAAATCACTATTGTTTATTCTTCTAATTCAACCGCACTCAGTCTTATTCCTGTAATTTCGCAGTCATCATTCATTTCTACTTCTACTACATTTACCTGGTGCTTACCTTCCATAGACATTCTGTTGAGAAATCTATCTACTGAATAATAGCGTTCTTTTGTGCGGTCATAAATGGTATTTTCGCCTGTTAAGTTTCTAAAATAACCTTTAGCTACATTCATATCATCTTTACTTCTAGGATTTCTTGAAACAGATGTAAAGGCACTACTCAAACTGCTTTTGTAGTCAGAAACCATAGCATCACAGTTTGCATCTGGACATTTTTTCTTGGCTTCTAGGTAGTCTGCCATTGCTCGTTGAACATTGTTATTTGCTCGTTCTACTTCTTTTTTTGCCGAACTAATCAGGCTATTTGAGCTTCCCAAATCACTTTTAGCTTTTTGTACCAAATTAATAATTCTGTTCAAATCAAGTTTTGCAGAAGAACTGCTACTTGCACTTTTTGCCGTATTAAAAAAGTCATTTGCATTTTTTTGTGCATTTGCAATCGTATTTTTAATATCTACAAACTTATTTTTCGCTCTAGATAAATTGCTCTTTGCTGATTCTGCCTGTTCTTGTGCTGTTTTCAAGGCTTGCAATTCTTGTGCTACATGGTCTTGGCAAGGTTGTGCAAGTGATTTGCTCTCTTGAACAGTCGATTTAGCACTACTAACAGTCTTGCTAATATCTGCTTCTACACTTTCGAAATTGCTCATGTTTTTTTCTACATCATTCAAGATATTAGAAATGATTGTTACCTCTCTGCTAATTTTCACAACAACTTCTTGCTTTTTCTGCGATTCAGTTGGCCCAGCAGGTGGGTTAGAAGGTCTTGATGGTGGAGAAGTAACAGGCACACTTACAATACGGTCTGGACATCTGGCACAAAAACGTCCACCACAATCAACTTCGGTTTCACCTTGATTTCTAATACCATCATAACAAGTAGGACATGCTTTACAAGGGCCGCCACAATCGACTCGTTCTTCGCCTTGATTTTGCTTGCCATCATAGCAGCTTGGACATGCTTCGCAATTAGAGCCGCCACAATCGACTCCTGTTTCGTCGCCATTCATGATTCCGTCGGTACAGCTTGCTGCTTCATCGCCTCCCTCACAAGGTGGGCATTTGCCACCGCAATCTGGTTTTTCTTCGCCTGGGTCATGACGGCCGTTTTCGCAACAACTTACAGGACATGGCCCTCCACAGTCTATGCCTTTTTCTTTCAAGTTTTTATCCATTTTTCCATTGTTGCAGCACGTTACATTACAAGGGCCGCCGCAATCTATGCCTGTTTCGCCAGCATCTGCATCGTGCTTGCCATTGTCGCAATGAGTAAGGTCTGGAGCTTTTGGTCCTACTTTGCCAAGTTCTGCTCCGTTAGGGTCATCACCGCTAGAGCCACAAGAGCAAATAAGTGAGCATAAAAGTAAGAAAGTCAGCAATTGTAAGAAAGTATTTGTACGTTTCATCTTATTATTTTTGGAGTTTTGTTTAAAATATTTGTGATAAGTGTATTTGAATATGAAATAAATAACAATATGAAAATTGGGTAACCATATAGAAGTTGTTCAAACTGTAAAGTAAGTTTATTGTAGTTTTTGCAAAAATGTAATTTAATTGTTATTTTTTCTCTGTAATACTTGCAACACTTACTTTGCCATCTGCCTCTTGCACATTAGTTACTTTAATTTTTATTTTATTGCCAATAAGCATATTTAAATTTTTAGTATAATCTCTAATACTATAAGTTTTAGTTTCTTTGCCTACCACAACGATTTGAGCACCTTTGTATTTTTTGTTTAAATCTTTTGCGATTTTTCGGCGTTGCTTTTTATCGCCTTGCTTCGACAATTCGTTTAAATCTTTTTCCAAATCTTTTGCTAAAGGAGAGGTTGCCTTTGGAGATGTTTTTTCTTTTGGAGTACCAACAATTTTTTCTTTTTTACAAGGTTTGCAAGGGCCACCGCAGTCTATGTCAGTTTCGCCATTTGTAGCATCTAAAATACCATTTTCACAACAACTCGTCGGACATTTTCCGCCACAATCAGTACCTTTTTCGCCCAAATTGGCATCAAACTTTTTGTTGTTACAACAATCTGTTGGGCATGAGCCGCCACAGTCTATGCCTGTTTCGTCGCCATCGTAGAGTCCATTGTTGCAATGAGCAGGCAAATCTCCTGCTTCGGTTGTCTTTGTTGTTTCTGTTTTTGTAGTGTTGCTATTTTCTGTTGTTGCATCACCTCCACGATTGCAAGCATAGCTTAACGACAATATTAAACAAATGGCTATAATTTTTAGAAAATGGTGTTTTTTAAGTAAAGTTGCACGCATGTTTGTTTGTTTTATAAGGGGGTTTATTTAAAGTATGTTTTTTATTCAATGGCTGTTTAGAGGCTGTTTAAATGCTATCCTTTCGCTTAAAAAAAGTATCAATTTGAACAAAAAACGTAGCTTTTTCAGTATCAAAAACAAAATTTAAACAGTCTCTTAATTTTTTTGGCTAAAAAAGCATCTGAAATAAAATCTAAACAACCTTTAAGTTAAAACGCTTTTTCATGCTTTTCATAAAAAATTTATTTACCAACTAACGTATTACACTGTAATCTAAGTTTTTAAGGTTTGTATCATAAAAATGTTATGATAATCGA
>JBMZCV010000275.1:0-3099 GCA_049613665.1 Chitinophagales bacterium | reverse complement strand
ATTTCTTACAAAAAATAGGGCGAATGTTTATAAAAAAACACTATGAAATTCGACAGCCCACCTGTCAGGTTTTCAAAGTAATGTTTTATCTAAGGATTGGTATTATTTTGCAAACACATTGAAAATGAACAACTTACACAAAAATTTATTCTTTATCTATTTTGCTTTATGCTTTTGTTTCAATGCTCAAGCACAAATGTCGTCTGGTGCAATTACAGGCACAATCAAAGCAAATGAAGACGGCCAAGAAGCACCTGTTTTTTCGGCAAACATCGTTTTAAAAGGCAATACTGATGCTTTTATAGGTACAACAACAGATTTTGATGGCTTATATAAATTGGATAATGTAGCAGCAGGAAATTATGAACTTATCATTAGCTACGTTGGTTTCGATGCCGACACTATGGCGATTGCTGTTAAGGAAGGCGAAATCGTAAATATCAATAAAACGCTAGAGCAGAATGTTATCGTGATGCAAGCGGTAGAGGTAAAAGCAAAAGCAAACAGAGAAAACACAGCTATTCAGCTTTTAGATAGAAAAGATGCAGGCCTTTTGACCGAAAATGTAGGTGCTAAAGAAATGAGCGAACAAGGCGTTTCTTCGGCAGTAGAAGGTTTGGCAAAAGTTTCGGGTATTTCGACACAATCGGGCAAATATTTTTTGGTGCGTGGCTTAGGCGACCGCTACAACAATGCTCTTTTGAATGGTATGCCTGTCGCTTCTTTAGACCCAGACAAAAAAGTAATTCCGCTCAATATTTTTCCTACTAGCGTAATGCAAAGCCTTTCGGTTTACAAATCTTTTTCACCAGAATTATACGGTGACTTCGCTGGCGGTACGGCAGAAATTGCAACGAAAAATTATCCAGAAGAAAGAATTTTAGAATTTGGCGTAGGCGTGAGCTGCAACACACAAGCAGCTTTCAAACCTTTCGCAAAATATGATAGCGGCAAAGGTAGCTATTTCGGATTGGCTCAAAACAACAGACAATATGATAATGGTTTAGATGCACAAGACGTAAACGACCGTTACAAAAGTACAACTTATGAAGGTGGAAACGTGTTTGCAAACAGCAATAATGTAAACTTTATCAATGCTCCTTTGGGCAATGCTTATAGCTTGCGTTTTGGCGATTTTATCGGTGCAGCAGACAAAAGCAAAGGTATCGGCTTCTTGTTAGCGGCTAATTATAGCAATTCTTACAACTTTGAAGATGGCTATTATAGAATAGTAAACAAGCAAGGCGACGAAGCTTTAAATTACAACTACGAAAACTATGCTTACAATACCAATACCTCTTTATTGGCGACGATTGGTTGGAAACTGAATGAAAAAAATAACATTAGCTTAAATGCGATTATGCTCAATCAGTCAAACGACAATGTGAGAGATAGCGAAGGTTTTCACTTCGATTATACAGGCGATGTAGCGAGCAGAAGATTGTCTTATAAGCAAAACAATTTGATGAATTTTCAATTGACAGGAACACATCAATTGATGGCAAATGACCGTTTACAATTCAATTGGGCACAGACTTATAATATCGCAAATGCACAAGAGCCAGACAGACGACAATTTGCTTTCACAGTAAATGAAAATGGCGATTACTTGTTCAACAGACGTGACCCAAATTCTACGCACCGCTTTTTTAGTGCTTTGAATGAAAATGAATTGTCTAACAAAGCAGAATTTGTTTTTAATGCTATCGAAAATGAAAGTAAGCCAGCAGAAGCTCGTTGGAAAATCAAAGCTGGTTTCAATTATAAAAATAAAAATAGAGATTTCGATTACCGTCACTTCAATTACGACATCAACAATAGTGCTTTACCTTTGGCTGATGGCGAAACATTTGACATTAATAATATCGACAATTATTTGAATGCGACAACGCACGAAGCGGGTGTTTTTTCTATCGAAGAAAAAGGCGATTTAGCTTCTAAACAAGATATGAGCCTCAATGTAATGGCTGCTTATTTGAACAATGATTTCGACATTTTGCCAAATACTTTAAAACTTATCGCAGGTGTTCGTTTCGAAACAGCAACGCAATCGTTGGCTTACAAAGCACAAAACGCAGGTGTTCATGCTCCTCCTGTGACACAAAAAGCACCTTCGAGCTATTTATTGCCTGCTATGAGCCTTAAATTTACGCCTAGCAAACAAAATGTATGGTGGCTGACTGCAAGTAAAACAATTTCTCGTCCAAACTTTAAAGAGTTAGCACCATTTGAGTATATCGAATTTTTCGCTGGCGAAATTGCTTCTGGTAATCCAAGCTTGAAAAATGGTATCAACTACAACTTCGATGCACGTTACGAATTTTATCCTTCTTCTAGCGAATTGATTTCAGTAGGTACATTCTTTAAATATTTAGATAGCCCAATTGAGCGTATCAATATTGCAGCTTCAAGCGGAAGAAAAGTAAGTTATGTAAATGTAAACGGTGCTACTTTAGCTGGTTTAGAGTTAGAAATTCGCAAACAATTGACATTCTTAAACTTCAACGACAACACGAATTTTACGGCTGGTTTGAACGCTAGTTACTTGTATAGCCGCATCAAAATTGACGAAAACACATTGGCAGACGGCATCGCAGTAAGTGTTACGAACACAGAAAGAGCTTTGCAAGGTGCATCTCCTTTTTTGATTAATGCTAACTTGAACTACCGTTACCAAACACAAAAAATGAAAACAAATGTAAGTTTGGCTTACAACGTATTCGGAAAAAGAATCGTAGCAGCAGGTACACGCTCGCAAGGCAGCGATGGCGGTTTGCAAGACACTTATGAAATGCCTTATCATTCTTTAGATTTAGTAGTTAGAAACAAATTCAACAACAAATTAGGCATTAATTTGAGTGTGAAAAATATCTTAAATTCAGCTACTATTTTACAGCAAGATACAGATGATGGCGTAAAAGAATTGAATAACTTTAAGCGTGGTGTAGGCATTAGCTTTGGCTTATCTTACGACTTATTGTAAAAAATAAAAATAAACTTTTAAAATAAATAAACTGTAAGGTAAATTACCTCAAAAATTTGCGATGTGAGAAATGACATCGTATGTTTGCCTTGTCTTTACTTTTGAGTATAAAATAC
>JBMZCV010000274.1:0-3141 GCA_049613665.1 Chitinophagales bacterium | reverse complement strand
TTCTCAAAGCGAGTGCAAAGGTAAATCTTTATTTTGAACTTACCTAATTTTGAAAGCATTTTTTTGTAATTTTTATTTCACAAAAATCTAGCTAACATTTCAACTAGACTACTTTCTCAAAGCGAGTGCAAAGGTAAATCTTTATTTTGAACTTACCTAATTTTGAAAAGTATTTTTGCAATTTTTATTTTGCTTATGTAAATAACTTTCTCAATTCGGTTCTGCAAAGGTATGTACTTATTTTCTTTCTACAAAGCTTTTCTTTAAAAAAAACATGGCTTTTAGTATTATAGTTTCACTTAGCAATTAAGCATTTATATAATAGTCTAATTATCAGCTATTTATATAAAAAAGCGATTTTATTTTTTAAGCAAAAAATAAAATCGCTCTATGTATTTCTACTTAGTTACTTACAAAAGTTGTTTAATTTGAGTTTCGATTTGTGAGTGAGAGGCTGAACCTATATGTCTATGAACCACTTTTCCGTTCTTTATATATAGTATTGTAGGTAGTTGAGTGACTTCATACGTTTTGGCAATCATAGGATTTTGATCAATATCTACCTTACCTACCAGAGCAGTACCTTTATATCTGGCGGCAATATCATCAATAACGGGTTCTAAGATGATACAAGGAGCACACCAAACTGCTGAAAAGTCAACTACAACTAAGCCTTCGTTTTGAATCAAGCTGGTTTCAAAGTTATTATCATCAAAAATATAAGTTGATTTTTTTACATTTTCTACTTCTTCAATTGCAATAGTAGTTGATGTTTTTGATGGTCTGGTCTTTTTATGTCGTTTTTTAAAGCTATACTTTCGTGTTTTCCCTCTCCGATTGGCAAAAAGAGGTTGTTTATCGGTAGTTTTGCGTCTTTTTCGAAAACGTTTTTTGCGTTTTTTATCTTTATCTTGTTTATCAGACAGATTTCGTCTAAAGGCTTCCACTTCGTTTTGATTTAGGGCTGCTACTTTGACTCTTTTTATATGTGAGTTGGATTGTGCTTTTATTACTAGGTTAAAATTTGAAATGGAAAATAGTAATAAAAATGTGATTGTGAGAATTAGTTTTTTTTGCATGGCTTTGATATTTTTTCATATTAGATATGGATTTAATATAAAAGTTTAAAAAGATTCGATTTTTCTAGGCAAGTTTATTTCTTTATCAGTTAATATCACAAAAAGTCAGCTTTATAGGCTGTTTAAATTTGATATTTTGGCTTAGAAAAAGTATTTTTTCACTCAAAAGCAATGCTATTTAAAAAACATTGTCTAATATAAGTATTAGTATATTAGCTTTTTCAATTTGTAGAGTAGATTTGTTTGGGTATTTCAAATACACTTATAGATAAGAGGCTTTTTAGTTTTTACGAGAAAAAAGTATAATCGTTGTGTTTTTGCTTATTTTTTTTCGATATTTTTTTTAATAGCAAGGCAAGCATTAATTAATATAGCCTATTTGGGTGACTAACGCATTGAAAATCAAAATATTAGTTTGTTTTTCAATATCGAAAAACATCTAAACAACTACTTAATATTTGACTTATGAACAAAATAATCATTTTTTATTTTTTACTTCTGTATAATTGTGTTTTTATGACGGCAAATAATAATGAGAGTTTCTATCGGCACGAAACCATTGAGCAACATAGAGAACAGCAAAGAAAAATAGCTGTTGAGGGTGGTGATATGGCTTATATTGATATTGGTAAAGGGCCTGTAATTTTATTGGTGCATGGTGTGCCGACTTCTTCGTGGCTATATCGACATATTATCGACAATTTGTTGCAAAAAGGTTATCGGGTGATTGCTCCTGACCTTTTGGGTTTTGGAAATAGTGATAAACCAAAAGGAATTGATGTATATAATATGGATAAACAAGCAAAACGCCTATTGAAGCTCATGAATGATTTGCAAATTGATAGCTGGACTCATGTTTTGCATGATGCTGGCGGAATTTGGAGCTGGGAATTAATGCGATTGGTGGAGCGAGAGCGAATAGAAAATATGATTATTCTGAACACCATTATATATAAGGAAGGATTTTTGCCACCTATGCGATTTAAACGTGGCAAGGTTTGGGGCAAACTATATACAGGTACTTATAAAACTTTGTGTCGAATTTTGATAAATGCCACACTTAATAATGGTCTTTGTGTAAATAATTTGAAAAAAGCAGATAAAAAGGGATATTGGTTGCCGATGCGAGAAGGAGGAAATAGGGCTTTGTATCATTTTTTCACAAGTTTTGAGGAAATAGAAACTATGCTTCCTGTTTATCAAGAGCGTTTGCAAGAGTTGGCTATTCCAACAATGGTTATTTGGGGTAAATTAGATGATATTTTGGTGGGCGAAAAACAAGTTCCATTATTGGTAGAGCTTCCGAATGTTGCAGAATGTGATGTTTATTTGTTAGATAAGGCGAAGCATTTTATTCAGGAAGAAAAGCCAGATGAAATCAGTGAGCTAATCATTGATTTTGTGAATAAATAAATTTATGGCTTCTTTTTATTGATTTTGTTTTTTGTTCTAAAAAAATTAGAAGTATTAGCGAAATCATTTAATGAAAAATATGTACTTTTGGCAAAAGAAAATTTTCAGTCATTTATCATCTTTAATTGTAAAAAAATGAAACGAATACTCCTTATCGCCATTAGTCTCTTTATTTTGGTGGGTACGCAATATAGCTGCAAGAGCAAGAAGCAAATACAAAATGGTATCACAGAAGTGTCGACTCCTGTTTTAATTGGTGGTTATGCCAAAAAAGATATGCACTTCAAAGTGCAGATTGGTGCATTTGAAGTGCCTCTTGCTGAAGATGCCGATTTTTTTGCTCCTGTTGTAGGCAAAGAAGTTCGTATTGATATTTCGCCACAAGGTTTCCATCGTTATTCGGTAGGTTTTTTCAAAAGTTACCCAGATTCTGATGCTTATGAAAGAGAGCTGAAAGCAATGGGCTATGAACAAGCTTTTGTGGTAGCTTATGGCGATGATAACCAAAGAATAGAATTGCCGATGGACGAAATTTTGCGTTTATACAATATGGCAGAGTAAATTTACAATTATTAGTTCAACATTTCTTTTATCAGAATAAATATCTATTGTAGCATTTTTTGGCCAAAAGTTTAGTCCTACTATTTTT
>JBMZCV010000273.1:0-3154 GCA_049613665.1 Chitinophagales bacterium | reverse complement strand
ATATTTGACTCTTTTGGCTAGAAAAATATGTCATTTCTTTCTTGTTATTGAAAAAAAAGCTTTAAATGAGCTTAGACGTGACAGGTTTTAAAAACCTGTCACGTCTCAACAAAAGGCTAATATTTCTCAAAAACCTTAGAAGATTTAAATTACAGTGTACTTAAATAGTAGAATGATTTGTGCTAACACATTGAAAATCAACATGTTAGCTTCCACAATTGGGTATTTTATTTTTTCTTGTTTGACGTAGTATAAAAAATAAAATCATGAAGTTGAGAATTTGTTTATATATTTTTTTAGGCTTGTTTTTTTCGTTTGCCCTCCACGCACAAATGCAAAAAACCATTATTACAGGTAAGTTAAACGCTCCAACCGACCTTGTCGCAAGTGTTTTGATTACACCCAATCCATTGGTAAACAATAACATAACATATAGCGATACGATTGATGCAAACGGCAACTTTTTTATCACTTTCAACCTAGCCGTGCCTTTGCCCATACAGTTTAAGCACGACCGAAAAAGTATCAATTTGTTTATCGAAGCAGGCGATAGCATTTATATAGAAGCAGAAGCCACAAAACTAAACCAAAGTGTCAAATTTTCGGGTATTGGTGCTGCACACAACACGTTTTTGATAGACTTGCAAAAAGAATTTGAGCGAAAAGGCGAAAACTTCGACAATCGCCGAGTAGTAAAAGAGCTTGCACCAGAAGATTATGTAAAACGTACCAATGATTTAAAGAAAAAAAGGTATGATTTTTATGAAAATCACAGCATCAAAACCTCAGCATCGCCATCTTTTGAAGCTTTTCACCAAATAGAAACAGAATATAAGGCAGCTCTGGCACTTCTAAATTATCCTATTTTGCACGCTCGACAAAATGGCGATGCAGAAGCAACACCTGTTGCCGACAAATATTATGACTTTTTGAAAGACTTGTCGCTCGAAAATGAAACTGCAATGCTTATTCCAAGTTATACCAATTTTTTGGATAGTTATGTTGCAAACCGACTTTCGAGAGAGCAAATTCAAAAGACAAAAGATTATGATTTTGATAATTATTATGCTGACAAATTTGATTTTGCGAAAAAATATTTAAAAGATAAACCTATGTATTTCGTTATGGCCAAAGCTTTTGTAGAAGGCTGTTCAAATGGAAGACTAGAATTGGTTTTTGCAAAATATGACGAATTTATTAAAACAAATCCTTTTCCAGAATACTCTGAAGTGGTCAAATGGTTTCATCAAAATATGCAATATCTGGCTGCTGGCAATCCTGCTCCAAACTTTGAGGTAGAAGACATCAATGGAAAAAAAGTAAAATTGAGCGACTACAAAGGCAAAGTTGTTTATCTTGATTTTTGGGCTACTTGGTGTGGCCCGTGCCGCAAGCAATTGCCACATTCAAAGATATTGAAAGAAAAACTAGAAGGCGAAGATGTCGTTTTTTTATATGTTTCTACGGATAAAAATGTTGAAAAATGGCAAAATTTTGTCAAAAAAGAAGAGCTAGGCGGTGAGCAGCTTATTGCAAAAGGCGAAAAACAACGTATTTCGAAAGCATACAACATAAAAGGTATTCCAAAATATATTCTAATTGATGAGCAGGGAAATATCGCAAATAGTCATGCCAAAAGACCAAGCGACCCTATTGCTGAAAAACATATTCGCACCTTGCTAGAAAAAAAATAACCCTAAACAATTGAACGAATGCTCAAAAACTTCTGAACGACTACTTAAATAAAAAGCCAGTTCATTGCCAACATATTAAAAAATCCAAGTGCTGGCTTCAACTAAATATTAGCTTTTTGTCTAAGCAATTAAAATACGCAACAAATGGTTTCAAATTTGCTTTTTATCTAAAAAATGGAACATTTTCACACTAAATTTTGTTGAAAAAAGTATTATTACATAAAAATAAAATCGTATGCAACAACCAATAATGCCTTTATATCAAAAAACAAGTTATGTTTTGTTTAGCATTTTAGGAGCAGGTTTTCTATTGCAATGGTGTCAAAACTTGCTAATGCCCTTAACACTTAGCTTTTTGCTCGCTTTAGCTTTATATCCTTTTTCTAGTTGGCTAGAACGAAAACGATTTCCTCGCTTTCTAGCAATTTTAGTTGCTTTGTTTTTTGTTGGTGTTGTATTGAGCTTAATGGCGTGGTTGCTTGTTGGCCAACTCAACAATTTTGCAAGTGAAGTACCACTATTAATCACAAAGTTTGAAAACCTCTTTAATGACTTGCAAATATATATCGAAGAAAAATCAATGATTGACTCTAGTGGCCAAATCACTATGTTGCAAGATGCTGCTATGCAAATTTTTAGCACTGCTACTTCATTGGCAACAGTCGCTTTTAGTGCAACTTCGAGTGTTTTACTATACTTAACATTAATTCCCATATATACTTTTTTAATTCTCTTTTATCGTGGCAATTGGAAAAAGTTTTTGTTTGAAATGACATCTGACGAGGCTAATCCAAGAATTGAACAAATGATGACGAAAATTGTAGAAGTGATACAAAGTTATGTTGGCGGTTTATCTACTGTTATTTTTATTGTTGCTACGCTAAACTGCATAGGTTTATTTCTTTTGGGCATCAAATATGCGTTCTTTTTTGGCTTTTTTGCTGCCGTTCTAACTGTTATTCCTTACTTCGGAATTGCGATAGGTGCTTTATTTCCAACACTTTATACATTTTTGATAACCAATAATATTTGGCTGGCAGTAGGAGTATTAGTAATCTTTGGAATTGTGCAAACTTTAGAAGGCAACTTCATAACACCATATGTTATGAGTTCAAAAGTCTCACTCAATCCCTTAGTCATTATCTTTGGTTTGTTGCTTGGTGGTTTTCTTTGGGGAGCTTTAGGCATGATTCTTTCCTTGCCTTTGATGGCTATTATCAATATTGTTTTGAACGAAGTAGATGAATTAAGACCTTTTGCTATTTTGATGAGTGCTAAAATATTCGATTAGTCAAATATGAAAAAAATCGTAACTGTTTAGGTGTGGGCTTTTGAGATAAAAAATGTCACAACGTAAATAGTTACAAAAAATCTTGTTTTTTTTAAGTGCCAAGTGCTATTTAATAACAGCTATTCTCGGTTTAACAAAAGAAACCTTTTTTGATAGGGGAAACATACTA
>JBMZCV010000272.1:0-3221 GCA_049613665.1 Chitinophagales bacterium | reverse complement strand
TTGCTTTTGGGCAAATTTAAAATTTTTGACCAAATGATTTCACTTTGAACCTATAGGCAAACTAAAATAGAAAGTACAACCTTCTGTTTGTGGCGGGCCAAGCCATATTTTGCCAGCATATTTCTCCACAATTTTTTGGCAAATCGCCAATCCAATACCTGTTCCTTTATAATTGTTGTAGGTATGTAGGCGGCTAAATACTCTAAAGATTTTTTCGCTATATGCTGCTTCAATGCCGATTCCATTGTCTTTTACAGCAAAAATCCAGTTGTTTTCTTTCAGCTCAACACTTACAGAAATGGTTGATTTTTTGTCTTTCTGTCGATATTTGATACTATTGCTTATCAAATGATGAAACAATTGTTCAATATCATGTTCATTCATATTAATTTTTGGAAATTTGCCAATATTAATCGTAGCATCACAAGCTTCAATTTTTGAATGGAGTGTATGCAAAGCATTTTTTAAAGCTACTTGAACATCTACTTCCTTCATATTGCAAATAGAACGATTAATATTGGAATAAATAGAAACGTCGGCTAGTAAATCTCGCATTCTTTTCGTTCCTTCTGTTATGAAGTTGATAAAGTCATTTGCTTCCACATCTAGTTGGTCTTTATATCGCATTTTTAGCAACTGCGAAAAACTGCCAATCATACGCAAAGGTTCTTGCAAATTGTGAGAAGTAATATATGTGAGTTGTTCCAATTCTCTATTTTTACGCTCCAATTCTGCGGTATATTGCTGAAATCTTTTTTGCTCCAATTTAAGATGGCTAATATCTCTAACAAAAGAACACATATAATTGCCATCTTTCAAAGAGACATAATTAATAACCATTTCGGCAGGAAAAGACATACCAGTAGCTGTATAAAATTGTGTTTCAAAAATGCAACTACCACAGTTTTTAGCTACTTCCCACATCTCATGCCATTGGTCGAGTTCTATGTTTTCGGTCAGCTTATTTAAAGATAGCAAAGACAACTCTAAGTTTGAATAGCCAAGTATGCGAGATGCCGTTTCGTTGGCATAAATAATTTGCATATTTTTATCTACCCAAAAAAGAGAATCTGTGGCTTGTTCCACCGAAAAACGCTGCAATTCTAAGCGTTCCTCTTCCAATTTTTGAATGCTGATATTTGTTATTGAAATAACAACAGCTTTACTTTCGTTGTTTTGCGTTTTTATAGGCTTTATAAATATTTTACTTGGAAAAAAAGCAGCATCGAAAGTTTTAGTAAACGTTTCAAAATTTTGTACTTCTGTGTTTTCTGTTAAACAGTGTTCTATGTATCTTAAAATACCTTTGTCAATCGTGCTAGATAAAATTTCGGTAATGTTGGGAAAGTCTTTATAACCCAAAGCTTGAATAGCGTTATTGTTCGCAAACAGAATATTTCCTTTCCGATTGACTACCAACATATTTCCAGGTATTGCATTGAGCAGCTCATAAATGTTTGCTTTTTCGTTTAGCATAAAACTATCTTTTTGCCAGCTTATGTTATTCAGTATAATAAATCAAAAAATGCGACCTCGAAAAGGTTATAAATTCATTATATTTAACACATTTTTATTTGTAGAAACAAAAAAATGTAAAAGTGCCTACCATTATGATATTTAAATAAAATGATTAAAATATATGTTTTTTATTGTTAATGAAAATGATATATTTTTGAATCTATTTGAGTAAGCTAACTGCATCTTTCGGTATTTGTTTATACTGCTTCATTTTTTTTTTGTTACTGTTTTTACTAAAAAAACACTAAAAGTTAGACTATTATTATTACTTTGATTTTGTTTAAATTTATTGAATAATAAAAAAATGTTATTTATAAAGTTATGATTTGCAATGTAATAAATATGTGGTTTTTTGTTTTAATCATTGTGAAAAAATAAATTTGTTATGTTTTTTTTAAAAGAACTTGCATAACATATTGAAATGTCTGATAACTGTTTAGGCATGAGTTTTTGAGCTGAATAGCACCACTTTTGAACGAAAAAAGTAACTTACAGCTTTTTTGTTTTCAAAAATCAAAGAAGTTTATGTAATTTGCGGCCAAAACAAAAAAAAGTTATGAAAGAGGTTGATTATCTAATTGTTGGACAAGGATTGGCAGGCACTTGGCTATCGCATTATTTGTTAGAAGCGAAAAAAAACATACTTGTTATTGACAATTTTCAAGAAAACTCGGCTTCTAATATCGCTTCTGGCGTAGTCAATCCCATAACAGGCCGCAAATTAGTAAAGTCTTGGCAAGTTGATGATTTGTTTCCTTTTGCAAAAAAGGCATATCAAGCCTTAGAAAAAAGATTAAATCAACAGTTTTG
Source organism: Chitinophagales bacterium (assembly GCA_049613665.1). Lineage (GTDB taxonomy): Bacteria > Bacteroidota > Bacteroidia > Chitinophagales > UBA2359 > JBMZCV01. The sequence continues at coordinate 893 of JBMZCV010000272.1, read as the reverse complement.
GCACGATAAAAAAATTGTTTGGCACATTCAAGACAATGCTTTGCTCAACGATTTTATGGGCAGAAGTGCGACTTTGGGCTATGAAAAATATATTGGAACAATAGGCAGAAAAACAGATTTAAAAGGTTTTCAACCAAGCTTGGCTTATGCCGAAATTGAGCAAGCAGCACAAGTAAATACGAAAAAGATGATAGCTTATTATCGCCGTTTTTTGCAAGAAAATAATTTGTTGATTGCCGAAGAAATGAATTATGACGAACTAGATTTGGAAGAAAATGGAGCAGTTTGGCGAAACATAAAAGCTAAAAAAATAATTTTTTGCGAAGGCTATAAAATGCTAAAAAATCCATTTTTCAACTATTTGCCGCTCACACCCGTAAAAGGCGAAACATTGGTAATAGAGGCTAAAAATTTGAAGCTACATGAAAAAATGTCGAAAGGAAAACGCTTTATAGTGCCGTGGCAAAAAGAAAATCAATATTGGGTAGGCTCTTCTTATATTAGAAAATATGAAAATGAATTGCCGACCGAAAATGAGCGAAATATACTTATCGAAGACCTCGAAAATATGATAAATGTGCCTTACAAAATGCTATCACATCAAGCAGGCATTCGCCCAACAAATCTGCATCGAAAGCCATTTTTAGGTTTACATCCAAAATATAAACAAATCGGCATTTTCAATGGCTTAGGCACAAAAGGCGTTTCGCTAAGTCCGTTTTATGCACAGCATTTGGTAGGTTTTTTAGAAAAACAAAAAACTTTGCAAAACGAAGTGAATATAGATAAATATCAACAGCTTTGTAAGTAGTACACTGTAATATAAGTAATTGGCATCTTAGCCTTTTTATTGCATGTTATTTTATTCCAAAAAAACGACAACTCTCGCCGTT
>JBMZCV010000271.1:0-3267 GCA_049613665.1 Chitinophagales bacterium | reverse complement strand
TTGCACCAAAAGACTAATTTTTAAAAGGTCAATCTTTTTGATTTTCTGACGATAAGAAATAAATATTATCTACTTTTTGTTATAAAAATGAACACGCAAATTGTTAGAGAACCAAAAATGTCTATTTTCATTTATGCTGCTGTTTTTTTCGTTCAAGAGCGATGCCATTCAACTCAAAAATAGCTTTGTCTAAATAAAAATAATCTGATTTTTTATCTCAAAAGCCCAAACCTAAACAGTTACGAAAAAGACTGAAAAGATAGGTTTTTGAATAAAGAAATTAGCCTGCCCAATTTTCTCTATCCAAAGTGCGAAATTGTATAGCTTCGGCCAAGTGTTCAATTTTGATGTCATCAGATTTGGCTAAATCTGCAATTGTTCTCGATACTTTCAAAATTCTGTCATAAGCTCGTGCCGACAAGCCCAACCGCTCCATAGCTGTATGTAGCAAGGTTTGCCCAGCTTTCGTAATTATGCAAGTTTTTCGTATCATGCTCGAAGGCATTTGAGCATTGCAATAAATATTTTTTTCTGTTTTAAATCGCACATCTTGCACCTGTCTAGCCGTAGTTACTCGTTCTCTGATAGTTTTGCTACCTTCTGTTAAAGTTTCTCCTGCCAATTCTTCGAAAGAAACAGGCGTAACTTCTACATGCAAATCAATTCTATCCAGCAGCGGCCCCGAAATTTTATTGAGATAATTCTGAACAACACCTGGAGCACAAACACATTGTTTGTCTGGATGATTATAATACCCACAAGGGCAAGGATTCATAGAAGCGATAAGCATAAAACTAGCAGGGTAATCTACCGTAAATCTGGCTCTCGAAATAGTTACTTGTCGGTCTTCGATGGGCTGTCGCAAAACTTCCAAAACGCTTCGCTTAAACTCGGGCAATTCGTCGAGAAACAAAACGCCATTGTGAGCCAACGAAATCTGGCCTGGCTGCGGAACTCCACCACCACCTACTAAGGCGACATCGCTGATAGTGTGATGTGGTGAGCGAAATGGCCGATTGGAAATAAGTGCTGTATTGTTTGGCAGCAGGCCTGCTACCGAATGTATTTTGGTGGTTTCGAGGGCTTCACGAAGGCTCAAAGGTGGCAAAATACTTGGCAAACGCTTGGCCAACATCGTTTTGCCAGCTCCTGGAGGCCCAACAAGTATCACATTGTGGCCACCTGCTGCTGCAATTTCGAGCGAGCGTTTGATGTTTTGTTGCCCTTTTACATCTGAAAAATCGAAAGGAGTGCTTTCCAAATTTTCAAAAAACTCGTCTCTAGTATTCACTATCGTTGGTTGGAGTTCTGTTTCGCCACGCAAAAAATCGACTACTTCTACGATATTTTCTACACCATAAACTTCCAAATTATTGACAATAGCAGCTTCTCTAGCATTTTGTTTGGGCAAAATAAAACCTTTCAATTTTTTTTGTCTGGCTTTGATAGCCATAGGCAAAGAGCCTTTTATGGGACGCAAACTACCGTCTAGTGAGAGTTCGCCCAAAATAAGATATTCCGAAATATTTTTTTTAGCATCTAATTTTTCCCATGCTTCTAGCAGCCCAATAGCAATGGGCAAATCGTAGGCAGAACCTTCTTTTCTGATGTCGGCAGGAGCTAAATTAATAACCATTTTTTGGCGAGGCATACCATAATGATTGTTTTTTAGGGCAGATTCTATCCTGTGTTGTCCTTCTTTGACGGCACTATCTGGCAAACCTACTAAAAAATATTTGGGCTGGCCAGAGCCTACATGAACTTCTATTTCAATAAGTGTGGCATCAACACCAAGAACAGTTGCACCATACGTTTTTGCTAATCCCATAAGATAATAATACTGGTTTTGATAAAAATTATGCTGAGTTTGAAATGTAAATGTAAGAAAATTTGGATAAGATAGCTAACAAATGATATTTTTTTTACTGTTCATTTTAAAATCTTATTGTTAAAACAATTATATTTCGCAAAAAAAAAAGTTACAACATATTGTCAAACTAAAGTAATTTAAAAAATAAAAATATGCTTATTTTAGTAAAAACATATTAGTTATAAGGTACAAAATTGTAATATTATACAAAAAGTAAAAAGCTTATTTGACATTTTCTTGATTAAGCTTTATCTTAGGAGCACTTTTTATATTTTTATTTTGTAACTGTTTAGATATAGGTTTTTGAAATGAAAAAAGATATTTTTTAGCCCAAATTACCCCAATGTAAATGGTTACTTTATTCTTAATGACAAACTATTTGTTATATCCTAGTAAATTTCATCTATTTTACTTATAGAAAAGCAATTATTATGAATAATTATATTTTAATACTCTTATTTTTAGGATTTACGATACCTAAAGTTGAGGCTCAAACTACCTCCTTACAGCAAAATACTGACAAAAAATATAGTTTGGTAGATAACATTGATGCCAAAAAAGTGGCAACAAGTATGACTGACCGAATGGTAATGGAATATAAGCTAACGGAAACGCAAGCTCAAGATATTTTTGAAATTAATTATTTGGCTTCGAGTCGTTTGTTTCAGTTATATCAAAACCAAAATGCGTTGGAAAAAGAAGTATCTAATTATCAAACTATGCTCAACGAAATAAAACGAGAGGCAGACGATAAAATAAAAGCAACCTTAACGGAAGAACAATTGAAAGCCTATGAGCTGAAGCAAAAAGATATGCAAACTGCTCCGCTTTCGCAATCGGCTGAAAAACTTGAAATTACTCCTACCATTCCACATAAACAAATTGTAGATAAAAAGTCAAACTAAAAAAAATCCAATGAAAGTCTATTTTTCAAAAAATAGACTTTTATTGGATTTCAAATTTTTGCCAAAAATGTTTTTTTGCACTTTGAATGAAACTCTTTAATCTCTATACTTATCCAGGGTTCTCCGTTCTTTTTTTGTAGGGCGGCCTGTGCCTCGCTCTCGTGGTGCAACAGGAATAGTGAAAAATGCAGAGTCCATTTTTTTCGGACTTGCTACTGGTGGCGGCGAAAAATCTTCATAACACATAGAAGCAAGTGTCGCATTCACTCGGTTGGCGATGAGTTGCCTCACTTTCACGACTTTCTTTTCTTGCCCTTTTTGTATCGTAATGGTTTCGCCAATTTTCGGACTGTAAGAGGCTTTTACATTCCTGCCTTCTATTTTTACACGGCCTGCTGTACAGGCTTTGCTGGCCAAAGAGCGTGTTTTGAAAATGCGTATAGACCATAAGTATTTGTCTATTCTAACAAGGTGTACGACTTTTAGTTTCAT
>JBMZCV010000270.1:0-3284 GCA_049613665.1 Chitinophagales bacterium | reverse complement strand
GAGACCAATATTTCCTATTTTTATGGCCTTTTGAACTGAAAAATAGTATGTTTCCTCTATCAAAAAAGGTTTCTTTTCTTAAACCGAGAATAGCTGGCATTTTAGTGTTTTTATTACATGTTATTTTATTCCAAACAAAACGACAACTCTCGCTATTGCTGTGTATCCTTCTTTTTTAGTATTTAGGTGGCAAGCACTTTTCACAATTACTGTTTCATATCATTTTTAATTAAATTCAATATAAATTCTAACTGTTTGTCATTTCCTAAAATATAATCTTCTACTCCTTGCTCCACTTTATGATGCGGAATAATGCCTCTTCCCAAAGGAAATATATTATCTACTTTATTTACAAACCTCAATAATGGAATATCAATGCCTAATTTTGAATTTGGCAAAGTAAGCCTAATTCTAAAACCACCTGTATTGCCATAATAGCAACCGCCTGTTTCTTGGCCAACAAAAACAGCATTGGTATGGCTTCGCACTAAGCTCGCAAATAGTGCTGCCGCCGAATAGGTTTTTCCACTTGTAAGAACATAAATATTTCCTGTAAAAGCATTTTCTTGATTGTCTGGAGCAGGCAAAACGGTTTTCTTTCTTAGTATTCTGCCGTCCATCGCCTTGTCATGTTCATCATTTAAATAGCCCAACAATTCATCTCTATTTTCTTTTGAATTGTAATTGGTATGTTCAAAAAAAGAATAATCAAAGGCATTTGTTTGGACATACTCATATTGCTCAAATGGAGCATCTGTTAAATACGAAAAAGTTAAGGCACTATAATGTTCTTCGCCTCCTCTATTATATCTTAAATCAAGAATTAGATGTTCGATATTCTTTTTTTGAACAACATGAAACAAACTATCCAGTATTTTTTCAAAACCTCTTTCTGCCTCAAATCGATGTTGTTCAAAAGTATTGAGACGCAACAAACCTGTCGATTTATTTAAAAGCTCCAAGTCTAACGGCAAGTTATTTCCACCTTTTCTATGCTTAAAACAGTCAGTTCTGATGGCTCTAATAGACTTGCTATCAATAGATTTCACATTTTTTAAGGCAATGGTATCTTTTGCGTTTGGGTGAACAAGCGTTAAACTATTCGTTTTTGAAATATCGTATAAATCCGAGTAGTAGTTTGAAAAGCCATTAGAATTTAGCCTATAAAACTTGCTGGTAGTAATATATCCATCGGCAGGTATTGAATTTAAGATTTCATCTAAAACCGTTTCGATAGGCACTCCATTTATTGCCGCAATTGAATATCCTTTGGTTTTATGCTTCTGAATGTCGTTTAGTAAAAATAAATTTCCGTCAATTGTTTTTGTTAAAATTGGGAGGTATAGGTCTTTTGCTTTCAAATGATTGGAAATATCTTTTGATATAGAGACGTTTGTATGGCCTTCTTTTATGGAAGTGATTATAGGCGTTATCAAATTGTAAAAGGCTAAAGAACTCGTATTATTGTCTATTTTATTTCTTTGAACAACGCAAATACTATCAAATTCAACAGCGTTTGAGTACCAGTATAAACCTCCATGTGCTTCTTTCAAACTATTGACCATTAAATCAAAATCTTCTAATAGTTCAGCTTTTGAAAATGTCTGCAAGTGATTTTTTTGTCCGAAAGCATAGTTGCTAACTATTAAAATAAGTAAAAGTATTTTACAACAGTTCATGTTTTTTGTTTTTTTATATGGCACAAAATATCTATACCTCAATAAGCTTCAAATGTAAAGTATTTCGCTAAGAAAAATGTTTTTTTAACTTTATTTAAGTGCCAAGTACCTATTTAATAAACGGCCTATTCGTTGCTAACACATTGATGTTCAGCCTATTATCTTCAACGAGATGTATATTTATTTTTGTCTGGCTACTTATTTGCTATAAAAACAAAACCTATTTGCCACTACCCAAAAAAATACGGTAGCAACAAATAGGTTCTTTTTTTCTATTGTTAAAAAAATAAAATTAGCTCTAAATAAAAGCTACCCAATCATCATTTTACATTTTTGATAAGTTTGCCAAAAGCTATGATTTCGCTATTTTTTTCTATTTGATACAAATAAATTCCTGCCGCCAATTTCTGAATATCTATACGTTTCGATAGTCCATTTATTTGTTTACTCAACACTTTTTGCCCCAAAGAATTGTATAGCACAAAATTGCCTCCAAATTCATCATTCAAAGAAACTATAATATAATCGTTTGATGGATTAGGATAGACTTCTGCTAAGGCTGTCAAATTCAATTCTGAAATATTGGTTGGCGTACTTTCACAGATAAATACGGTTTCAAACTCCGCTCCTACTATTTCGGCTTCATAATTATTGGTGCTTGCATCTATAACAGTATTTCCTGTATTTTCATTAAAATTCCACACACCACTTGTTGATGGCAATGCTGATATATCTGGACATTCTGGCATGAAGTTTTGTGTATAAATTGCTTCTGATGAAAACCTGACATCTTCTATATTTCCTGCAAAATATCTATCTAATTCAATGCGATTTCCCCAAGAAGCAATTGCCGTGATGCAATCACTTGGAGCGGTTGCTGAAGAATAATAAGCTGCATCTGATTGTTTCATACCATCTATAAAAAGCATCATGCCCAAATTTGGATGAACAACTGCTGCTACATGATGCCATTTTCCTCGTTTCCACGAATTTATATCAGAAAATATATTTATACTATTTCCTTGCATTTCTGAAATATCAAATCTCAAACTTCCAGAATTTGGCAAAAAAGAAGGTTGAAAAGCAAGACTAAACTCATCAACATTACTGCTTCCTGGATTGCATACATCTGTATCTCTCGCTACTAATGGAATAAAATTAGGCACACTTGGGTCTATATCTTCTGATGGACGAAACCAAAGCTCAATAGTGCGAACTCCGTTTCCTATTTCACTGCCTAAATCAACGTAGTCATCTATGCCATCAAACGACAATGTTGGGCTTGGATTTTGAGACATCACAAAAAAAGAACTTCCTAAAAGAAAATAAAGAAAGCTTAGTAGTAGTATTTTTTTCATAGTTAATCGTTATTTAATTGATGAAAATATATCGAGTTAAATAATTTATTGTATTACCAATGTAAAACATTTTACTCAAAAAAGCAAGCCTATTTTTCACTAAAAAAACAAAAACCTATTTACCACCACTTTAAAATAAAGCAGCGACAAATAGGTTCAAATCTTTTTTTTGTTCTTTTTGCTATAAAAAAACAGCTATTCTCGCTTTGAAATAAAATAAATATTATAAAAAAACATTTGCTTGTTT
>JBMZCV010000269.1:0-3330 GCA_049613665.1 Chitinophagales bacterium | reverse complement strand
GCTTAACGCTTTTTTTGCACCAAAAGACTAATTTTTAAAAGGTCAATCTTTTTGACGAACTGACGACAAAAAAGAGATACTTTCGTTTTTATCTGTTTTTTGTTACATAAATAAGCACCCAAATTGTCAGAGAACCATTAAATCGAAAAATATGAATTTAGATTACAACGGAAAACCAACTAAGTATCTAATTACTGGTTTGGTATCTTTACTGTTAATAGTTGTAGGAAATGATAACAACGATTGGAGTTTAGTACCCCAAACTTTAGCAAGCTTATGGTTTATTTTTACTTTTTTATTTACAATGCATGAAGTTTATTTGAGACTTACATATTATTTTCGTTTCAAGACTTTTAGTGAAGGAGGAATAAATTCGAATAAAGAGTTAATACTAAATTTTTTTTTCTTAATAATATTTTTTGTTATTTTTTTTTAACAAGTAGGAGTTTCTGTAAAAATCGTGATAACACAGCTGAAGGGTTTGATAGATTAACAAATATACTAAAAGTAGCAGTTGTTAATCATGTAAAAAGTGTAAATAACTCTACTGTTGGACCTAGTCAAAAAGTCAATGCTAATGATTTAACTCCAGAGCAGTCGGAGGAAGCTCAAAATAATGCTACCGCAAATGGGGTAATAAATCAAGCAACAAATCAGAGTGGAGTACAAGTAGCAACAGGTAATGGGAACGGTATTATTGGCTCATATTATCCAGGGTATGGTTCTATCCTTAATGTGCGACAAAGTTATCCTGTTAATCCTACAAGAGGGCAAGGGCCTCAAGTAGCACAAGGTATTTTACCTACTCCTGCCAAAGGAACTAGTGCAAGTTTAACACCAGGTAGTTTGCCATCCAATTTAACAAGTACAAAAAAGACATTTGAAAGTTACAGAAATGTTAATGTTACGGACAATAAAGGCAACTTAATTCCTACAAATAAAAGATAATATTATGAAAAAAAGTATATTTATTATTTTTTTCTTCTTTTCTTTTCTTTCTTATGGCCAAAAAAGCGAAAATATAAGAAGTGTTAAAGAAATATTAGTAGAACAGTCTTATGCAGGAGTATTAAGTGATACATTTAAACTCAGTATTTTTGAAATGAATATTCCTGAACTAAAAAGTCGTAAAGAAAAAATATTAAAAGCTAAAGATTTAATAATAAAGAAAAAAATATCCCATACTATTGATAGTAATGCTATTTGGTCAAAAATAGTTGTAAGGGTTGTTGATAATTATACTCCAAACGATCTTGCACCATTTGATAAGAATCCTTACCAAGGAGAATCTTATTGGGATAGTATCAGTATTAATTATAAAAATAAATATTTTTTAACATATTTATTTGATTTAGCTCTACAGGATAGTCTTAATTGTTACTCTCACAATATGAAAACTAAATATACAAATCGAGAAATACAAGGATTATTACGGCCTAAATATAATCAATATATTTCAAAGAATGGAGACAAGCGAAAACTTTATAGCTATCTTATAGACCCAGATTTGATAAGAAATTTCATATTAATAGAATATTGGGAACAAAAAAAAATAATGATAACTAAAAAAATAATAGCAGTATCTCCTATTTTTGAAAGCTATGATGATAGTGCTAATTATAAGGGGGATATTCCATTGTGTTGGTTTTTGTTAGATGAGTTATAAACTCAAATAATAAATACAACCGATTTTCATTCAAAAATACAAAGGGTGCAAAACTTTTTTTAATGGAAACGTTTTGTACCCTTTTACTATCACATTATTTACACCTTCCTCAAAGCCTTAGCCAAGCCTACAAATACAACGGCAAAGAGGAACTGCTAGAAGGTATTTATGATTATGGGGCTAGAATGTATGACCCTGCTACGGCAAGATGGGGAAGTGTCGATCCGTTAGCAGAGAAATATACAAGTATTTCACCTTTTGCTTATACACTCAATAATCCTATTGTTTTTATTGACCCTGATGGAAAAGAAGTAGAGTTAGCTGCTACTAAAAAGGAACGAAAGCAAGTAGCAAAAGCTTTAAATAAAGGTCTTGGAGGCAAATATAAAGCAAAGTTTGACAAAAATGGAAAATTAACTTTAAAGAAAACAAGCAATAAAGCCTTAAATGAAAGTGAAACAGCTTTATTCGATACTTTAAATGATGCCATTCAAGACGAGAATACAGTAAAACTTGAAACAGTAAGCGGAGCGGAAAGAAATGATGTTTTTATAGACAAAGCTCCTCTTCCACAAGACTCTGATAAAACACAAAAACTCGATTTAACTGATATGGCACAAATCGAAAAACAGTCGCAAGGAGTAATGACTCAACAAGGAATGTTAGGTCATGCTATAAAAGAAGCACATGAAATACAAGCAAATGGAAATTACCATGATGCACACGTCACAGGAGGAACAGCACACAGTTTAGGGTTTGAGGTACAAAGCTCAATTGATGGTTATACGATAGGAAGTACTTCAGGAAGAGGCGATGGAAAAAATCTAACAGGTGCTAAATATCTTATAAAAAAAGGTAATAAAGATGGTGTAATTGATATTTCAATAAAAAACAACAATCCTACAAAAGTAAAAGCAAAATTATATTAAAAAAAACAAACATGAAATACATTATTCAAATTTTTATTTTCCAATTTTTATTTCTAACGTGTCATGGGCAAGCAGATGTTATTGAACAAAATAAAAACATCGAACTCATAAAAATACATGATAGTGACACTTGTGTTAAACAACTTCAATATTTTTACGAAACAGATTGGTGTAATAAGTTGCGGATATTAAAAAATAGTTATTATACGGGAGCAATATATGACTGTTCTTTTAATTATTTTATGATTAAGGATATTAGTTATAAAACTAAATATAACTCCTGTAATGCAGGTAACGCAGGCTGTTTATATAATACCTCCGAACATTTTGAAAAAGATATAAAAGAGTGGAGCAAAATGTTAGAGTGTGAGTTTTCAATAGATGAAAATGGTACAAAATATAAGCTTTTATTTGATATGCTAAATACGAATGAACTAGCTTCGTATATTAATAAATATCAGGCTAAATCAGAAGTAAGAGTAACAGATATGTCTAAATATTTTGAAAATTTACAAGATACTAATTTGGATATTCAAGACAAAAAACGTGAAATAAAAATCACAAATCAATTTAGTCCAGGCTTAAATACAAATAAATATATAGACATTGTTATATTATCTTTTAGTGAACGAGAAGAGATATTAGAATTTAAAGTTTCTTTTTTTACACACTCATTTGATTGGGTTCAAAGTGAAATCATTTGGTAAAGTAGAGTAAAGTTCATAACTTTAGGCT
>JBMZCV010000268.1:0-3421 GCA_049613665.1 Chitinophagales bacterium | reverse complement strand
CAAACTTTTATCGTTGATTTCCGAAATACTTATGTTACTACAAATGTGATAGTTGTAATGGAAGCCGCAACGCCAGCTTTGCGTTTGTCTGGTCTTATTCCTACCGAGCAGCCATATAATCAAGCACCGTGGCATTATAATGGTTCTGAAAGTGTAGCAAGCATTTCAGACATTCCGCCGACTGCACTTGATTGGATATTAGTAGAAGCACGTCATGAAGCCGATACCACCAAAACCATAGCACGTTCGGCAGGGTTCCTTTTAGAAGATGGAAACATAGTGAGTACAGATGGTACAGCTTTGCGTTTGATAAATTTGTTGGAAAATGAAAAGTATTATGTTATTGTTAGGCATAGAAATCACTTAGCCATTTCGAGCCGAAACGGTATCACGCTGCCAAACACCGTAGAAACAAAATACGATTTCACAACAAGTCTTACGCAGGCAAAAGGCGATGAGCAAATGCGGCTATTGTCGAATGGAAAATTTGCGATGTGTGCAGGCGATGCTAATTCTGATGGTATGATAGATGCGAAAGATTATCAAATTTATTTAAACGAAGCAAGCAATATAAACAGCTATTTGCAAAGCGATTTTAATTTAGATAAACACACTACTGCAAAAGACTTCAACTTGATACTCAACAATGCTGGTGCTGTCGGCATTGATTGGATAAGGTATGAATAAACTTAGTTTTTAATATCTAATTGTGAGTTTTTAGTTACGAATTAAATTCAATCATAAAATAGAGTAGTTTCTCAAGCAAAAATATTCGTTTGAGAAACTATTTTTTTATGCAAAAAGCGGAAGTATTTGATTTAAAAATAAGTAAACTTTTTCAATAACTATTCCAAAAACTAACCAAAAAGGAGCATAATCTAGCCGAATATAACCTTTTATGGCCCAGCCTTCTTCATAATGCCACGGACAACGCCCTGTGAGACATTCTAACAACCAACCACTTGTAAATTCTACAAGGTAGATAGCGATTAGGTAGATAAATAATTTTGCAAAAAAAGGAAGTTCAAAAAGCCAACTATGACTGAGATAAAACAAAATAGGAGTGAGACCATAAATAAAAAACATCCAAACATAAGTATATCCCGTTAAGGATAAATCTATTTTTTGTCGGTTTCTGATTTGAGAAACTAAGGTAGAAAAAGCAGTAAAAAATATTTCGGTTGTAATGCCCAAACAAGCGAAAGTGATGCAGTGTAGTAATAAATTGTTCATTTTCTATGAAAAAAGATAGAGACCTTGCAAACAAGGTCTCTATACGATATAATTTTTTTTTTTAACCAAATAGCTGTTGCAACTTCATAGCTACACCCATATTGCCTTTTACCTTAATTTTGCCAGACATAAAAGCCGTCATAGGATTTAAGTTGCCTGACAACATTGCTTGCAAATCGGCTGTTTGAACTTCTACTTTGCAATCTGTTTCGCTGATTTTCGTTTCCGACAATTTGTTTGTTGCACCATTGCCATCTAAAAATATGTCGCCTGCTTCGGTCGCAAACTGCAAAGATGCACCAATCGGAGCAATACAACTAACTTTTTCTTCTAAAGCTGTCAGCAATTTATTTTCTGCTTCTACAACCTTTTCGATTGTTTCGGCAGATTGATAGCTTTTTTCGTCAATGACCATTTTAGCGATAATCTCTCGCATAATTTCTGATGTGCCACCGCCAATCGTACCAATTCGTGCATCTCTAAACATTCTCGCTATTTTATATTCTTCCATGTAGCCATAGCCACCGAAAAATTGCAAACATTCCGTCGTGACTTTGTTTGCCAATTCGCTTGCCAATAGTTTTGCCATCGAACTTTCTTTTACGGCATATTGGCCATCTTGGTGGAGGCGACAACAATGATAAATAAAATATTTTGTCGCTTCGATTTCTGCCGACATCTGAGCTACTCGGTGTCGCAATACTTGAAAACGATTGATAGGCCGCCCAAATGCTTCTCTTTCCGACATATATTTTAAGCCATAGCCTAAAGCTGCTTCGCAACCGCCAATGCCGCTTACTGCACCTACCAAACGTTCTGTTTGCAAGCCACCCATCAAATAATAAAAACCTTGCCCTTCTTGTCCAACCAAATTTTCGGCAGGCACACGCACATTGTCAAAATTCAATTCGGCAGTATCTGAACAATGCCAGCCCATTTTGTTGAGTTTTCGTGCCGAAACGCCTTCTGCATTTCTATCTATCACCAACAAACTCACACCATTGATGCCAGCTTTTGGGTCTGTTTTTACTACCGTGATGATAATATCACCGTAAACAGCATTGGTAATAAATGTTTTTGAGCCATTTACGATATAAAAATCGCCATCTTTTTCAGCTCTTGTTTTGATATTGGCTACATCAGAGCCAGCCGATGGTTCTGTAATAGCGATACTTGCAATGGCTTCTCCTGCAATAGCTTTGGGCAAATATTTGGCTTTCAAGGTTTCAGAACCATGCTTTATGATATAAGGCAAGCTCATGTAAAGTTGTACCATTGGCAAAATAGAAAAACCACCAGAATAACATTTTGATATTTCTTCGACAAACACAACAGAATAGAAAAAATCTGCTTCCAAGCCGCCATATTCTTCAGGCATATTGAGACCGAAATAGCCCATATCGCCAAATTTTTTCCACAAAGATTTAGGAATGCGACGTTTTTCTTCCCACTCATCAATGTTTGGAACGACATTTTTTGCCAAAAAATCTTTTAGGCCGCTTCTAAACATTTCGTGTTCTTCTGAAAAATAATAATTCATAATTTCGTATATATTGTTTTGTAAATAACTTTTTGTGAAAGCAAATATACTTTAAATAAATGATTAACTAAGTTATTTGACTAAAATTTCTATTTTGCAAAAAAAATATCATAACAATTATTGTTTTGAATATATGTATTATTATGTCAACTATCAAATGTTCATACCTTTTTGAAAAGTATTTTTTTGTTAAATCAAGAATGGCAGCAAATATTTTTTTTAGATTGAAGAGTTTAGCAGATACAATGTTTTATATTTATAACAATCTTCAGTTTAATAAAAACACTTTTGGGCAAGCGAAACGCACTGCTTTTCAGTTCAAAAGACCATTAAATTTGCAAATATTGGTCGCTTTAGCCTAAAGAAATAGTATGTTTAAACCTTTGATAAAAAAGCCTTGAAAAATAATGACTGATAGTTATTGCTATTTTTTAGATATAAAGCCAACAAAATTTAAAATTTGATACTAAAAATCGACACGCTACTTTGCATATATGTAAAGTAACGTGTCGAGTGTCGATTTTTTTGTTTTATAAAACGAAAAGCAACGAATTAAGTGCCAAAAGGCGTTAAGATTTTTAAACAGTCTTGACTTTTTTTGGTTCGTTTTTTTGGTCAAGCAAAAAAATGAACAACAGCCGAAAAACG
>JBMZCV010000267.1:0-3424 GCA_049613665.1 Chitinophagales bacterium | reverse complement strand
ATAAGGACAAGACTATATAATCCTTTTTAAAACATACAAAATAACTATTAAATAAATTTTGTCATAGTAGTTTCAAAGTGGAAACGGCTGTAAATATACATCTCGTTGAAGCTAACACGCTGAACATCAATGCGTTAGCAACGAATCTACCATTTATAATGTAGTGTTTACTGCTTAAATTTGTTTCTTTTGTTTGAATGCAAAAATTTCATCTACTGCTCTTTTGTAGCCACCACTTTCTATCAAGCTATTTTTCAAATTTTTGACATTCTCAAATTGTTTTGGCTCGGCTAAAATGCGATAGGTTGTTTTGCGTAATTTTTCGGCAGTCAGTTTTTTTGGCGATAAATAAATACCTGCTTTCAATTCTTCAATTCTGTTGGCATTGATACTTTGCTCAAAACTTTGCGGAATCGTGATAATCGGAACGCCATAATAAAAACTTTCTTTGATGCTGTTCATGCCGCCATGACTAATAAATACATCGGTGTGTTGCAAAATATCGAGCTGAGGCACAAAATTTTTGACGATAAAATTGTCTGGAATATTTTTTAAATCATCTAAATTTGTTTGCTTTCCTGCCGATAAGACAACTTGCACATTTTCGCTGCGAAAAGCATCAAAACACATTTCATAAAATTCCTCCATGCGTACTGACATAACCGTACCCATAGATATATATATCATTTTTTTTGTTTCATCTCTTTCATAAGGAAAAACGGCATTTTTGCTTGCTGGCGGAAGGGTAATTCCTACAAACTTGAAACTATCGTTGAGCATCGCATGAGTAGGCTGAATTTTGTCGGAAGTGTAAGAAATATTCAATTCTTGATAGTTGCCAGCCTCAAATAGCAAGGTATAAACATTGATGCCATATTTTTTCTGAATTTTGCGACAGTGATAAAAATATTTCATCAAACTGCCAAAGCCTGAAAGCATCATGCCAACCGTAGGAAATAGCAGACGAAGTGGCGACATAATCACAGATTTTGTGTTTACAATCAGAAAAGGAATAGAACTAATGGCTGGAATATTGAGCTTTTGACTACATATATTTGCCCAAACGCAAAGTGCATCGTGCATGATATAGTCAGGAGCAATTTCCTTGATTTCGGCCATCAAAGGCTCTACGATTTGCTCGTTGTAAGCCATGAGCATATAGGCCATATCGAAGCCGTTTTTAGTCATTTCGGCAGTATCGGCGGTGAGTGGAGCAGCATATGAGCGAAAACTTGCTCCTGTACGTTCTATTTTTTCCTTAAATTCTTCGGAAGTATAATAAATAACTTCCTCGCCTCGATTGACCAATTCTTTGACGATAGCTAATGTTGGATTGACATGGCCATGTGCAGGGACATTGCAAAAGACTACTTTCGACATAGTTTTGTGTTCTTTTTTGTAACTGTTTAGGTGTGGGCTTTTTAGCCAAAAGTGTCACAATGTAAATAGTTACCTTTTTGATAATTTTGTTTTTGTAAAGCAAAGATAAACGATTATTATATAAATGATGCAAAAAAGCAAATGTGTGCTTTTTTTTACCTAAAAATGGCGTAATGCTAAATTTTTTTTCATAGAAAATAAGCCATTTATAATAGATTTTATTGACAAAAAAATTAGAAATTATTCAGTATAATTACCATTTTTTAAGGATTTTGTTTACCAAAAGTTTAAACATACTATTTTTTTTAGGCGAAGATGACTTAATATTTGGCTTTTTTATGGGCTATTTTACTGAAAAATAGTATGTTTCCTTATCAAAAAAACTTTTGTTAAGCCCAGAATAGCTGCGAAAAAAGATTAAAAAGAGCTTCATTTTTAAATGGTTTACATATTCTAAACTTTTGGTCAAAAAAGACATTAATCCTTAGATAGCTGACGCAATAAAATACATAGATATGTTTTTGCATTATTTGTTTTAAAGCAAGAATTGCTGTATGCTAATAGATATTATTCACAAAAAAAGCGTACATGAAAATAAAAACATGATTGGATAAATGCGAATATTACATTTGCATAACTTTAGCAAATTTTGTCGTAAAACGAGGTGGTAGGCACTTCTAAAGTGCCTGCCACCTAGATTTGTCTTTTTTTTAAATGTTATTAGATAAGTATATTTGTGGTGGCAGGCATTTTGAAAATGCCTACCACCTTATTCTTCTATTATTTCTTATCTAAAAATTTTGTGAATAAACTCTAATAGATTACTACTAATTTTTTTGTCTTAACTTTGTGCTATCATTTTTCAAAAATTACTTTTTTTTACATAAAAAAACTCTCTTATGAACCCCTTTTTTTTAAGCCTATTGAGTGCAAAACACTATTTTTTAGATACTTTACTTTTTAAGCTCAACATGTTAGCATCTCCAATTTTTAAAATAAATCCATCTAGGTATTTATGTTGCTTGTTCCTTTTTTTTAGCCTTCATAGCTTTGCTCAAATACCTGAAAAACGCTGTGCCGTCAATTTTGCTGATGAAATAGTAGATACTAGCGATAATACGCAAGCGAAAATGGGAAGCAGTGATTGCAGAAGTTATTTTTACGGCACTTATGGCACGTTTTGCGAACATACTGACTGTTCGATTCCGAGCCTGCCCAATCCTTCTTGCTCGCTTTTTCAAATTCCTGTTGTTTTTACGATTGTGACTACTTCATCTGGCTTTACTTCGCTAAATACTGATAACATTGATTTAAAATTAGCCGAATTAAATGCTTATTATGCAGCGGCCAATCTAAAGTTTGTGCAATGTGAGGAGCCTCGGTATATCAATGACGACGATTTTTATAATTTTCATATTATTGGCACAGACCCAGATGACGGCATTGATGATGATGACGAAATAGAAAGCTATGATTTGCAAAATGTCATCAATATTTATTTGGTCAATCAATTGTATATCAGTAATTTTGGATATTGCGGTTATGCTTATTTGCCGACAACTTACACTAGCGGTGCAGTGCTAAATAAAAATAATAGATGTTTTATTAGCAATAGTTGTTTTTCGTTAGATGATACCACTTTAGAGCATGAAATAGGCCATTTTTTAGGCTTGTTGCATACACATAGAGGTGCTTATTTGCTAGATAACACAGGTGGCACACCCAACGAAGCAGCAGATGGTTCGGAAGCTTGCAATTTTGACGAACCTATTTCAGGTTTGCCGATAGATGACCCAAATCAACCCAATAATAAAGGCGATGGCATTTCTGACACTCCTCCAGACCCAGGCTTTATTGGAAGTATTAATAGCGATTGCGAATATGTAGGCAGCTATGTACCGCATCCATCGCAACCATTAGATTTGAACAATATGATGTCATATAGTAGAGATGAACATTGCGATTTGGAGTTTACATCTTGTCAGCTTCGCAAAATGTATGATGTGTTGTTGAATTGTCGCAACTATCTTTGCTGTTCCAATGC
>JBMZCV010000266.1:0-3436 GCA_049613665.1 Chitinophagales bacterium | reverse complement strand
CTTGCGAAGTAATCTACACCCTACCGAAAGCGTCCAACATGTCCATTGTTCAGATGGCTTCGTGCCTCGCCATGACAAAATTTTTGTTTTTTTGCCCTTGCGAGCCAGTTTTTTTGTCGTTACGAAGCTTGCGAAGTAATCTACACCCTACCGAAAGCGTCCAACATGTCCATTGTTCAGATAGCTACGCAGGCTCGCTATGACAAATTTTTGTTTTTTTTGCCCTTGCGAGCCAGTTTTTTTTGTCATTATGGGCCAGTTTTTTTGTCGTTACGAAGCTTGCGAAGTAATCTACACCCTACCGAAAGCGTCCCAAATGTCCATTGTTCAGATGGCTTCGTTCCTTGCCATGACAAATTATTGTTTTTTTGTCGTTACGAAGCGTGTTTTTTGTCATTACGAGCCTGCGAAGTAATCTATACTCTACATGACAAAGTGGAAAAAAACAAAAAAAGCGATTTTAAGCCCATAAAATAATGAACCTAAAACCGCTTTTCAACTAAAAACTAAGCACCAAAAACTAAAAACTATCTAGTTGTAGTTTTTGCTCTCGTTTGTTCTAGCAATGTTTTCACTTTAGCATCTAGCTGTCCGCTTTCCTTGTGATGTTTGATGAGCTGACGCAATTCGTTTGTTGTGTAAGCATTTGGCGTATCTGAGCCTCGTGTTGTAGCCGCAGGAGCAATCGCATTTGCTGTTGGCGGCACGATATTTTCGGAATGTTGTTGTGGAATATTCGCTTTTCCGACTTGATTTTGAATAACGCCATTTTCGATATACAAAGGATTATTGTTGTCAGCCGTAAAGAAAAAGTAATTATTTTCTTCATCTTTTTCCTCAATATCATCGTAGCCATCAGCGATAAGCACCATATAATAATTGCCATTTAAGTGCGAAGGAATAGTATAACCCCAATAAAATTGGTCGCTACCAAAAGCTGCCGACACACTCGAACCGCCAGCAATATTCACGTCATTCCACCAATTGCCCGAAACACCATCGCCACCTTCTAAAGGGCCATTTTCGTTTGGACTACCAAACTCATCGGTGTAATAATCGTATAGCAAAACATCCCATTCGTTGGCATCATAAGCATTGTAATAGGCATAAATAATATTCCAACGCTTAGAAGATGGAATGTTTTGCGAACCGACATTATAAACGCTATATGCAATGCTTCGCACACGCTCATCGTCATATTCTGGGTCGTCGAAATCTTCCAAAGACCACGCCAACAAGTCAGTATCATTTGCTACAATATCTTCGTTATCTACCTGATTGTCGTTGTTGCTATCTGGATTGTAGCCATTTTGCTTGTTTTTTGCCACAAAAGCCGCAAAGCAAAATTCGCTCACAAAATAGTTGTAATCTACCCAAATACCACCATTATCTCCCCACGCTTCACTCCACGAATTGACGAGTTCGAAAGCACCATTTGCACCTTTATTGTCGTCGTAACCAGCCAAAATAAGTCCGTGATAAGCATGTTGTCCAGCATAATTGTAGGTTTCCGAACTCAATACGCCGCTATTGTTCCATTGCAAAAATTTGTCGCCTACATGCACACCAATTGCTATCGGCCTGTTTTGTGCCAAATAGCTTTTTAAGGTGTTGATATCGACATCTATTTTTCTATAATTTTCAATTTTGTAGTTGCTTGCTTCGTTTGTCCATGAGCTGTTAGGAGAGTTAGAACAGTCGCCTAAGCTTTCGTAAGGCACGGTAGCCATAGTCGCAACGCCTCTTGATTGCAAGACATCGAAAGTGCCAGAAAAAGTAGCACCACCACAATTTGCGGCTTTGCTTCCGTTTGGAATAGCCCAAAACAAATCTTTAGGGCTAAATTGTTTGCTGGCCTGAGCAAGTTGTGAGCTAGAATAACCTTTATCCATGCCTTCCATAGCCGTTTTTAGGTTGTAGGCAATCGTCCATGTGGCACAAGTGCCGTAGCTTTCTTGGTCGCCGATGGGTGGAAATTTGGTGGTTAAATCTACTTTTGAAGGCAAGCCGCTGGTGCTTCCCAAGTATAAATCTGATTGTATAGTGTTGAGGTTTTCATCTGGTTCGAGCCAGCCCAAAGCATAGAGAAAGTCATCTACTTGGTCTGGATTGTTTAGAAAATCATCTTCGCAACTGCTCGAAAACAAGGCGAAAGATAATAAGATAGTAGCGAAAAGATAGCGATATTGATTGAAGTTTTTCATGCTAAGAAAAAATTTAAGAAGGCAGTGAATAAGTGATTAATAAAGTTACAAGTCGATAGGGTTTAGTATTTTTTAATCTTAAAGGCTGTTTATAATAGCCTCCTAAAGAAAGATGTTTTTACAGTATATCATTTTTAGTAACAAAAAGTAAGTTGCTTACTATGGAAGTTTTTGTGTAAAACGAGTTATTTGTGTTTGAATTTAAAAAAAGGAATAGGTTTAAAACGAAAGCATTTTTATTTCCAAATTTGTGTTTGGCTATAATACTTAGATGCAGCTTATAAATATTGCCTGTTTTTTGAGTTTATATAACAATAAAAAATGTAGTTTTTTTTTAAAAAGGCAACATTTTTTAAGAAAAAAGCACTACTTTTTAAAGTTCAATAAACAATATTGCAAAACTGATATAATATGATTTGTTGTTTATTGAGTTTTAATACAGTTTTGTTTTTTGCAAAGAAATCTTTATGAATATCTCTCCCATATTTTGAAATTTTTTATACAATGGTTCGGACATTTTTTATAACAATTGTCAGCTTAATAAAAAGACTCCTTTTGGTAAGGAAAACAGATTGTTTTTCGGTTCAAAAGGCTATAAAATTGGCAAATATTGGCCGCCTTAGCCTAAAAAAATAGTATGTTTAAACCTTTGATAAAAAATGTATTAATGTCCGAAATGTTGTTGTAAGCAAAAAACACAAATTATATTTAAGTGCCTTTTTTCACTAAAAAAAAGAAAATATGAAACTAAATGATTTAACAACACTTTTAGGTTTTCGCCTGTCTTTGTTGCTATGTTTTGGACTTTGCTTTTTTGCTACAAAAGTTCAAGCACAAACAGACCCAGACCACCCAAACATCTTGCTCATTATTGCCGATGACCTTGGCGTAGATGTGTTTAATGGTTATCATCAAAACAATTTGATGGCCACAATTCCTACTTTAGACAGCCTCCGAAATGTTGGTATAAAGTTTGAAAGCACTTGGGCAACACCTCAATGTGCTCCAAGTCGTGCAGCGATTATGAGTGGTAAATATGGTATCAATAATGATGTAATGAAAGCTCCTGGAAATTTAGATACTATTCACACTTCTATATTTAAAGAATTGTCGGCACAAACTAACAATTTGTACTCAGGTGCTGTGATTGGAAAATGGCACATTTCGCAGCCTAATGATTAGACCTGTTACTCTATAAAACTATTGATTATCAGTAGCTTATAAATGTTCAT
>JBMZCV010000265.1:0-3526 GCA_049613665.1 Chitinophagales bacterium | reverse complement strand
TTTAAAAGGTCAATCTTTTTGATTTTCTGACGATAAAAAAGAAATATTAACTACTCCTTGTTATAAAAATGAACACCCAAATTATCAGAGAACCAAAATATTAAGCTTTTTCAAAAGAAAATATTTGGCATACAATATGCTATAAAAACACAAGAATTTAGCTGTTAAGATAATTTGCAAATAACCCGCCATTTTTATGGTTCAATCTACACAATATTCTATTACTCTAAAAAAAAAATTATGTTAAAAAGCATCAAGACGAAATGGACATTATCATTAGTATGTCTTTCACTCTTAGCCGCTTGTAGCAGTCAAGATAGCAGCCAAAAGCACATACAACAAGATAAATATGTCATTTTACCAACCTCCTCCACTTCAATTTCGACCAAACATATCACTAGAAAAAGTGATAATGGCTTGTGCAAAACCGATATTTACTATCCTAAACTATCGCAATTAGCCAATAAAAAAATAAATGATAAACTTAACAAAGAACTAGGACACCAATTTATAGCAACGGCTTCAAAAACATTGGGTAACTGTGCTGATAATCATTCGGCTGTCGAAACAACTATTTATTATCGGCTACATTTGAATGATGATAAATTGACTTGCTTGGAACAGAAAAAAATAGTGCGAAATGGACAAGCAATACAAACATCTCAACATGTCAATTATCTAACGATAGATACCGAAACAGGAAATAATTTGCAGCTTGCCGACTTGTTTGCTCCTGCCGAAGTGCCGCTCCAAATTATTCATGAAATGGCAGATTTACAGCTCAAACGCTTCGTAACAGAAGAAGAGCTAACACTAATTAAACAACAGCAAAATTTTCCGTTTTATGTAACCAATGAACAACTGAGTTTAGCTCCACTTGCTCAATCTTTGCAAATCGAAGCAGCTATTCATATTCCATTTATGGCTTTGTCTTTGCATCCTTCTAGCTTGTTGTATAGCGTTTGGCAAAGACAGCAACAACTCGTTGAGAATAGAAAAAATATTGTTTTTCAACAGCTTCGCCCACTTATTGCGACAGCAGCAGGCATAGATGCACAAAATATAATAGAGGAAACCGAAATAGCTGAACTTTTGGATAGCGAAACAGCTTGGACAAATTTTAGTGCTGCTCTCGACAATACATTTGGGCTAAAAACACCTCGTATAAGAGGGCATTTATCAACGACAAATGATTGGGTAGATTTTGTGGAACATTCGTTGTTTTCTTTCGAAAAATTGAAACAAGTGTTTTCTAAAGCTCCCTGGCATATCAATTCGCAAAATATGAGTTTAGACCAAAAAATTGTAGATATCGTAGCTCAAACGCATCAGAAATTGAGCGAAAATAGTGAGTATGCTCCTACAAAAAAAGCTTTGCTAAATGACTTTTATTATAGCTTAGAAGCAGAGTTTGAAGTGCCTCATTCGGGCATTGCGGCTTATGCTAATTCGGCAGAAACAATGAGCGACTGGCTCGTTTTTATCGAAAATTGGCCTGCGTATCGTACTGCTGTTACGCCTTAATTTTTTGGCGAATAAAGACAACATAAAAAAGTGCTTTGATTCTAAATGAATCAAAGCACTTTTCTTTTTTGCGAAAAAGACGAATAATTATAAATTTGTTTGATTTCAACTGTTTTTTCGCATATTTAAGTACCCTAATATCTCACTTCCGTAATGCTTATCTTAGAAATATTGAGTAAATAAAAATTAAAATCTTCAAAATTTACTGTTCCGTTCATATTTGCATCACTATGATAATATACATTTGCCCAGCCATTATCCGCTGCAAATATGTTGAAATCTTGATAGTTGACAATTCCGTTGGCATCAAAATCCCCTGCTTGCATTGCAAAAATGTTGGGTTCAATATTCAACATTTGAGCATCTCCCTTTGCTTTTGCCATCGCATTGGTAAAGTCGTATTCCAAAATACCATTATCAACTTCTATCGTTGTGCTGCTCATCACATCTATATGGTTTCGATGACGCACAATCACATAATAGTTTTCGCCTTCTTCCAAATCATAGAAATGAACACCATCTATCGTAATGCCATTTTTATCGACAATATTTCCATTATTCAGCAAAAAAGCAACTTGTCGTTCTGTCGTAATATACATGCTATTTTCATGACGTACTTCTATCAAAACCCAATCTACTACATTTGCAGGAATATTATTGATATTTGTGGTTTCATCAAAAAGCCATGGCGAAACACTATAAGGCTGTTCATTTGGCAATAAATGATTGATATTAGTTTTCATTTCGCCACCAGCATTATAAGCACCTTCCAAAAAAGCTTTGATTTGCAGCAAAGACGTTGGCACACTCACACATTCGCTGATTTCGATAGCGATAGGCTGCCCAAAAACACATTCTGATTCCGTAATATCTGGAAAAGACAAAGCAGTAGCAGTTTGATTAAAAATCAATTCCGCAAATTCTAAAGTACCATTTGCTCCCGTATTATTGCCATCACGCACAGTAAGTAACCACGTTCCATTCGGATTACCAACATTTATATTTAAGGCTGTTTCGCTGTCAATATTGCCGATATAGCAAGGTGAATTTGGATAAGAAGCACCATTACATGTTCCAGCATTGTAGCCCAAACCTTGATTTACGAAGCAAGCAGGATTTGAAGCTGTACCGAAATCTGTGCCAGGCCCAGACAAAGAAAAAAGACTAAGCAAATTGATGTCTGTACCATTTGGAGCTGTTAATTGAATAGACAAGTCATTCGTAAACTCATGGTCGATAAACAAACACACTTGTTGCAAAACTGCTGTTTCGTTCATTTGAGTTACTTGAATCGGAATAGTTGCTACTTGATTATTATTATCTGGAATGGTAACATTTGCATTTGGCCCAGTTGTGAAGTTTGGTGCTAGAGCATTGTCATAACTCGCAAAAGGTGTGATATAATAGTTGCCTGCTTCAAGTATATCGCAGTTTGGCGAAAAGTTGAAACTCGCTATATTATCGTCAATATCTTCTGCTTTAAAAATCAAACCATCATTAAAAGCAGTTGTTAAATTAGCTGCATCTGTAATTGGCTGATTATCTAACCAAAAACCAATGGTATAAGGCGTTGAAATAGCAAAGTTTTGAGCAGAAATAAGTTGTTCATTTCCACAACAGACAACATTTGTAGGCAAAGCCACACCATCGCCAGCATCAGGAAGCACAGTAATTGTCGCTTTGCTACGACAAGGGGTTTCGATAGCAAAAGTATTAGCAGGCTCTACCCAAATTTCGTAAGTAGCAGGCGTATGTACATCAACAACACTAGAAGCAGGCGTAAAATATTGAGCATTTTCGAGCAAAGGTGTTGTGCTAAAAGGGCTATCATACCAATTGTAACAAGAGTTTGCAAAAGCTTGAAGTGTCGGCATGGGTTCGCCTGCACAAATTTCTTGATAAGGCGATTGCGGATGATTAATTTCCATATTACTGAAACTCACCATAGCATTGGAACAGCAAAGATAGTTGCGACAATTCAACAACACATCATACATTTTGC
>JBMZCV010000264.1:0-3674 GCA_049613665.1 Chitinophagales bacterium | reverse complement strand
AAACTATCATATCTCAACAAATGGATAATATTTTTGAAAAATCTTACATAATTTAATTTACAGTATATTTAGTAGAAGTAACTTAAATTATATGAGATTGTTATATCGTAAATATCCAATTTGTGAGACACTGTCACACAAATTAAGTTGGTCACATTACTATGAGTTGCTAAAAGTAGATGATGATTTAGCAAGAGCGTTTTATGAAAAACAGTCAATAGCTGAAAATTGGACAATTAGAGAATTGAAAAGGCAAAAGAAATCAGGATTATTTCATAGATTAGCGATAGGCAAAAATAAAGAAGAAATTTTAAAGCTGTCTAAAAAAGGACAGATAGTTGAATCTGAAAAGGATTTTGTCAAGTACCCATATGTTTTTGAGTTTTTAAACTTCCCAGAAAATTATCAATATACAGAAAGCGAACTTGAAAAAGCTATTATTGACAACTTGCAACAATTTCTTTTAGAAATGGGAAAAGGATTTGCATTTATGGGACGACAGCAAAGAATAAGCTTGAACAATAGACACTATTTTGTAGATTTAGTTTTCTATCATGTAAAGCTAAAATGTTATATTTTAATTGATTTGAAAATTGGCGAGGTAGTACATGAAAATATTGGACAAATGAAACTGTATCTTGGATATTATGCTAAAGAAATAAATGAAAAAAACGACAACGAACCAATAGGATTAATACTTTCAGAAGAAAAAGATGATATTATGGTAGAATATGCCATGTTAAATGATAGTTCAAAATTGATAGTTTCTAAATATCAATTGTATTTACCCAATATTCAACAATTGAAAAATAAAATGAAAGAGATAATGGAAAAATAATCAAGTCACAAGCAATACAAAAAAATAATTCTATTGTTTTTCTCACAACAAATTTGTATATTGTGTTGCTTAAATCTCTTTTTTCATATAAAATATAATATCATGGGCGAATTTCTTTTTACGCTGATTATTCCAATACTTATTTTCTTGTCTCTCGTATTTTTTACCGTAAAACAACAAACGGCTGTCATTATTGAACGTTTTGGTAAGTTTCAAAGCATTCGGCAAGCAGGTTTGCAGATAAAAATCCCTTTTATCGATAGAATAGCTGGCCGTTTGAGCCTAAAAATCCAGCAGTTAGATGTTATTGTAGAAACAAAAACGAAAGATGATGTTTTCGTTCGCCTAAAAATTTCGGTGCAATATAAAGTTATCAAAGACAAAGTATATGATGCTTTTTATAAATTGGATTTTCCACACGAACAAATCACTTCTTATGTATTTGATGTAGTGAGAGCAGAAGTGCCAAA
This sequence comes from Chitinophagales bacterium, assembly GCA_049613665.1. Classification (GTDB taxonomy): domain Bacteria; phylum Bacteroidota; class Bacteroidia; order Chitinophagales; family UBA2359; genus JBMZCV01. The sequence continues at coordinate 2,366 of JBMZCV010000264.1, read as the reverse complement.
AATGATTTTGGACGATGTCTTTTTGCGTAAAGACGATATTGCGATTGCTGTGAAAGCAGAATTGAATGAGGCGATGATGGAATACGGCTACGACATTATCAAAACGCTTGTTACAGATATTGACCCAGACGCACAGGTGAAAGAAGCAATGAATAGAATTAATGCGGCAGAGCGTGAAAAAGTTGCAGCACAGTTTGAGGGTGATGCTCAACGCATTTTGATTGTGGAAAAAGCGAAAGCAGAAGCGGAAAGCAAGCGTTTGCAAGGGCAAGGTATCGCCGACCAAAGAAGAGAAATCGCAAGAGGCTTGGAAGAGTCGGTAGAGGTTTTGAATAAAGTAGGCATCAACTCGCAAGAGGCTTCGGCACTTATCGTTGTGACACAACACTACGATACTTTGCATTCTATCGGAGAGGCGACAAATAGCAATTTGATTTTGTTACCAAATTCGCCGCAAGCTGGTAGCGATATGCTCAACAATATGGTGGCTTCTTTTACGGCTAGTAACCAAATTGGTGAAGCCATGAAAAAGCAAACTGAAAAGAAAGATGGAAAGTAATTTTTTTGTTACCAAATGACAAATAAATCAACTATTCTCATTTTAATAAAAAAATACAACAATGAAATATGCTTTATTGAACCTAATCATCTTTGCTGTTTTACTCATTTCATGCAATGGCGACAAACAATCTGAAACTAAGGCAACTAAAATGCAAGAGCAAAATCACAACTCTAATGAAACAAGTGATGCTTTACCATCTTTGAAATCTCAATTAGATGCAAGAAAAAAAGCTTTTGGCGAAAAAGCCGATAGCACCAAAAAAAAGATATACAGAGAAGGCATCGAGTCAGTTGAGCAAAGTGGAATATTGGGCAAAGCTTTGAAGGTCGGTGATACTGCTCCAAACTTCAAGCTAAATAATGCAGTAGGCGAACCAATAGAATTGTATGAGCATTTGAAAAAAGGAAAAGTTATTTTGACATGGTATAGAGGTGGTTGGTGTCCTTATTGCAATTTGACGCTTCATCAATTGCAAATGGAATCGCCTAAATTTAAAGCCAATGGAGCTACTATCATCGCATTGACTCCAGAATTGCCAGATAAATCGTTGAGTACGGCAGAAAAAAACGATTTGAAATTTGAGGTACTTAGTGATATTGGCAATAAAACTGCAAAAGAATATGGCATAGCGTTTCAACTAACAGACGATGTTGCTAAAATCTACAATAAATCTTTTGATATGAATGGATATAATGGCGATGAGTCAAATGAATTGCCTTTGGCAGCGACTTATATTATAGATGAAAATGGAAAAATCATTTACGCTTTCTTAGATGCAGATTATCGCAATAGAGCTGAACCCTCTGAATTAACTGCATTTTTAAAGAAAAATAAATAGCTGGCTACTTTTTATTTTATAAACATAACGCATTGAAGTTTTAGAGAACTTTATAGTTTTACAAAAGTAAACTATATATATTCAACAATAATAAGAAGCATTTAGGTGGCAGACACTTTAAAAGTGCCTTGCCATCTTTTTTTGCTTTTATATGAAAATTGATAGTTACTTCTTTTTAAGAAAAATATAGTTAGCAAAAAAGTGTGTTTATTGTTTGGATATTTAAATGGAATTGTTTTATTATTGTGGAGTATAGTTTAAAACAAAAAGTATTTTAAACTTGCATATAAGTATTACTTAATTTCAAAAAAAATAAATCCATAATAATATGGCAAGATTCACAGAAGCAACTTTACAAGCTTACACAAAGCCTCCTAGCCATTCTGAAGAAAATCAGCTCAAAAATGCTGAAAGAATGGTGCGAGAGGCAATAAAAGTACATCCTAAACTAAAAGAACTAAGTATTGAAACTTTCGGACAAGGCTCATATGCAAACAACACTAATGTAAAATTAAATAGTGATATTGATATTAATGTTCGCCTTTCTAGTGTTTTTTTTTATAATATACCTCAGAATAAAAAAGCAACAGATTTTGGACTTAATTCACCAACCTCTTATACATTTAAAGAATATAAAAATGCTGTTCAGAAGGCTCTTGAAAACAAATTTGGCGTAAACGAAGTTGTGAGAAATGATAAATGTATAACAGTAAAAGGTAACACTTATCGTGTAGAAACGGATGTTGTTCCTACTTGGAAGCATCGACAATATAATGAAAGTGGAACTTTTTCAACAGGTGCAAAGTTTATTTCTGATGGAAGTAAAAGTATATTAAACTATCCTTTACAACACATTGATAACGGAATTATTAAAAATAAACATACACAAAAAAGATTTAAAAGAAATGTAAGAATAATAGACCTGTTACTCTATAAAACTATTGATTATCAGTAGCTTATAAATGT
>JBMZCV010000263.1:0-3705 GCA_049613665.1 Chitinophagales bacterium | reverse complement strand
TGAATTCAATTTTAGCCAAAATTGCTACAACATCAGAACTCATAAAATTAAATAGCCCTTAGCATTTACTTTTTATTACAAAACACTTATCTTTAGCTTTTCTATAAGAAGCTGTTTAAATTTTATCTTTTGGCTTAAAAAAACAGCATCTAAATATCCTCTGAAAAACGCAAGCAAACTAAATAGCTAACTTATGACTTATGCCACCATAAACCCTGTAAACAATCAATTGGTAAAACGCTTTTCGCAACACAGCAAAAAAGAAGTGCAGAGCATTTTGAAAAAAGCAAAACACGGCTATACCATCAATCGCACTAGCACATTCAAGCTGCGAGCAAAGCGTTTGAACAGACTTGCCGAATTGTTGGAACTCAAAAAACGCCCTTTGGCTATGCTCATGACTTTAGAAATGGGCAAGCCTATCACAGAAGCCGAAGCCGAAATCGCAAAATGTGTGTGGGTGTGCAACTATTATGCTCAAAATGCGATGTCGTTTTTGCGAGACGAACACATCAATGCCGACAATAGCATAAATATTATTACACATGTTCCGTTGGGTGTTATTTTGGGTATTATGCCGTGGAACTTTCCATTTTGGCAAGTTTTTCGTTTCGTTGCACCTGCTCTCATGGCTGGCAATGTAGTGTTAATCAAACACGCTCCCAATGTGCCGCAATGTGCTTTAGCTATTCAGAATCTATTTATGGAAGCAGGTTTTAGTCAAGGTATTTATCAAAACTTGTTCATTGACCATAAAAAAACGGCTCGCCTCATTGCCGACGATGCCATACAAGCCATAACCTTAACAGGAAGCGACAAAGCTGGTGCTGCCGTTGCGGAAACTGCTGGCCGTCATATCAAAAAAACGGTGTTGGAACTCGGTGGCAGCGACCCTTTCATTGTTTTGAGCGATGCCAATGTCAAAGAAGCTGCTAAAATAGCCGTCAAATCTCGTATGCTCAACGCAGGCCAAAGTTGCATTGCTGCCAAGCGTTTTATCGTAGCCGAAAATATCGCACCTATTTTCATTGATTTGTTGATAGACAATATTCGAGCGTTAAAAGTTGGAAACCCTATGGAAAGCGATGTGCAAGTTGGGCCGTTGGCAAGAGAAGATTTGGCACAAAAATTAGCTTTGCAAGTAAAAAAATCTATGGCTATGGGAGCAGAAGCCGTTATAGGTGGCCATCGGTCACGAGACAAAAAAGGTGCTTTTTTCAATCCGACACTTTTAGTCAATGTCACGGAAGAAATGCCTGTTTTTACCGAAGAAATTTTCGGCCCTGTGGCATCTGTAATTACTGTTAGGAGCGTGCATCGTGCTATCGAAATCGCCAACAATAGCCAATATGCTTTGGGTGCATCTATCTGGACAAGCAATATTGATAGGGCTTTGCGACTCGCTCGACAAATAGAAGCTGGTGGCGTTTTTATCAACGAAATGGTGAAATCAGACCCTCGCTTGCCTTTTGGTGGCATCAAAAAATCTGGCTATGGCCGTGAATTGTCGTCTTATGGCATCAAAGAGTTTGTGAATACGAAAACGATTGTGGTGAAATAGTTTTTAATTTTTAGTGATAAGTTTTTAGTTGTTTTTTAATGACTCTGATAATGTTGTTAAGCAGTTAAATAGTAATAAAGTGACATCTTTTTTAAGATAAAACAATAAGCAAATGAAAATAGGTTTTGATGCCAAAAGAGCATTTCTAAACACAACAGGTTTAGGCAATTATAGCCGCACATTGATGAACAGTTTGGCAAAAAACTATGCTGATAATCAATATGTTTTATATTATCCTCAAAAAAATATAGGCTTTCAGCAAACTTCTTTTTCGCTTACCGAAAATATGAAAGTACAAACACCTAAAAATGCTTTGCAAGCTTTGGCAGGTGGCAGTTTTTGGCGTTCTTGGAGCTTGGGCAAGCAAATGAAAAAAGATGAATTGGATATTTATCATGGTTTAAGCAATGAATTGCCTTTTTCTGTATCGCAAAATACTAAAAAGCCGAAAACGGTCGTCACGATTCACGACCTTATTTTTATGAAATATCCATCGTCATATCCTGTTTTCGACCGTTTTATGTATCGCAAAAAATGGCAACATAGCTGCAAAGTAGCCGACAAAATTATTGCGATAAGCGAAGAGACAAAAAGCGATATTGTGAATTTTTTGAAGATAGACGAAAGCAAAATTTCGGTCATTCATCAAAGTTGCAATGCTGCTTTTTATGCGTATGATGATGCTGTTTTTTTGCAACACGGATTTTTTATGACCAAAGAATATGACATACCTTACGATATTCCGAGTGATTATATTTTGTATGTAGGCAGCATCACAAAACGCAAAAACTTGTTGACTTTAGTGAAAGCTATAAATGTTTTAAAAAACGAATATGAAGAAGCACATTTGGTAGTTGTGAGCCGCAACAATGAGCAGGAATATGAAGCAAAAGTCAAACAATATATTGCCGAAAATGGCTTGCAAAAATATGTTACGTTTCTCGACAATGTGTCACAAAAACACTTGCCTAGCATCTATCGTTGTGCCAAAGTTTATATCAATCCTTCTTTATTTGAAGGTTTTGGCATTCCTGTCATTGAAGCTTTGTTTAGTCGCATTCCTGTTGTTTGTTCCGACAATGTTTGCTTTCGAGAGGCGGCTGGAAAGGGAGCAGTATATGTAGATGCCGAAAATGTGGAGGAAATGGCGGAGGCGATTCACAAATGTTTGACAGAAGGTGCTTTGCGAATGGATTTGATTATGTACGGTTGGGAACATGCACAGCAGTTTCGGCAAGATAAAACAGCCGAGAAAATGTTTGAGATTTATAAGCATTTAGTTTAAAAATACACAAGGCATTATCAAAGTTCAGCTATTTTAATTTTAACAAAAAAACATTTTTGGCAAGAAAAATATACTATTTTTCCATAAAAAAAAAATATTTCGCAACATTGTGAAATATGCCTTTTTATGAAAAAGCTACTTTTCGCAACTTTTTTGGAGAGAAAACAACATTAAGTGCCATTTTATTAGAGTAATTAATCAAATTGCATGTTTTTTGTTTTAATTTGTATTTTTTATGGTACTATTTAAGCTTCATAATGAGAGACTTGTATATTGTTTTATTTTTAATTTGATAAAATAGTTTTGAATTTATTTTTAGTTGTGTGCAAGTTTTTGTTAAATAGATAAATGGAATATATTTTGATGTAGCATTTATTTTGCTAAAAAATGTGTAGTATAATAGATAGTAATGTATTAGAATAAATACACAAAAATAATGAAGAAATAAAAAACTATCTAAAAAGCCTATTAGATAGAAAAAAAATGGTAAAAGTCAATTTATGCTAAAAAACAAATCACACAACTGCTCTTGAAAAAGAGTGTTGTGTGATTTGTTTTTTTATCTGTTTGTTTTATTTTATGTGTAACTAGCTTGAAAATAAGCTATTAAACATTAGATAATAAATAGGTTACTTTAAGAAATATTAAAGTAGCTTGCTACATTAGCTTGATAGGTTTGTTATTTTTTAGACAAAGGCTATCATTATTTGGTACGGAATTTGAAAAAAAAGGTTTCAGAAACAGGCAATTAATTTTTGTTTTTTTTTCAATAGATGTAAAACAAAAGCTAATCAATATTGACAAATACCCTTTTTGATTTGTATTGAAGGCTGACTTTTACTTAAACCTAAACGACTTT
>JBMZCV010000262.1:0-3729 GCA_049613665.1 Chitinophagales bacterium | reverse complement strand
AAATAGTATGTTTAAACCTTTGATAAAAAAATGTATAAATGTCCGAACCATTGTATTATTATCTTTATATGAAAAAATAACTCAATATAAAGTAAAGCGTTGCATTTCACAAACAAAAAATAATCTATGAACCGTTCTACTATAAGCACTTTAGGCCAGCTAAAAGCAGCAGGCTATCAGCCATTGTCTATTAAAGAAGAGTTGAGAAAAAATTTGATTCGAGAATTGAAAAAAGGCAAAAACGATGCTTTTTATGGCGTAGTTGGCTATGACAAAACGGTTATTCCAGATTTGGAACGTGCTATTTTATCGCAACACAACATTATTTTATTGGGTTTGCGTGGGCAAGCAAAAACCCGTATTGCTCGTCTGATGGTCAATCTCTTAGATGAATATGTGCCAATTGTGGCAGGTAGCGAACTCAATGACGACCCTTTGCAGCCTTTATCTCGTTTTGCTCACGATTTGATAGCCGAAAAAGGCGATAATACACCTGTCGAATGGCTACACAGAAATGAACGTTACACCGAAAAACTAGCTACACCAGATGTAAATATCGCTGACCTTATCGGCGATGTCGATCCCATAAAAGCTGCCAATTTGCGACTGCCTTATTCCGATGAACGAGTGCTTCATTTTGGCTTGATTCCTCGCTCGCATCGTTGTATTTTTGTCATCAACGAATTGCCTGATTTACAAGCACGCATTCAGGTTTCTTTATTCAATATTTTGCAAGAAGGCGATATTCAGATTCGAGGCTTCAAGTTGCGTTTGCCCTTAGATTTGCAATTTGTTTTTACGGCAAATCCAGAAGATTATACCAATAGAGGAAGTATCGTAACGCCTTTGAAAGATAGAATTGAGAGCCAAATTTTGACGCACTATCCTGCAACAACGGCTATTTCTCGACAAATCACGACGCAAGAAGCTCGTTTGAAAGCACCGCAAAAAGAGCATATTACTATCAATGATATTTCGAGAGATTTGATAGAACAAATTGCTTTTGAGGCTAGAGATAGCGAGTTTGTCGATGCAAAAAGTGGTGTTTCGGCAAGGCTCACAATTTCTGCTCTAGAAAATTTGGCAAGTGCTGCCGAACGACGTATGCTCATCAATGGTGAAGAGAAAACACACATTCGAGTAGGCGATTTTTGGGGTGTTATTCCAGCCATAACAGGAAAAATAGAATTGGTGTATGAGGGAGAACAAGAAGGTGCTTTTGTGGTAGCTCAAAACCTGTTGGGGAAAGCGATTAGAAAATTATTTACGGAGTATTTTCCAAATCCAGAGCAAACGAAACGCAAAAAACAACGCAATATTTATCAGCCTATCATTGATTGGTTTGGTGCAGGGCATTCGATAGATTTGCTAAACGATAGCTCAAAAGCACATTATCAACGCACTTTGCATAGTTTGCCACATTTGGCAAAAATCGTAGAGCAATATCAAAAAGAAGCAACAGCGAGCGAAAAATTGTTTTTGATGGAATTTTTGCTGCATGGTTTGGCAGAGTATTCTTTGTTGAGCAAATCTCCTATACAGTCTGGCTTCAATTTTGGCGATTTGTTTGCAAGCATGTTCGATATGTCGTCAGAAGATGAGTAAGATGAAATATTTGATGCTGTGAAAGTAAACGCTATTTACAAAAAAAATAAACAGTAATAGTAAAATAAAAGAGGTAGTAGGCACTTTCAAAATGCTTACTACCTCTTTTTACAAAATTTGCTAAAGCCTATTTAAATTTACTATTTTTTTATTTCGAAATAACTAATTCTTCTGTTTGACTTCCATTTTCTGTAAAAAATTGCACAAAATAAAGGCCATTTGCAAAATTAGAAATATCAATACTTGTTTGCGTTTTGCCTTTTGTGGTTGCTTCATATACTTTTTCGCCCAAAACATTAAAAACAACTAAAGACCGAACCGAATTATCTTGCCATTCTAGCAGTGTTATTGCTTTAGCTGGATTTGGATAAATAGTATAAATCTGATTTACTTCATTTTCTGTCAAACCTACCGAACAATCAACTGCACCATTTAGAAAATTGTTTTTTTCTTGCACAAAAGATTTTAAACCGTAAGTTGTGCCACCACCAGGGCCACCGCCACTAGAAATATTAGTTTCTGTATTGGTATCAAAATCAGCATTAGAATACATCTTATTGTTGTCGGCATAAACAGAGGCTTGAATCAAAGGTTTTAGCTCATCAATCATCGCATCAATATAGTCAGAATTAAAAAAGTTGGCTTTCAAATAACACACTTCTGACAAATATTGATTATATAAATTGTCATTTTCAAAAATGCGTTCCAAAAGTGGTCTGTCAGCATCGTGATAGTCAAGTGCAAGCGTTGTCATATTGATGCCACCGCCTGGGCCGCCAACACCATAAGAACCAAAACACTCATTTCCGTCCCATTTTACCCATTCCCATTTGTCGGTTGTCATGTTGTGATAGATATAGTAATTTCGTGCCGAGCCTGTGTAGCTATCCAAATTGCTAAACATATTGTCGAGTGCCGCAGAACGCAAATATTCCGTCCATTCTATTTTGTTTGCTATTTCATTTTCAAAATCAGCATCAGAAGCATTATTTATAAAATCAATAAATTCGATTAAATCTGACCAATCGTTTTCTTCTTCATTGCTTTTCAATTCGTATCGCTCCTCGTAGCTACTTTGGTTAGCACCATAATCGACCAAATCGGCAGCTGCGTTTCCACCGCCAGGGCCGCCGCCAAAGTTGGCACCTGCTTTAAATAAATTGCCTTCATCGTCTTCTATTCGCCAATCTAAAAATTGGTCATCAATCTGTTCTACAACCGTATAAAATCCCCAAAGTGTGCCGTTGAAATAAACGTTTGCAAAATTTGCTCTTGGAGCAGGCACGCCAGCATCTTGGCACAAATCGAAAAATACTTTTTCACGCAAAAAGCTAGGGTCTTTGAAGCAGTTGCTAAAATTTAGCTTTTTTAAACCGTCATAATTTTGCCCAGAAATATATTTATTAAAGTCGATTTTGAATGCCTTTTTGTCATTTGGGTGATTGAAAGTAGAATTGCCTTTCAAACGCACGCCTACATCTGCAAAAACGTAAGTGTCTGTATTATCGGTGAGGCTAAGGTCTGCTTTCATATAAGTGCTTGTTTCGTAGTTTTCTACCAAGCTATCGAAAAAATTTACTTGCGAAAATTCGAGATTAATGCTAATAATTTGGTCAATGCCGAAAAGTTGTTCACCTTCTATTTGAGCAGAAAGATTTTTGGAACAAAAAAAAGTGATTAAAAGAAAAAAGAATGTAACCTTGTTTTTCATAAAAATTTTGTGTGTTTTTGATAAAAAAAGTGATAAAATTTAAATATATTTTTAAATTGTACTGCAAATCTAGACATTTTTAAATTTTATTTTCATTTATTTTAGTGCATAAAAAAGCAAATAGGTTGCTTAAACTTAGTAATTATTTTTAAATTTTATTTTTGCAAAATTATTTGAAAAACAAAGTTAATACATAATAGAAAGAAAAAGCAATAATTTTTAAGGAAAAAAGAAGATAAAAGAGTCTTAATAAAAGACAAAACCTTATATTAGTGAATTAAGTTTAACTATTTAGGTACAAGCTTTTGAGTTAAAAAATGGAAATAGACATTTTTTAGCCGAAATTGCTACTATTAAGTGCACTGTAATCTAAGTTTTTAAGGTTTGTTTCATAAAAATGTTATGATAATCGA
>JBMZCV010000261.1:0-4222 GCA_049613665.1 Chitinophagales bacterium | reverse complement strand
ACCTTCAAGGTTTTTTTTATATGAAAAACGCTTTTTTAGCTTTTGGTAAGCGAAAAAAATGTATTTTTGCTACTACTTCTTTCTGAAAACAAAAAAATATGGAAAAAGTGAAACATAAATATAAACTAGCATCGGCAGGAAATGTTGAACCACCAATATATTATTTGCTCTTAGAAAAAGGTTATGAAGTAAGTATTCAAGGTGATTATTGGATAGCTGAAAATGATAATCATCTTTTTATGGCTGCTAATGTAATTGAGTTGGCTGGTTTGATTTTTTTAACTAACGCCAAAGGCCAAGATTGGCAAGTTGATGATGATAAAATTGATGCTTTTGTTCAGAAGTTTTGTATTTAAAAAATAGAATTTCCAACTTGTTTTTGTAAAAAAATATTTTCTTTAAAATGAAAAAGCAGTTATTTCGATTATTGAAATAACTGCTTTTAGAAATTTTTTTTCAAAACTCTACTCCTGATGATACACCCGTTGCACACGCTGCGAAACACTCGTCATAATCTCATAAGGAATAGTATTTGCCCAATTCGCCATTTTTGAAACAGGCAGTTGTTGCCCAAAAACGACAACTTCATCGCCCTCTTGCACACCTTCGATATGCGACACATCAAGCATACACATATCCATACAAATATTGCCGACAGTAGGAGCAAGTTCGCCATTCACGAGCATCATGCCATGTCCATTGCCGAGATTTCTTTTAATACCATCGCCATAGCCAATACTAATCGTCGCAATACGGCTAGTTTTACCCAAAGCACCACTTCGCTCATAGCCTACGGTATCGCCACTTTCCACCGTTTTTATTTGCGAAATATACGTTTTTAAAGTGCTAACATTTTGGAGGTATTTTTGCAAAAAGTTGGTCGAATCAATGCCATAAAGTCCCAAACCCAAACGCACCATATCGGTATCTATATCGTGAAAAAAGCGAACAATACCACACGAATTGAGAATATGATGCAGCATAGGATATTGCAAGTTGCTAACTATTTTCTCGAAAATGCGATTGAATAAATTGATTTGTTCAATCGTAAAATCGTCGTATTTCGGATTGTCGCTGGCTGCCAAATGCGAAAAAACCGACATAATACGCATATAAGGATTGTTTTTGAGCCTTTTTATGAGTTCTGAAATGTCGTTTTCCTCAAAACCTAAGCGGTGCATACCTGTATCAACTTTGATATGAATAGGATAAGGCAAGCTAGGACTCAAGCTCGAAGTCTGCAAATACTCTTGGAAAGCTTGCAAATGGCTAAGGCTAAAAATTTCTGGCTCTAGCTGATGTTTCACCAAATCTTTAAAATTGAGCGGATTTGGATTCATCACCATAATTGGCAAATTGATGCCAGCTTTTCGCAAAGCCACGCCTTCGTCTGTATAAGCAACCGCCAAATAATCTACTTTGTTGTACTGCAACAAGTTGGCGATTTCAAAACTGCCGCTGCCATACGAAAATGCTTTGACCATAACCATGACTTTCGTATAAGATTTGAGTAGCTTTTTGTAAGTTCGTAAGTTGTGAGCTATCGAATTCAAATCTATTTCTAAAACAGTATTGTGCGTTTTTTGCGATAAGGTGGCCAAAATATTTTCAAAAGCAAAAGTTCTAGCACCTTTCAGCAGAATCGTTTCATTGGCAAACTCCAAATTAGCATCTAAAAAAGCTTGTGTAGAATCGAAAAACTCGGTGTTGATGCCTTTAAACGCATCTTTGCACGTTCCCATTTGCTCGCCTATCGCAATCAAACGGTTTACTTTTTTCTGCATCACCAAATTAGCGACATATAAATACAACGATTCTTTTTTCTGGCCGCTTTCCAAAATATCCGACAAAATAATTGTCTTTTTATCATGCTGATTTTGGTGGTCTAAAAAATCTAACGCAATTTGCAACGAATTTAAATCAGAATTATAGGCATCATTAATAATCGAACAATTGTTGATACCAGCTTTCATTTCGAGCCGCATCGCTACTTTTGTCAAGTATTTCATGCGTTCTGCAATCGTGTCTTCGTCATACTCGAAATGTAGCATCAACAGCCAACAATGAATCGCATTTTCTATGCTTGCATCGTCTTTAAATGGAATTTCTATGCTTATTGTTTTATTTTCATAAGTGGCCTGAATGAGCGTAAAATCCTCATTTTTGATGATATTGGCAATTTGCAAATCTGCCTGATGGCTTTTTGCCCATGTAAGTGGCTTGTAATAATAAACTGTTTTGCCATAATATGGATGTTCCTGATTTTGCTGATGTTTGACAGCCTCATCAATGAGCTGATAATCTTTGCAATAAATCAATAAATCGGTGTGTTTAAACAGTTTGAGTTTTTCCTCCACCTTTTGCTTCATGCTCTTGAAACCCTCGTTGTGAGCATTGCCGATATTCGTAAAAATACCAATTTTAGGCTTAATAATCGCTTCCAACTTTGGCATTTCACGAGTTTGCGAAATACCAGCCTCAAAAATACCTAATTGATGGTTTCTATGGATTTGCCACACAGAAAGCGGCACGCCAATTTGTGAATTATAGCTTTTCGGGCTTCTAACGATATGAAAATCTCGCCACATCAACTGATATAGCCATTCTTTCACAACGGTTTTTCCATTGCTGCCCGTGATGCCCACAATAGGCAATTTAAATTGATTTCGGTGATGTCTCGCCAAATTTTGCAAAGCAATAATAGCATCATGTACTAAAATAATATTAGCATCGACATATAGCTTTTCTTCGGGAGGAGTTTCGGTAACGACAAAATTTCGTACTCCTTTTTGATACAACTCATCAATAAAATGATTTCCATTGTAAGTTTCACCTTTGATGGCGAAAAACAGCGATTGTGCAGGAAAAGTGACATTTCGGCTATCTGTTATTAAGTGTGTAACAGTAGCATTGCTGTACTGATATAGAAATTGTCCTTCAATAATTTTTTCAATATATGAAACGCTCGGCATAGTTATTTTTCTACTTGAAAGTTTTTATTTTTAAGTGGCTCAAATATACAACATTTTTTAATTTAAAAATGCTGCTCCTCATTTTTATTGCAATACTATTTTAGTTTTTTTCGCAACTATTTATGCTATGATAGTTTTGGCTAAAAAATGCCTATTTTCATTTATGGTTCAGCTTTTTCGCTCAAAAGTTCATATCTAAACAATTACATTTTTCTATCAATAATCATCTTCCATATCCCATTCATCCTCAAACACATCATCTTTTATTCCTATTTCATAATTGCCTTCGCCCACGCTTTTATTTAAAGCCGCAATTACTAGAGGATTATAAGCCGCACGCAAAGTCAGATATTTAGGTACTTCTGGATGTTTAATCTTTGCTTTTTTTACCGTTTTCATATCGTCCAAAATATATTGTGCCAGCTTAAAATCTTTGTGTGGTTGAATGCCAAATTTGGCTGCATATTCCAACGCACTTTTTATAACACCTTGCCCATATTCTGGCGATGTTTCTTCCAAAGCAGCTCCATTACTATTATAATGTTCTAAAATTTCTCCAAACTCATTCCAAGTAATGCCAAAACGATAAAAAGCATCTTTCACACCTAAGCAGAACAAATCTACTAAATATATACCTAAAACATAATTTCCGCTAGGCTGCTGCCGCAAAAGAAAAATGCTACAAATGCCTTCTTCAACAGCCTCCTCATCGCTTATATAAATCTTTGTTATCGGCAAGCTGCGTGCTTTCCGAAAAATATATTGCTCTGGCGTTAGACGTTTTGGTGCTTGAACATTTTTTTTCTTCTTCTTTCTATTATTTCTACTTTTTGCCATTTTTTAATTTTTTTTTGTTGTGAAATTTGATGATTTATCCAATATTTATGTTGATATTTTTTTTTTCTACAAACGTTTCGCCTCTATGAGGCTTGCATGATTTGCCTAATATTTGTATCGATTTTATTTTTACGAAATATATTCAATATATTCGTCTTTTGTTTCAAAAAGTATTACATTAATGAAAAGAAAAACAAAGCCTCGTAGTGGCGAAACATTTGTAATCAAAAATGAAATGATATAAAAAATAATCAAAAAAACAAAATATAAAGCCTCGTAGTGGCGAAACGTTATGAAATGATATAAAAAATAATCAAAAAAACAAAGCCTCGTAGTGACGAAACGTTTGTAATCAAAAATGAAATGATATAAAAAATAATCAAAAAAACAAAGCCTCGTAGTGACGAAACGTT
>JBMZCV010000260.1:0-4226 GCA_049613665.1 Chitinophagales bacterium | reverse complement strand
AACATTTATAAGCTACTGATAATCAATAGTTTTATAGAGTAACAGGTCTATTGTTTAATGGTTTATTTAATGCTGTCATTGTTATATTTTCTTGTTGGATATTAATCTGCGTTATGTTTAAACATACATTTTTTTGAGATAAAAGCAAAAACAAATTAATCTATCGTGATTTGCAAACGTTTTCCTAAACCTTCAACAATTTTTTTCAAAGTCATAAGTTCTATGCCAGACTTTTCGTTTTCAATTCTCGAAATATAATGCTTTGATGTACCGCTTTTTTGTGCCAATTGTGCCTGTGTTAAACCTAATTCTTTTCTAGCTTGCTTGATTTTCCAACCTATTGCCAAACTTCTACTTGTGTCTTTTTCGCTAGAATCATACAAAACAAAAGGGTCTAAATCAAAATATTGAACCATTTTGTTTCCTTCATCGTCTAGTGATTCAAATTGTATGTTTGGCCAAACAAAACTACCATCAATAATTTTAAACTTTTGAAAGGCACTAATATCTTCTAAAAGCGGATAGGCGATATGAGATTTTTTGATTTTCCACTTTTCAAATAAATGTTTAAAATCTATTATTCTCGATTCGCCATTGTTGAAAAGGCAAGTGACTTGGTGATTTTCAACTTGATGGATTTTAACTATTTTTTTTATGCTTCTCATTTTTATTGTGGGTTAAATTCGTTCCATTTTCGGTTTAAATATTCTTTATTCTTTTTTGCCCATACTATCACTTTCTTTCTTTGTTTTGCAGGAATACTTCCAGAATAGGTTTCTAAAGTATCAATGATTATTAATTCTTGATGTTCCGCATAAATAGCATGGAAATGTGGAGGATTATGGTCAAAAAAGTACATGTAAATTTTGATGGAATCAATTATTTTGATTACAGGCATTAGCAATCTCGTTTTGGTTCTCTCAAAAATAAGAAAAGTTATCTAATTAGACAACTTTTTGAGGGATTTTATATACAAATATAATTATTTTTATTCTTCTAATATATTTCTGAATTTATTTTCAAGTTGATTTATTAATTTAGAGGTTTCTACATTTATTTCTGTTAGTTGTTGATTGAGATAACCTGATAATGATAAACTACTCATATTATTTACAGTAATAATTTTTTTATAATATTGTCTAAATTTATTTGCGATTGTTTCAATTAATGCAGATGTTTCTTTATTAAAGAAAATCTTATTTTCATTATAATATTTACCATAATCATTTAAAGCAACTCTTGCTATTTCTAGTCGTTCATCTTCCTCATCATCAATTATTTTCTCATTTTTACCTGTTGTCTCTCTAATGCGAAAAGGATTAACTTCAAACATAGCGTTATCAAGTTTTGCAAGCTTTATTTGAAATTGTTTAACTATTTCTCTTTTTTCTTCTTTTTTTTTTCTTCTTTATGATAAATGTTAATATCTCTTCCTGCTTGATTATTACCTTTACCTAATGCAATATTTGAAACGGATGTTACAAGTTTATCTTTGAAAAAAAGACCAATTCCTAATAGACCAATTCCCGAAAAAATCCAATCTTTGTTATCTAATATATATTTAATTATTTCAGCCATTTATTTGCGTTTTAATCTTAATTAATTTCAACAAATATAAAACATTTCTCTCAAAAAAACAAAAGCCCACCAATCATTTTCCTCTAAAAAAAAGAAAACAATTGGTAAGCCTTTTAAAAGAAATAAAAAATATTTTAATCTAAGCCAAAGCATTTTCCACACCAGAATCAAGCGTAAACAAACACGATGTTTCAAGGCTATTGGCACGGCTTCTGATGCGTTTCACATCAATTTTATCGCCACGCAAAGCAAAAATATTGATGTCAGCAAAAGGTGCATTTTGGTCTAATATATCAGCCTTTTCAATAGGAATAAACATGAGTTGCAAATCTCTTGGCAAACGTGATAGTTCCATCAATTTTTTCATGTATTCTTCTGCTCTCGTTCGCTCGCTATTTTCGGTTTCGCCAGCTTTTTCATCATATATAATCATCATTTTCAAGTTGGCTTTCCAATTTCTTTTGAGCAAATAAGCTGTTAGAATGGCCATGTTGATATGCGAAACTTTGTACTCTAATTCTGGCTCAAGATTATTGAAATATATCCACAAATTGATATTTTTTTCCAAACCTAAACCTACTTTTCTATAAGGTACGAAAACCATGACACCCATCGTATAATCTTTGGCTAAGTGCATGAGCTTTGCAGTTTCTTCGTCTCTTTCTTCTTCGTTTGTTAAGCTTAAAAACAAGATGTTTGGGCGAAAAAATGCCGCTTTCAAAGATTGCATACTCATTTGCACACCATCTACATAAGATTCGCTTTGCACCAATGCCGAGCGTGAGCTAATGTCTTGTTCCATAAAATAATCTGACAAACCTTGCAAACGCTTTTCTACTCGTTTGGTATTCGGTTCATCTGGCTTCACGAAACCCAAAATTTTGACTGAACCTTTTGGATTAACAAGTGAATAAATCACTTTGTAAGCTCGCACAACATCGTTATGACTTTGTGCAGGCACAAGCAAGTTTGGCTGCCAAGAACGCTCTGCCGCTTCTGGCAATTTATTGACAACTTTTGCTGCCCATTCTGCCAATGAATTGAAAATACCACTTCGTGTATCGCCTTTTTCGGTTGTCAGTTTTCTTTTTACCAAAAATACATAAGCCATCAAAACAATACTAATAGAAATCAGTCCGAAAATGGCATTGATAATAAACATCACAAAAAAGCAACCTAAAGTACCTAAAATCGGAATGATAATTGGTACTCGCAAAGTTGGCCGAAAGCTAATTTGCCCTAAACCTTGCTCTACCAATACCACAACGTTTATCATGGCATAAGTAATCATAAAAAACATGGTAATAAGCGGTGCGATAGCGTTTAAATCTCGCATCAAGAGTGCTGCCGTAACAATGGCAACTGTAACCATTAAAGCGTTTCGAGGCTCACCTTTTTTGTCTAATTTCGTGATTTTATCATTAAAAATAAGAATTTTATTTTGTCCCAAAGCTTGCAAAATTCGAGGAGCACCCACCAAAGAGGATAGGGCAGAAGATAAAGTTGCACCCAATAAACCTGCTAAAACAATTGGCCCCCAAATAGCTTTATCTATCAAAATGGTGTAGTTAGAAACCAATTCTTCGGGCGTAGCAAGTAGTGCCAAAACGACAGCCATACCGATATATACTAAGGTGCTAAGTACGATAGCCAAAAGCGTACCGACAGGAATGTTTCGCCTCGGTTTTTCGAGTTCTCCCGACATATTTGCACCAGCCATAATGCCTGTTACGGCAGGAAAATAAACCGCAAAAACAAGCCAAAAGCTAGAACCACTACTGAAATTATCTTCTGGCGAACCAGGATATGTTCCAAACCATTGAAAATCGTAATTTAGTTCTTGGGTAAACAAACTGCCGACAATGGAAAAGAGCGAGCCAATAATGATGGCCATGATGAAATATTGTATTTTAAAAGCAAAATCTGTGCTGATATTTACAATAATAAAAACAAGCAGAAATGTCAGTAAATCAACGATTAAGGTAGGATGTTCGGGGAAAATCCAGCACCAACCTTCCCTAAAACCAAACACATACATGGCTACGGCCAAAGCCTGCGAAAAATATAGCGGAATGCCGATAGCACCGCCAGCTTCTAAGCCCAAAGATTGAGCGATAATAGAAAACGCACCGCCCGCTCCAATCCGAATATTAGTGGTGATAGACGACATGGACAAGGCTGTAAAAAAGGTAATTGTGCAAGCTAACATAATGATGCCGATAGCACCGAGCAAGCCAGCATTGCCGACTACCCAGCCTTCTCGCAAATACATGATAACACCCAAAATGGTTAATAAAGCAGGGGTAAAAACGCCTTGAAAAGTGCCAAATTTAACTTGCTTTTTGGGTACTTTGGCAGGCAGATTTTTAGTTTTCGCTTTTGTAGTGATTTCTTTGCTCATATTAGTATTTTTTTTCTTTTTTAGCATCGTAGATACAAAACGTTTTTAGATAAACATTTGTGAAAACAATGGTGCGGACATTTTTTATAACAATTTTCAGTTGAGAGGCTGTTTAAATTCTATCCTTTGGCTTAAAAAAAACATCTTTTCCGCCCAAATTTTCCCTTTTTTTCGAGCCGTAGCGGTGCTATGCCACTCAAAAAAGTATCAATTTGAACAAAAAACCTAGCTTTTTCAGCATCAAAAA
>JBMZCV010000259.1:0-4248 GCA_049613665.1 Chitinophagales bacterium | reverse complement strand
AACCTAAAGTTTCTGTCAATTCGGCTAGTTTTGGATTTTTGGCCATCATTTGTTTTAAAGTGTCAGAAGGCAAAAATACTTTTGGCGTATTTGCTTTTCGTGTTTTTGCACTTTTGTCTATTTTCCATTGAATGTTAAAAGAATGATGCCCTTCTTTTTCTCGTAAAAAATCTAAAAAATTTCGTATGCTGGTATCTATTTGTTTTTTTACAAAATTACTAGATACTATTAATTGAATAGAATTATTAATTGCTTTGGGAATTATTTTTATTAAAATATTTTGAGCAACTCCTTTTTCTCCTAAGCTTTCGATAAATTTTTTCCAATATTTTTGCAATTGTTCATCTGTAATTTTGAGAAAAGTTGTTTGATTATCTGCTTTTTTTCTTAATTGTTTTTGTTTCTTTGCATTTTCTTCTCGTTCTTTTTTACTAAATAAAAGTGTTCCTTGTAAATTACTTGTTGGCAATTTAAATATACCTTTTTTAGAAATGTAATTTTCAACATTTGATTTATAATCTGGTTTACTTTTTCTTTTTTTACTTTTATCAATTAGTATTGGTTCATTCGTTTTGTAAGCTTTTACCTGATTGGTCGTCACATTGTTTTGCACCGCTTTTGCAGGAGCTGCCGCAGCAGGCATTTTCGCCATTTCGATGGCCTGATTGATAAAACACATTTTTAGCAAAGCTAGTTCTACTTGCAAACGCTTATTTTTGCTTGTTTTGTAGTTTATTTCGCACTGATTCGCAATGTTCAAAGCACTCAACAAAAATGAACTTGGCGAAAGTCCCGCTTGTGTTTTATAGCGTTCTTTCAAACCTTTTGTGACATCTAGCAAAGTCAGTGTTTCTGGGTGCTTGCACACTAGCAGATTTCTGAAATGGCTACACAAACCATTGACAAAATTATCGCCTTCAAAGCCTTTTTGCAAAACCTTATCGAACAGCAGCAAACTATTTGAGGTATCTTGTGCCAATAACGAATCGGTGGCTTTGAAAAAATAATCGTAATCGAGAATATTTAGGGCATCAATGACATTTTGATACACAATTTTTCCTTCGGCAAAGCTGGCTATTCTATCAAAAATCGACAAGGCATCACGCAAACCACCGTCTGCTTTTTGAGCAATAATATGCAAAGCATCGTCTTCTACTGCTACATTTTGGTCTTTGGCAATCACGGCCAAATGCTCACTCATGTCTTGCACCGTAATGCGAGAAAAATCGAAAATTTGACAGCGAGACAAAATCGTAGGAATGATTTTGTGCTTTTCGGTGGTAGCCAAAATGAAAATGGCATAAGAAGGCGGCTCTTCTAGCGTTTTCAAAAAAGCATTGAAAGCCGCTTGCGAAAGCATATGCACCTCATCAATGATATAAATTTTGTATTTGCCAGCTTGAGGAGCGAAACGAACTTGCTCAATGAGATTTCTGATGTCTTCCACCGAGTTGTTGGAAGCCGCATCTAGCTCAAAAATGTTGAAAGAAGCCGATTGATTGAATGATGTGCAGGAATTGCAAGTGCCACAAGGTTCTACATTTTCGCTCAAATTTTCGCAATTGATGGCTTTGGCCAAAATTCTGGCACAGGTAGTTTTTCCGACACCACGAGGGCCGCAAAACAAAAACGATTGAGCGAGTTTGTTGTTTTTTATTGCGTTTTTTAGAGTGGTAGAAACGCTTTTTTGCCCAACAACATCTACAAAACGCTGTGGGCGATATTTGCGAGCCGATACGATAAAAGCCATGTTCGTGTTTTTTTTCTGATAAAATAAAAAGTGCCTTTTCTGTTTGCAAAAATAAGCAATAAGGTATTGAAAAATGATAGAAAGTGAAAAAATCTTAATTTAGAGAGTCTTTATAATCTCTTTCACTTCTTTTTCACTAAGTCCTGTGATTTGTGATAATGCCGAAATGCTAAGACCAATTTTATATCCAGACGAAATAGTTTGCTTATTTTTGGCAATTCTTTCTAGTTCTTTACCTTTTTCTAAGCCGATTTTCTCACCTTTTTCCAAGCCGACTTTCTCACCTTTTTCTAAGCCGATTTTCTCACCTTTTTCCAAGCCGATTTTCTCGCCTTTTTCCAAACCAATTTTCTCACCTTTTTTCAAACCGATTTTCTCACCTTTCTGAACAGCCGTATCAATAATATCTTTTTCGGAAGCCAAATCCATCAAATATCTATCATGCCTACGTTTTTCGGCAAACGACATTTTCATATAATCCAATTTGGCTTTTGCGATTTGAATATTTTTTGACTTAAATTCAGCTTTTATTTCGCTATTTTTTATCATATATATCCATTCATCTAAAGGCGATTCGATGACATCTTCAAATTTCTCTGTTTTTATCAAAAAATATTTAGGGAAAATATCTTTCTCTCTAAAATAAAAACGATTTTTTAACGGATTTGGTACTTCTTTTCGCTCTCTCACAAGAAGCGGAGTACCTGTGTGCATTCCTTTAAATTCGGTTCTGCCTAAATAAATATAATCGTCGCCTGTGCCTAAATTGAAATATAAAATGCTAACAGAAATGATTTTAACAATATTTTTGTACGGCTCGCCGAGCTTATGATTATCGACTATGACTTTGCTTGTGCCAAATAACAAACGTTCCAAATAATCAACTTCTCTATTATTTTGGATTTCGATAATGATTTTTCGTTGCCGACTGTCTTCTACCAACAAATCGACACGATTAAATTTCATATTTTTAGAATCTTGATTGCTTTCGCTTTCCAAAATATGTAAGATTTTGATGTCTTCATTGAGCAAAGCCATCAAAAAACCTTCCAATACATCAAAATTAGCTTTGTCTCTTAGCAAATGTTTCATTGCCCAATCGAAGCGTACAAGTTGTGGTGTTATCATGATTGTTTTCGTTTTTGAAAAAATTTACATACCCATAATTTTGAGCAAAGCATTAAAAAACCAATGTCTGTCAGTTTTCGTTACTTTTTCGAGTGTTTTATCTGCTTTTTCAGAAAAATCGTCGAGGTCGGCTACCATTTTTTTGAAAGCATCAACGTCTTCGCCTTCGCCTTCAATGTCTTTTAGCTCTTGCAAAACGCTTCTGATAGGGTCGAGTTCTCGCTTTTTTCGCTCAATAATAATTTGCCTTGTCACTTGCCAAATATCTTTTTCGGCATAGAAAAATTCTTTTCGCTCGCCAGCTTTGCTTTCTTTCATTATCAAACCCCAATCAATCAAAGCACGCAAATTCATGTTTGCATTTCCACGAGAGATACTAAGCTCTTGCATAATATCTTCGGCCGAAAGCGACTCTGGCGATACCAACAAAAGAGCGTGAACCTGTGCCATCGTTCTGTTGATTCCCCATTTTGAGCCTAAAGACCCAAATGTTTGTATAAATCGCTTTTTTCCTTCTTCTAATTTCATATTTGTCAATAAGATGAAATGTGTGTTTACCAAAATTGTTATAGTGTCAAAAGTGGCGTTTTTCTTACAATAACATTTTTTTTCGCCTTATAGTCTAAAAAGAAAGCGTTTTTTCAAAAATTTAGTTTTTTCGAACCCTAAGCCGCCAAAAACTCATGTGCATCTGATGCCGAGCGTGCCGCAACTTCTTCCATTGGCACATGGCCGACATTTTCATAAATAATGCAACTTGCATTTTCCAAGTCTGCTTCGAAACGAAACGCATTTTCCACCGAAATCCATTTGTCTCTATCGCCCCAAAGTATCAAAGTTGGCGTTTTGATGCCTTGAATCAAATAATGTTGTTCATCATTACCTATTAAGTTGTTGCACACACAATCTACCAAAGCTTTGCGGTTTCCTTTTCGGCGAGAAAGCTCGTGAAAGCGTGTCACTAGGTCTTCCGTAATTTGTTTTGAGTCATAATATACTTCTTGCAAGGTTTGTTTTACCAAAAATCGTGGCGATACATAATGAACACTATATTTCAAAATTGGGTGTTTTGCCAAGTCGAAAATGAGCGAAATTTTGTCTGGAAATGGATAACCTGCCGCATTCAACAATATCATTTTTTCGATGCGTTCAGGATAAGCTTTTGCCATGCCCCACGAAATCCAACCGCCCATAGAGTTACCTGCTATATGGCATTTTTCGATTCCCAATTTATCTAAAAACTCGCAAAGAAAGTCGTTGTAGTATGCTTGCGAATAATCACAATCGACATCTGGCCCTGTCAAGCCAAAACCTGGAAGGTGGGGTGTCGAATTATGCAGTATTATGTACTACATAATTCGCCCCATTTC
>JBMZCV010000258.1:0-4340 GCA_049613665.1 Chitinophagales bacterium | reverse complement strand
ATTAATATGTTTTTTTATCAAATATTTAAACATACTATTTTTTTTTAGGCTAAGGCGACCAATATTTGCCTTTTTTATGGCCTTTTGAGCTGAAAAATAGTATGTTTCCCTTACCAAAAGAAGTCTTTTTATCAAGCTGATAATTGTTATAAAAAATGTCCGAACCATTGTTACTGAAAAATAGTATGTTTCCCTTGTAAAAAATGTTTCTTTTATTAAACCGAGAATAGCTGGCAAAAAAATCAAAACTATTAAAAATTGAAAATTAAGGCTATCAAAAACCTAACTAAAAACTCAAAATTTAAACCTAACAACTATTAAATATGGCAGGCAATATTTACGGTAAAATATTTCGCATTAGCACCTTTGGCGAGTCGCATGGCGTAGCACTTGGCGTAATCATAGATGGTTGTCCAGCAGGCTTACATATCGACACAGATTTTGTACAGAGCGAGTTGGCAAGACGACGGCCAGGCCAGTCAAAAATTGTGACTCAACGCAAAGAAGCAGATGCAGTAGAATGGCTTTCGGGCGTTTTTGAGGGCAAAACAACAGGCACACCTATCAGCCTCCTCATACGCAACACCAATCAGCGTTCGAGAGACTACGGACATATCAAAGATAAATATCGGCCTTCTCATGCCGACTTCACTTACGACCAAAAATATGGTTTCAGAGATTATAAAGGTGGCGGCCGCTCTTCGGCAAGAGAAACCGCAGCACGAGTAGCAGCAGCAGCAGTAGCCAAATTATTTTTGAAAGAAAAAGGCATCAATATCACTGCTTATGTGCATCAAATTGGTCATTTAAAGCTAAAAAAGACGTATCAAGACTTAGATTTTAGCGAAATAGAAAAAAACCCTGTGCGTTGTGCCGATGCTAAAATGGCCATTGAAATGGAAAACCATATTCGAGAAGTTCGCAAAGCAGGTGATACCATTGGTGGCGTAGTCAGTTGTGTGATACAAGGTGTGGAAAGTGGTTTGGGCGAGCCAGTTTTCGACAAACTGCACGCCGAGTTGGGCAAAGCGATGTTGAGTATCAATGCTGCAAAAGGTTTTGAATATGGCTCTGGCTTTGCTGGCGTGGAAATGCGAGGCTCGGAACACAACGATATTTTTGAGCAAAAAAACGGAAAAACCATTACACAAACCAATCATTCTGGCGGCATTCAAGGTGGTATTAGCAACGGAATGGACATTTATTTCAAAGTGGCTTTCAAGCCTGTGGCTACCATCATGCAATCACAACAAACGGTAGATAAGCATGGGCAAGCAACCAAAATAGCGGGCAAAGGGCGACATGATGCTTGCGTTTTGCCACGAGCAGTGCCCATTGTCGAAGCAATGGCAGCACTCGTTATTGCAGATTTTTTGTTGCGAAAACGTGCTAATATAATATAGTGACGTGAGGTAGCGTTTTACATCTAAAAAACACTATTCTTTTAGCTTTCAATTCAAAAATCAAAAAAATATGACGATGAAATATCTAAAAATAGCTTTTCTTCCTATCCTATTGCTTTCAACATTTTTGTTTTACAATAGTTGTAGCAAAGATGGTGATGCCAATTTTTTTTCATTACAAGATGACATTGCTCTTGGCCAACAATTGAGCGAACAAATTGCTGCTGACCCTGCTACTTATCCTGTTTTAAATGAAGCTTCTTATGCCGAAGCTTACGATTTTTTAGGTAATATGGTCAACGAAATCTTAAATTCTGGCGAGGTCTTACACAAAGAAGATTTTGCATGGTCTTTCAAGATTATACAAAACGATACAGTACTCAATGCTTTTGCAGCTCCTGGAGGCTATATTTATGTCTATACAGGCTTAATCAAATATTTGGACGATGCTTCACAGTTGGCAGGTGTCTTGGGACACGAAATTGCACACGCCGACCTGCGACATAGCAGCGAAAGACTAACAAAAGCTTATGGCATCGAAGTGTTGTTGAATTTGCTATTAGGCCAAAATAATGAATCATTGCTAATAGACATTGCAGAGCAGCTTACTCTATTATCTTTTAGCCGAAAAGATGAAACAGAGTCAGATGAGCAGTCTGTCATTTATCTTGCCAACACTATCTATGACGCAAGAGGTGCGGCTGGCTTTTTCGAGAAGTTGAGTGAATCTGGCGAAGGCTCTAGTCCTGGTACTTTTTTGCATACACACCCCGACCCAGATGATAGAGTTGCGAATATTCATGCTAAATATGAAGAAGTAGGAAGCCCAGTAGGAGGCACTTTTGAAGCAGAATATCAAGCTTTCAAAAATGATTTGCCATAAAAAAGGCTTTTCAAAAAATGTTTTATAAAAAAGCGTCTATTGATTTTTAAAAATCAATAGACGCTTTTTTTTGGAGAAAAAACTAAAAAACAGATGCTACACGACACTAATTGCTAAAAGAAAGCTATATTATGCAATTGTTTGATGGTTTTCACTCCTTTAAAAATAAAATAAATGTCTGAATTTCAATTTCAACCTGATTTTTACAACAATAAAGCAGACATTAGCATGTCTATTGTCTCTGATGCTTCGCAAAAATTAAATCTAATTCAAAAAATAAGTTTGGCTGCCGTTGGTGTTGGCCTTCTCTTATTACTCATGGCTTGGGCAGGTGCTGCAAGCGGCCATTCCCTACTTTTTTTGTTGAGTTCGACAGGGCTAATTGCTGGCGGAAGTCTTGTCTTTAGCTATTTGCAATATAAAGATAGACCAGAAGGTATCAAAAACAATGGTGTGATGTTTGGCAAAATGACGGCACGAGGCATCACCGCTTGGATCGCAGCAGTAACGATTACGGCTTTTTATGTTGCTTTATATTGGTGGCCGCAATATCTCGAAGGCCTTATTCGTATGACAGACCCTTTGAGTCAAACCTTGCGAGGAGGTGCTGCCGACCAATGGTTTTTGTATGGCTTTTTCTATACTCTAGCTGTTTTGCTCATGGGTTTCAAATTTATTTTAAAATATCGACACAATCGTTATCAAATCATACGCACGCTTTCTGTGATGTTTTTTCAACTTGGTTTTGCCTTTTTGATACCTGCTTTCATGTTGATGATGAATCAGCCAGAATTTTATTTTACCTATTTTTGGCCATTAGATTCCTACAAGCTTCGCCCAGATTGGATTAGTGGCTTAGTAGATAAAGGTGGCATTGGTTTGGTTTTAATTCTCATTAGCGTAACAATGACTTTTATTGCCACACCTGTTTTAACCTACTTTTTTGGCAAACGCTGGTACTGTTCGTGGGTTTGCGGCTGTGGTGGTTTGGCCGAAACTGCTGGCGACCCTTACCGACATTTATCAGATAAATCTCTGAATGCGTGGAAAATAGAGCGTTGGATGATTCATAGTGTTTTGGTATTTGTAACACTCATGACGGCCGTTTTATGGATAAATTCGGCAACGCAAGGCAGTATTTTAGGCGATTTTTCCTACAAATTTTCAAAAGCTTATGGTTTTCTGATTGCTTCTATGTTTAGCGGTGTCGTTGGCGTTGGCTTTTATCCTATCATGGGCAGCCGTGTTTGGTGTCGCTTTGGCTGTCCGCAAGCAGCAATTTTGGGCATTTTCCAAAAATTCTTTTCTCGCTTTCGCATCACTACAAATGGTGGACAATGTATTTCGTGTGGCAATTGTTCTACTTATTGCGAAATGGGTATTGATGTGAGAGCTTATGCACAAAAAGGGCAAAACATCGTGCGTGCTTCTTGCGTAGGTTGTGGTGTTTGTGCGGCTGTTTGTCCAAGAGGCGTTTTGAAATTAGAAAATGGCCCTACCGAAAATAGAACGCAAATTCATGTAAGACGTGATGAAGTTGGCTTTTTGGATAATAGTGTTTTTTAAAGTCTTGAATATTACCTTTTTTGAGTGAAAAACAACAGAGTTCTCTTTCATAACAGCAATTTCTAGTATGTTTTCTCTGCCAAAAGGAGTTTTTTTATTCAACTGAAAATTATTATAACAAATATCCGAATCATTAGACATTATTCACAAAAAAAGCATACATGAAAATAAAAACATGATTGAATAAATGCGAATATTACATTTGCATAATTTTAGCAAATTTTGTTGTAAAACGAGGTGGTAGGCACTTTAGAAGTGCCTACCACCTTATTCTTCTATTATTTCTTATCTAAAATTTTGTGAATAAACTCTATTGTTTAAAAAAAATAAAAAAACTTAAATAGTCTCAAATCAAAAAGGGTAGCATTTAGCTACCCTTTTTGATTCGAAAAAAAGCGTTTTTGATATAGTAAAAATTCAAAACTCATACCTGTAAGTGCCAAGCACCTATTTAATAAAGGTCGTTCAGTTGCTAACGCATTGATATT
>JBMZCV010000257.1:0-4380 GCA_049613665.1 Chitinophagales bacterium | reverse complement strand
TTAGAAATATGTCATTTCTAATACTCTCAAAATGTAGAATTACTTAAATTACAGTGTATTTAGTACCCTGTAAAGTGAATTATATTAAATTTTGCTTTTTTTGAAAAAACGACAACTCTCGCCGTTGCTGCATGTTATCATCAACAACTAAAAGGTAAGCATTTTGTTTTAAAGCTTATTTTTTTAGAACAATGGCGAGAATATTACAATTTTGGTTGAAGTTTTTTTATTACTCTTGTGCTTTTTTCTTGAAGCTATAACGCAGAGAAATAACATGAGAATATAAACCATCGGAAAGCCGATTTAAGCCAGTAAAAGCATAATCAATATTCAAATCTTTTATTTTTAAACCAATGCCAACATTTGGCTGAAAACTCGTAAAAGTATTCTCTTCGGTATCGTCCGTAAATTCTTGAATATTGTTTAAACCAGCCCTAAGAAAAACCAAATTATTGTATTCAAGTTCCATACCTATATGTGGGTCAATGCTCATAAAATCAGTTTTTACTAGCACATTTCTTTTGCCATCAAAAGTCATGTCTAAATCTACTGTGGTGAGCAAGCTTATTTTTTGACTAAATTGCAGGCGATAAGCCACCCCTAAAATAGCACGTTGGCCAGTCAGCTCTACCGAACTCACAGGAATTTCGCCGCCCAAAACTTCTTGCTCTTCTTCCGTAAAATTGAATGACCAAAGGTTTGGCGTTGTCGTCAAATCTTTTACGGTTAGTCCAAGTGTCAAGTTTTTGTTGGGCTGATATTGCAAGCCTAAGTCAAGACCAAAACCCCAAGCAGTTGCAAATTTTCCTGCTCTTCTATGAATAATTTTGACATTTCCACCAATGCGTAAACGTTTGATTTTTTGTGCATAAGAAGCTAAAAAAGCATAATCGGCTACCGAAAAAGTCGTGACATTATCGTAGTTTACACTTCCATCTGGCGAGAGCAAATATAACGTATTTGGCACATCATCAACGCCCATTCTGATAGCAGAAAGCCCAATAACTTGCTTTTCGGCAATAGGCAAAGCAACCGACAAATAGTCGTACTTTGAGATGCCAGCAAACCATTCGGCGTGCATAGCAGCTACTTGTGGCGTATTGACAAAAACTAGGCCTGCTGGATTCCAATAAGCGGCATATATATCGTTTGTTGCAGCGGTTTGAGCATTGCCCATGCCTAAAGCACGACCGCCTACACCTAAGTTTAAAAACTCATTGCTATATTTTCGTATTTCTTGCGATACGGCATTTTGAAAGTTAAGATTGGCAAGCGTAAATATAAATAGTAAGCTGCTGATAAATTTTTGCATATTTCTTTATTAAATGATTTATTGAAGTACAAGTAAATGTTGCTGGGTTTGGTCATACTAATATAATAGATGCTTAGTGCTGTGAAAACGTTGCTTTTGCATCTTTTTTTTGAATAGGAAATGCAAAATACTATTAAACAATTTTTGAAATACTAATTTTATTTTAACCAAAAAAAACGACAAAAAGTGTTACTTAAACTACAAAATTACATATTTTTTCGCAAAAAAATAAGGTAAGCATTTAGGTGCGAGCTTTTAAGGTTAAAAAATAAGGCTATTTATTTTTTCGGCAAGGCTGTTTTTGAACTTAAAGGCTATTTAAATGTTATCTTTTTGCCTATGTAAAATTTGAAGTATAAACATCAAATGGCTCTATTATTAAATAGTGCTTGGCATTTTAAAGAAAAAAAAAGAACGTAACAATGAATAAAAACAGCATTTTTATTATTTTTTTTGCATTAATTGTTGTTTTTCTTTTGCATAGTTGTGCAACTAAGAAAAAAACAATCTATGATAAATATGGTATGGAAGTCGACAAAGAATCGCAGATGCCCAAAGGCTTGGCAGTAGGAGAGGAGGCACCAGATTTTGTAGCGATGAATCAGGAGGAAGAGGAAGTAGTTTTGTCAGAAATTTTGGAAGAGCATTCGGTGGTCTTGTTTTTTTATCGTGGCGAATGGTGTCCGATATGCAACCGTTATTTGAGCAACTTTCAGGATTCATTGGCTTTTGTGGAGGCTCAAAATGTGAAAGTAATTGCGGTAACACCAGAAAAGCTGGAAAGTAGCCAGAAAATAGTTGAAAAGACAGATGCCGAGTTTATTGTAGTGAACGATGCTGATGAAAGCATCTCAAAAAAATATGATGTTTTGTTTGGCGTAACAACAGCTTATCAAAAGAAAATTAAAACTTTGTTGTTTACCGATATTGCCAAAAACAATGAGCAAGAAGAAGCGAGTTTGCCTGTGCCAGCTACCTATATCATCAATCGAAAAGGCGAAATTGTATATAGACATTTTGATGTGAATTATAAAAAGCGAGCTTCTGTAAAAGAAATTTTAGCAAATTTGCCAACTAAAAAATAGTTTTTAGCCAAAAAAAAAGTTACTCATTTTTTGCTGTTACTTAATTTTTTGTCAATCCATTTTTCGAGTTTATTTCTTTTTTCCAAACGCTTATATTTTCGCAGCAATTTGACTCTTGGTTTACAATTCAGGTCTTCATAAAAGTATATCATATTGCGAATACCTGCCGCTTGAATAGCTTTTTCTGTTGGTGCTTTTTCTTTGTTTTGCAAGATAATTTTTGTCATGCCAAACATATATTGTACCAACATTTCGTTGCTATACGCCAATTTTTTGTGCTTTAAAATAGGTATCATAAATGCTTCTTCTACTGTAATATTTACATTTGGTGAGCCAGCCAACCATTGTAGTGCAAAAGCAATTGCCTGTTTTTGAGAAATATCGTTTGTATTTGCTCGATTTTTTTCGGTATAACTGATAATTTGCAAAATACTAGAATCATAAAGAGCATAATCTGCGACTATTTCAGGATTAAATTGTTGGGGAATTTTTGGAAGGTTTTGAGCAGAAATGATTGAAATATTCAGATTAAAAAAAACAAGAATAAATAGAAAATATCTTGCTTTTTGAGGTAGAAAAAGAGTTAAAATAGTATAGATAATAGCATACAGCAACATAAGTAGTCGGATAGATTTATTCTACAAATTGTGAAAGCTAACACGTTGAAAATCAAGATATTAGCACAAAATGTTCGATTATTAAATAGGGCTTTTGGCAATTACATTTAGTGGGCAACTATTTATGTTATGACAATTTTGGCTAAAAGCTAATTTTCATTTATGCGACAACTTTTTTCACTCAAAAACAGCTTTGCCTAAAAGAAAATAGTCTTGTTTTTTATCTCAAAAACTGACGCTCAAATAAAACAGATATGTTTATTTGTTAAATGCTTGCAAAATATCGCCATTGAATAGCAAAGGCAAGATAGAACTCACAGATGGCAAAACGCATACGGTTTGTTTGGGAGCTAAGAGATATAAAGTAATGTCTTGCTTAAATTTATGCTCATATTCGGCAATGACTTGACGACAACCACCACAAGGCGAAACGATTTCTTCAAAATCTGTATTTTTGTAATCTATCGTAATCGCAATGGCTTTTACTGCCGTATTGGGATAGTTTGCCATAGCATAAAACAAAGCCACTCTTTCGGCACACAATCCACTTGGATATGCTGCATTTTCTTGATTATTGCCTTCAAAAACTAATCCATTTTCGAGCAAAACGGCTGCCCCAACATGAAACTTTGAGTAAGGAGCATGAGCATTGTCGCAGGCTTTTTTTGCCGTTTCGAAAAGTGCTTGTTCGGTTGGCGAAAAACTGTCGTAAGAGTCATATACTTTGACAACAGTTTCTATTTTTATTTCTTTCATTTTTTATAGATTTTTTAGTGAAAAAAGCAACTTATCGACTACCAACTACTTCAAAATGTGTTTCATTGAGTGTATCAATAATTTGTTGAGCTTCTATTTTGTTGTTATCAAAAACAACCGTTGCTGTTGCATTTTCGAGACTGACGGCAACATTGATAGTGCCTTGCAAATTTTGTAAAGTATTTTTAACAAAATTGGTGCAACCTCCACACGACATTCCGCTAACTTGAATATGTATCGTTTTATTTGACGACATAAAAATTTAATTGTTACTAAGTGAAAAAGTCAGCTAAGTTAATTATTTTTATTGAAAACTAAAGCATGACTAGCTATTTATTTAAGCTTTTTTTATAACAATAGACATTGTTCACAAAAAAAGTGTAAAGGAAAACAAAAACATCGTTGGATAAATGCGAATATTACATTGCATAATTTTAGCAAATGTTGTTGTAAAACGAGGTGGTAGGCATTTTCAAAATGCCTGCCACGTGGGGTGTCGAATTTAAGCATAACAAGAATATTGTTTTTCGCTCCAAAAAGTGCCAAATAAACTACAAAACAGGTATGAGTTTTCAACTCGTACCACATCAAATTGGTAGTTTTTAACTAC
>JBMZCV010000256.1:0-4410 GCA_049613665.1 Chitinophagales bacterium | reverse complement strand
ATTTGCTTTTGGGCAAATTTAAAATTTTTGACCAAATGATTTCACTTTGAACCAAGTTTTTTTATTCATGCTAAAAATTAAAATTTATTTTTCCACATCATAGAACCGATAGGCTTCAAGGTTCTTTCCGTATATTTTGCATCTTTCTTTTTGTTATAATAATTTTCAATATCGCCTTCTACCGCAAAATAAATCAATTGTCCGATAGGCATGCCTGCATACACACGCACAGGCTGTACGCATGAAATTTCGAGAGTCCAGGTATTGCAAAAACCGACATCGCCCTTGCCAGCCGTAGCATGAATATCAATGCCAAGTCTGCCGATACTCGATTTGCCTTCCAAAAAAGGAACATGACAATGTGTTTCTGTATATTCTTCTGTAACACCTAAATATAATGTGCCAGGATGCAAAACATAGCCTCGTGGTGGAATAATGATTTCTTGCGTTTCGTTCATTTTTTTGGCATCTAACACCTGATTTTTGTATATGGCCAAATAACGCCCTAAGTGTACATCATAAGAATTTGTACCTAAACATTTGGCACGAAAAGGCTCAATAACTATGTTTCCTCTTTCAATTTCTGTTAAAATTCGCTTGTCTGACAGTATCATTTGTCGATATATATTTTATTAGAGATAAAAAACATTTCAGAGATAAAAAAAATTATTTATTGATAAAGGTACAACTTTTTGATAGAAATAGCTAGTTTTTGGCTTTCTTAGAGTTTAACAAAAAAGTAATTTACTGTTGCAAAACAATTTTTTCGGTAAAAAACACTTTTTCGCCTACCACTTTTACCATATAAATACCTTTTTGTAGATGGCTTACATCAATTTTAGAATCGACATTTTTTGTTTCCAAAACCATTTTACCAGCCAAATTGTACATTTCGACACGCATATTTGGCACAAACTGCTCACTATACACCGAAATTTCGTTTTTTGCAGGATTTGGATATAAACTAATGCCTATCTTTTGTTGATTTTCGAGTGCATAAGTTGTGTTTCCATCATTGCAATCTGCGGCCGCTGCATCAACTACAAAATTGAGAGTAGCTGTCACAACTGACCAATCTTGCCACTCACCGCCTTCGCCATATTCCCAAGTATTTAAATCGAAAAACTGTGTGCCGCTAGGTTCTGCATTAATCACATATGCTTTCAAGGCTTGTCCGCTTCTATCCCATGTCAAAAAAGTATTGCCCAAACAAAGCTCTGGCTCTGAAGGTTCTACGCAATTTGCCTGAATAAAATAGGCATAATCATCAAAACTC
Organism: Chitinophagales bacterium; assembly: GCA_049613665.1. GTDB lineage: Bacteria > Bacteroidota > Bacteroidia > Chitinophagales > UBA2359 > JBMZCV01. Next base: position 3,134 of record JBMZCV010000256.1, on the reverse strand, counting down.
GGATACTCGCCAAATACATATGCCTTGCCATCGGTGTCTATACAAACTGCCGTATATTCGTCGCAAGCAATACCTTTTGCTTCTATGCCTTCATCTTTTTTCATGCGTGCCATAAAAACAATATGACGGCCAATACGGCTCGGATTGTCGTAATGTGAGTCGCATATAACATCTTGCAAAAAAGGTTGTTCGATAAAATCATCATGCCCAAGTGCTACTTTCAAAGAGTAAGGATTGCTCAAAGCTTCCCAAGAAGTCACTGTTCCGTTGGCAGCCGAAAAATAAGAACTTCCAAGAATAGCCATGCCAGCACTTGTACCGCCGACAACTGCATTTTTTTCGTTTATCAAAGTATTGATAGCCATTTCGACAGGCGTATTTCGCCATTTCGACACATAATCATATTGGTCGCCGCCAGCAATCCATAAAGCCTCTGCTGCTGCAATTTGCTGTGCAACATAAGGCTCACTGGCAGCTTCTAACGAATTTATCACAATGGTTTCGACTGAGTTTATCGCAATTCCAAAATCATTATACATATAGTCATTGTAGCCATTGCTGCCCGTAGCTCGAATAACTAATACATCGCCACCATTGGCATGCTCTAAAAACCAAGCCATACCATTTTCATTTTCTACGCTGCCTCCCATAAGGCAAACACCGCCAAGTGTAGGAGGGTTTACATCTGTTGTATCGCCTGTAAAATAACTTGTATAGGTTTGAGCAGTAATTCCAAGGTTAAAAAATAAAAACATTAAAGTAAAGAATTTCATAGTTTTGCTATTTGTGTTTTTTTCAGTAAAGTAAGTGCCAAGTATTATTCAATAACGCTTAAAAAAATGTCTTTTTTAAGCTTATTTTTTATCTCAAAAGCCAACACCTAAACATTTGCATTTTTTTTATATTGAAAACTTGTTTTTTAAGCTTTTAAAAAAAAAATTGTGTTTCGGCTCACTATTTAGCGTTTTTTAACTAAAAAAAGGCTATCTTGTAGAGATTTTTTTAACTAAAAAAAGGCTATCTTGTAGAGATTTTTTTAACTAAAAAACAATAGGCTATTAAAAATGTCTTTATTGTACCTTTTTTTTAAAAAAAATTAAAGATTAAGCAAATACATTATATTTATTTATTTTTATAAAACACTCATTTACAATAATATGAACTCGCAAAAACTTTGGTATAAAAATTACCCTGAAAACATACCGCATGAAATCAATGCTGATAGATATGAAAATGCAGTAGCTTTACTTGATGAAAGTTTTACGAGATTTGCAAATAACCCTGCTTATACTTGTATGGGCAAAACTTATACTTATAAGCAAATTGATGAGTCTGCAAATGCTTTTGGAGCATATTTGCAAAAAAATTTGGCATTGCAAGCTGGCGACCGAATAGCGATTATGATGCCCAATTTGTTGCAATATCCTGTTGTATTGTTTGGTGCAATGCGAGCTGGTTTGATTGTCGTGAACACCAATCCGCTATATACGCCTCGTGAAATGGAACATCAATTTAATGATGCAGGTGTAAAAGCAATTGTTATTTTAGAAAATTTTGCGACAAATTTACAAGAAATCATACACAATACAGGCATCAAACACATTATTTTGACAGGCATTGGCGATATGTTAGGTTTTCCTAAAAAAATGATTGTCAATTTTGCGGTTCGTCATGTCAAAAAAATGGTACCTGCTTATAAATTGCCAAATGTCATTCGTTTCAATGATGCTTTGCGAGCTGGCGGCCAACTGAAAGTCAATAAGCACAAAGCCAAAAGTGACGATATTGCTTGCCTTCAATATACAGGCGGCACAACAGGTGTTTCGAAAGGTGCTATGCTGACACACCGAAATATTATGTCGAATATGGAAATGATTTCGGCATGGATGTATTCGCAAAAGGATTTTTTGAATGAAGGAAAAGAAATCGTGATTACGGCTTTGCCTTTGTATCATATTTTCGCCTTTGTAGTCAATTGTTTAGCTACCGTAAAACATGGTGGCCACAGCATTTTGATTACCAACCCAAGAGATATGGATAGTTTTATCAAAGATTTGAAAAAATATCCGTTTAGTTTGATGACTGGCGTAAACACGCTTTTCAATGGTTTGTTGAATCAGCCTGAATTTCAAAATGTCGATTTTAGTCATTTGAAAGTAACCGTTGGCGGCGGCATGGCAGTTCAGAAAGTGGTAGCCGAAAAATGGGAAAAAGTGACAGGCTGTCCTTTGATAGAAGGCTATGGTCTGACGGAAGCTTCGCCTGTTTTGACGGTTAATCCTATCGGTGCTGGCCGTATCGGAACAATAGGCTTGCCTGTGCCTTCTACGGATATTCGGATTGTAGATGATGCTGGAAATGATGTGGCTCTAGGCGAAAGAGGCGAAATTATTGGAGCAGGGCCGCAAATTATGAAAGGCTATTGGAAACGAGAAGCTGCTACGGCTGATGTTATCAAAGATGGCTGGCTTTATACGGGCGACATCGGTGTGATGGATGAAGATGGCTTCATCAAAATTGTAGATAGAAAAAAGGATATGATTCTTGTTTCTGGCTTCAATGTATATCCCAACGAAATAGAAGATGTAATAGCTTCGCATGATGGCGTTTTGGAAGTCGCTTGTATTGGTGTGCCAGACGAAAAATCTGGTGAAGCGGTAAAAGTTTTTGTCGTGAAGAAAGACCAAAATTTGACGGAACAAGATTTGCGAGACTATTGTGCCGAGCATCTGACAGGCTACAAAAAGCCACGACATTATGCTTTTAAAGATGATTTGCCAAAATCAAATGTCGGCAAAATTTTGAGACGCAAGCTGAAAGATATGGAAAATCAGTAGAGCGAAAAACACAAAAATTCATTTAGATTTTTTATTACCTACTCATTGTCAGTTGTCCCCTTCTTGCTTTTAAGGAGGGGATTTTTTTTTGTGATAAATGTTGTTGTTGTTTAGTAAAAAAAATCCGCTTGTTGTTCTAACAACAAGCGGATTTTTTTATACGAAGTTTTGATAAAAAACTAAATATTAGAAAAAACTAGCTTTTTTCAAATTGTAAATTCCTGTATTATATTTATTTTCAAACAGCTATTCTCGCTTTAACAAAATCATTACTCCATAGGTGGCATATCAATTTGT
>JBMZCV010000255.1:0-4451 GCA_049613665.1 Chitinophagales bacterium | reverse complement strand
AGCCGTATAAAGTCCTAATATCTGACGACTTTTAATCATGGTTTCAGCAGCGTTTAAATTGTCTTTAACCACCGTTGTAATAGGTGTTTTTGCTATATTTTCAGCATCTACAAGCGTTTTCAAACCCAATTCAGCAAATAATGCGTCATCATTGCTTAGTTCCTCTTGTAGCTGTTTTTTCAAGTCTTTTCGTTGTTTTATTTCCTTTTGAAGCCAAGCCATATCACCATCTTTGTGGTCTGCTATTGCCATTGGTGCAAGCTTCACCTTTTCAGCCATCGTCACAAAACGCTCTTTTGTGTCGTATATGGCCACCATATCCATATCCTCAAAATCGTATTTCACATAAAACTTGTGACCTGCGTGATTTTTCCAAAAATTCATATCGCTATTGCCATCATTATCATAAACACGATATTCATAGTGCGTACCTCTTATTTGAAATTTCAAGCCGCTGGTGCCATATTCATACGCTTTCTTATTGTTGCCAGACATACGCCACAACCAAAACAAGCTCACTTGCTGGTCAAAATTCAGCTCCATTGCACGGTTTTCAGTAGCTTTAAGCCTTTCATTTGGCGACTTTTTAGCATCTTTATTCAAGCTCAAAGCCCTTTCATTCCACATATCAATTGACTTTTTCGCTTGTTTTACGACAGCCTCATAGCTTTTTGGCAAGCTCTTTTTGTTCTTTTTTATCCAATCTATATGTGCTTGATTATCTGTTTTTTTCGTCTTAATGCCCATTCCACTAAAATTATCGAAATTGGGCTTCACTATTTGCAAGTGAAAAACATTGAATAATGGCTCAATCACTTTAGCCTTTGCATTGCCTACCTCTGCTGGCGTAATGTATTTTATTGGTGTTTCTTCATACCAAACTTTCATGGCATTATTCCATATTCCAGAACTGTGGTCAAATTGAAGCTGCAAAGGCAATACACCCGTATTTCTATAAGCACACTTCATGGCTTCAAAAACCGACTCTTTCGTTTCTGTGGGTTGAAAGCTCCAGCCAATTATGGCCCAGCTATGAGCATCAACCACCGCAAAGCAATAAATTCTACGCAAATGCTTACCATCAAAATAATATAGCTCAATAGGTGTACCGTCCATTACCCACATATCGTGAGGGTGAGTCGGACGCTGGCGTTTCACTATCACATCATAAGCATTTGAAAATTCGCCCTTTGTAAGTCTATCAACATCACAAAGCATCTTCACTTCTGGCCGCTTCAAATAATTCATAACAGTACCAACACCTATATTTTCTACCTTCCATTTTTGAGAAGCAGCAAAAGCCAAAAAATTGGTGTGTATTTGCACATAAGTATGTCTGCGATGGCTACGTCGCTCTTTTCGCAACCACAATTTCATATCGTCTGTCAGCTTACAAGCCTTTGTATTTCCTATTTTTCCACTTATCAAACTAACATAACCGTCCTTTTTATAAGCCGCCAATTTGCGTTGCAAAACTCGCTTATTGCTCACTTTCAAGCCGTATATCTTATTTTCAGAAAGCCAAGATATGAGCGAAGCCATCAAATCGCCTTTCGTGCCAAATGGTGTTTCTGCCAAATCACGCTTTTTCACTTTGCTCAAAAAATCAAAAATAGCACACACACGACACAAATCTGTTATTTGCCTGTCAGTATAAGCCGTCGCACCGTTATTGTTCACAACCGACTTAAAAACGCTAAAATTGGCAGCCGACAAACTCAAAGTATATATCAAGCGGCTCAAAAAAGCAGCCTTATTGCCTTGCAAGGCTTTTGCATGATGCTCATAAGGGCAGCCGCCCAAATGCGTCTGAACAAGCTCCTTATATTTCAAGCTCATAGCCTCATAGCTCACCAACAACTGCCGACGGTCAGAAGGATTTTTAATAGCTTGCCAATGCGAAGCTTTACGTCTAATGCCCTGTCTAATAGTAATTTCTGTTATTCCAGCAGATGTCAACTCACTAAATGTGAGATATAATATTTTGCCTATAATTATCATATATTATTGTTGTGTGTAGCCTCCAAAAAATCAGCTATCGAAATTAGCAAATCATTTTTTTCAACAAACTTATCATTGCACCAAGCAAGCCATTCAAATCATTTTCGCAGCGTTCCAAATCAGCCTTTGTCTTTGGCGTTGGGTTTCTATCGTATTGCTCCTGCTTTCTACTTCGATTCAATCGTAGCTTTTCTGCTACTGCTATACCTGTACCGAAATCAATTTTATTAGTGGTGTTGTTTGTGTCTGTTTGGTTTTTCATATTTTTTTATGTATTTTGTCGTTTTGTGTATTTTATTTCGCACAAATAGTGACTACGTTAAATTTTTAGCTAAAAGTTGCTCCCAAAATCTTTTGCGTGACACTATTAAAATGTGTGCTGTTTTTAATATTAGCACTTTAGTTTTTTTACCTTTTTCGGTATTAAAATTTCGTTCGCCTTTAAATGCTTTATGGACATAAGAATAACTACAACCACTAAGCTCTGCTATTTTTTTTCTATCTCCTGTATTAAGCATTTTTTTAATTTGCTCAAAAACAACAGGATCATCTGTGTCTAGCTCTTTTGTTGGAATGTCTAATATGTTTGGTTTAGTAGTGGACATTTTTTTATATTTTCAAAATTAATAATCAATAAAAACACGCTTTTATGAAAGATGAAGACATAAATTTCAAAGAAATAATGTCTAAGCTTGCATTTGCATATCATATATCAAATGCAATACTTGATGACTATGCCGAAACTATATCTCAATTAACCGATAACGATAAGGAGTTTATCAAAAAGCGTGTTTTGGATAAGGCAAAAAAAATGTTTGCTGAAAATCCTATTGTCCAAGATTAATTTCAGCATCACGAACTGCATCAACCATAACACGCTCCAATTCTTTTGGTAGCAGTTCCTTTATTTTTCTTTCAACTAAGGATTCAATCGAAACATCATCATAGAGCGACATGAAGTCTATAAGAGGATAAGGAGGCTTGCTAAGTAGTGGAACACTCTTTTCTTGCACAAATTCAGTAGCCAAAACATCTGATTTGGCTTTAATTGTAAGCACAAACGTACTGTCATCAACTTTCTTAGTCGTAATAGTAGGTTTTTGTTTAACTAAAAAATTCCGAAAACAAGACATAAAAGCATCGCATTCAGCTTGATTAGTCAAGTGTAAGCCTGCTGTCTCAAAAAGTTGTTTAAAAGTCATAATTGTGTACATTAAAGTGTTTTTGTGTATTTTCTTGCACACAAATTTAAGTCAAAAAAATAACATTTACAAATTTTGTGTATAAAAAAACACACAAAATTTGTAAATGTTATTAAATGTAATAGATAAATGAATGATAATCAAGGCATTAGCAATTCTCGCAAAAACATAAAATTAATAAGAGGTATATTAGATTATACACAATCAGGTATGGCTGACTTTTTAGGTATTCACAAAAATGCTTATGGTAACTATGAGCGTGGCGATAGAAAAATACCAGTGAATATTCTAAAAAAAATCGCAGAAAAACTTAATATCTCAATGAAATACCTAATCAGCAAAGACCTTTCAAAAGAGAACATTACAATAGAAAAAGGAGGTAATGGAGTTAATATAAAGATAAATGCCAATGGCTCAATTGGCTCTTTTAATTCTACCAATGGAAATCTCAGTATAGATTCATCAAAAATAAAAAATCAAGATGGTATTACATTTTCTTTGAAAGACAAACTAAAAAAAGAATTAGAATTTGAAAAAATACAAAACGAACTATTGAAAGAAGCATTAGCTGAAGCCAAAAGACAATATCAAGAAGTAATAAAATCAAAAGATGCGCATATAGCAACGCTTGAAAGAATGTTGTCTATGTTGGAAAAAAAGCAGTAGCAGTTAACTTAAAAAACAAAAAAACAAAAAGTACACTTTAACACAACACTAAATGTATCTCTAAATGTATCTCTAAATGTATCTCTAAATGCAAAAAATAGCATCTAAACAGCATTTACACACCGTTTAAACACTATTTTCCTAAAAACAGCACCTAAGCATAAAAAAGGCACATATCCCACCTTTCACCCACAAGTCAAGACAGCACCCCTAAACAAAAAAAGTGCCATAAAACGCTGAAAATCAACACTTTACGGCACTCACAAACCATCATAATAATATAAAGATATAAACCCCTAAGTCACAAAAAAGGTTCACATATAAAAAAACGTGAAATATCGGTAGGTGTTTAAAAAACCGTTTACTACCGTTTAAAAAATATCGCTACAATATCGGTAAATATCGTTAGTGTACTTTTAGTTTATTCACTCTTTTCGTCTCATTTTCCTCATAACTCACTGAAAATCAACACTTTACACAAAATTTTCTTTTTTTTGTTTTGTGTACTTTTAGTTTTAAAAAATAAAAGAATAAATATCTATTGTAGCATTTTTTGGCCAAAAGTTTAGTCCTACTATTTTT
>JBMZCV010000254.1:0-4483 GCA_049613665.1 Chitinophagales bacterium | reverse complement strand
ATATCAATATTAATTTGTAATATATCACTTATTTCAAAGCGAGAATAGCTGATAATAGCATAACTACTTGAATAAGGTTTTTCATATTTTTTTATTTTAGAGGTTGCTTAAATACTATCCTTTGGCTTAAAAAAAAAACTAGATTTTTCAGCATCAAAAACAAAATTTAAACAGCCTCTCAGTCAAACAAGAGCAATAAAATGTTCAATTGTAGAAGCTAACCTGTTGATTTTTTTAAGGCGTTAGCAACTCCAAGAGACCATACTAATTAAAGTTTGACAGTTAGCGAAATGGTTGAAATAAATTACCTGATTTAGAGGTGATTTTTCGATAAGTATTTTTTTTGCTCAAAATATATGCAAGCTAAAAATAGAAAAGTAAGCTGTCTGTCATTTTATAAGCAAAAAAATAAGACATAAATTATGCTAATGTAAGCCTAAATATGTATTTTTGTAACCAAATAAGTTTTTTTTTCCTTTTTTGGCAGCATTTTAGCTGCTTTTTTACTATCAATCACACATCAATAGCAAAATACACACATTTCTTATGTATCCTTATCTTAAAACGCTTTATTTTTGTTTTCTTTATTTTTTCCTGTTCAATAGTCTAGCTGCACAAGCTCCTGTTTGCGGTACGACACCTTTGAGCCACGAAATGGAAAATGATGCCGATTTTGCACAACAAATGTTAGCCGAAACTGAACAAATAGCAAAAGCAACGCAAAAATTGTGGGAAAAACGCCATGCCGAACAAATAGCGAAAGATAGCGATGGCTTGGGTATTATCACGATTCCTGTGGTGGTGCATATTGTGCATAAAACGAACGATTTTTTGGGACAAGAAAGCAATATTACAGATGCACAAGTGCAAACAGCTATCACTCACCTCAACGAAGCCTACCGAAATAAGGGAGATTTTGATATGACTTCAGGTATTGATACAGAGTTTGAATTTTGTTTGGCCAGCAAAAACCCTAGCGGAGCGTTTACAAATGGAATTACTCGCTCGGCAATTGACTTTTTGTCTGACCTTGATAAAGATACACAAGACGAAGCTTTGAAAGCGACGACAGGCTGGGATAGAACAAAATATTTGAATATTTGGATTGTAAATACGATTTGCTCTTCTCAAAACGAAACTTGCAATATTGCAGGTTATTCATTTTTGGCCAGCACACATGGCGATAATCGTGATGGCATTGTTTGTCGCTACGATTATTTTGGTACAAGCCTAGATAGAGATAAGGTAATTGTGCATGAAGCTGCTCATTATCTCAATTTGTTGCACACTTTCGAGGGCGGCTGCGACAATACAAACTGTGTGTTGAAAGGCGATTTTGTGTGTGATACGCCACCAGATGCTACGCAAGTAGGTTTTTTGTGCAATGTGAGCAATAGCTGTTATACTGATGATGATGATATTCATATCGAAAACCCTTTTCGTCCGACTGCTTTAGGTGGTTTAGGCGAGCAAAATGATTTGTCGGAAAACTATATGGATTACAACAACCGTTTGTGCCAAAATATGTTTTCGCAAGGGCAAAAAGACCGTATGAGAATTTCGTTTGAGTTGTTGCGTTCTTCCTTGCTTGCCTCAGATGGCTGTCAAAGTGTTTATAATGTTGATGCAGGTATTACTGAAATTGTTTCGCCAAATAAATTTGAATGTAATGGTTTGCCAACGGTGCGTTTGCACAATTTCGGAACGCAAACTCTCACAAGTGCAGTTATTAATTTTCAAGTCGACAATGGCAGTTTAAATACTTATAATTGGACAGGTTTTTTGCTTCCAAATACAGCCGTTGATGTGGTGTTGAACATGAACTTTAACCTTTCGACTGCAATACATCAATTTCGTGCGTTTACGAGTTTGCCAAACGGTACGATTGATGGCAATTTGATGAACAATGAAGCTGCAAACGAATTTTTGAGCCTCGAATCGCAAAGTGTTCCATTTATCGATGCTTTCAACAATCCGAGTATTTCAAACGATTGGCTGGTGGTCAATCCAGACAATAACATTACTTGGCAAACTACCAACGTAAATGGTTGTTCTATAAATGGCAATCGTAGTGCTTATATGAATTGTCGAAATTATGCAGGAATAGATACCGATATTGGCTTGACAGATTTTATGTATCTCAAAATGGATTTGAGTAATTATGCTGATGCCAATTTAAATTTTTCGGTGTCTTATGTGCCTTATTCATACTCTATTGATGATAGATTGCGAGTAGTCATTTCTACCGATTGTGGCAATACTTTTCACAATATTTACGACAAAGCAGGTAGCGATTTGATGACAGGAAATAGCCCACAAACGACAGCTTGGTCGCCTTTTAGCTGTGCTTTTTGGCGAACAGAAAATATTAATTTAGGCGACTTTGCATTCAATGAAATCATTATTGGTTTTGTGGGCATGAGTTCGCATGGAAACAATATCTATGTCGATAATGTAGCTATTGATGGTACAGAATTTATTTCTTGTGCCAAACCAATTAATATTGATGTGTCAGATGTAACCGAAACTTCTGCTCGCCTTTCGTGGTTGAGTGTAGAACCAAATAGCGTTTATTTGCTAAAATATAGAGAAACAAGTGCAGTGCAATGGCAATATGAACAAGTCATTGCAGGCAATGAAATAACAATAAATAGTTTGTTTACAGATACAAATTATACTTTTTCTTTGCAAACCATTTGTCAGAATGGAGCAAAAAGTGCAGTTGAAATATTGAATGTCACAACTTTATACACACCCTGCCCACCGATATTTGATGTAGTGGTGAGCAATGTAGATAAAACAACTGCCGAAATAAGTTGGCCAGCTTTGCCAAATGTTGCTTTATATGGCGTGCGTTATACGGCTGCTGCTATTGGCTTCGATGAAACGGAATATGTCGCTGGCAATTGGATAATGCTCAATAGTTTAGTAACAAATGTTGTATATGAAATAACCGTACAAGTTGTTTGTACAGGAGGAGCAGCGAGTCAGCCGAGTTTGCCACAAAGTTTTATGCCTCAAATTGTGTGCAAATCGCCAACCGATATCACCTTAAACGATGTGACATCTCAATGTGCTTCGGTAGATTGGTTTCAGGGCGAAGACCAAATCAGTTACAAAATACAGTTTAGAGAAGTGGGTGGCTCGTGGAGTACCGTTTTTATGAGCAACACCGACTATCTTTTGAGTGAACTCAATAGCGAAACAGAATATGAAGTACAAGTAGCTTCTATTTGCCCAAATTCTTTGAGCAGCGATTATGGCTATTCTATTATTTTCAATACTTTGCCAAACTGCCCAATTATTGATGGTAGCAATTTGGACGTTACAAGTATTTCGGAAACGGCAATGACTGTGAGTTGGCCGCAATTTTTGGGAGCAGAAAATTATGTTTTGCAATACAAAAAGCAAACAGAAAGCAATTGGACAAGTGTTTTTCCTACCACAAATTCATGGCTTTTTTCCAACTTAGATGTTTGCACAACTTATGAATGTCGTCTTCAAACACATTGTAACGAAAGTAGTAGTAGCAACTGTAACAATAATATTACTTACGGCTCTATACGCAACTTTACAACCGATTGTGGCACGATTGAGCCAGATGTGTATTGCACAACAAGTGCCATAAATGCCAGCGAAACATGGATTCAACATCTTGCACTAGCAAATTTTACTTATTGGAGTGGCAACAATAGTGGCTACGGCAATTTTACAGCAAATGTCATTGATTTGGCACAAGAAAATACTTATAGTATCGAACTAACACAAGGCACTTTAGATAGAGCGAATGCCGTAAATTGGCGAGTTTGGATAGATTTCAATCACAATTTATTGTATGAAACAGAAGAGCTTGTATTTGCAAATGTAGGACAAAATGCTGGTGTCGTATTCAATGATGAACCATTAGTTACAAAAGGTTTTATAGAAGTGCCTGCCAATGCGATTGTGGGAAATACGCAAATGCGAGTAGCCGTAAGTTATGGAACAGCACCAAATCCTTGTGGTAGCTTTTTGTCTGGCGAAGTAGAAGATTATACGGTTTTGATAGGCGAAAATGTGCAGAAACAAATTGAAAATGAAGCTTTGGCATTTCAGTTATATCCGAATCCTTGCAATGATTTTTTACATATTGATTTGGCAGAAACAAGTGAAAATCAAAATTTAGAAATTGTTATTTTTGATATGTTAGGCCGTTTAATAAAAAAACAAAGCATAGAAAATAATTTGCAAACACTTCAATTAGGAGTAGCTGATTTAGCAAGCGGTTTATATTTTATAGAGCTTAAAAATGAAACGCAACAATTTCAGCAAAAATTTGTGAAGAAATAGCCTATACTTATTTTTTAAGCATTGAAATGCAACAAAAATAGCTAAAAATAAGTTTTAAGTATAAGTAATGTTATTGCTTAAAGCAGATGAGGTTTTAGATAAAAAGAAAAACACTTTTTATCTAAAACCTTTTTTTGAAAAACAATTTTCTCAT
>JBMZCV010000253.1:0-4511 GCA_049613665.1 Chitinophagales bacterium | reverse complement strand
AGCCTAAAGTTATGAACTTTACTCTACTTTACCAAATGATTTCACTTTGAACCATAAAAAGTATGGCTCACAAAAAAACAGAATATGCAGAATCACCTATTTTAAATGTTGATTCTAAAAAAATGATGTTATATCTCACTTTAATCGGATTGACAACTTTGTTTATGGGTCTGACAGTAGCTTATATGCTCTCAAAACCAAATTGGCATTGGTCGCAGTTTAGCTTTCCAAAAGCTTTTTTGGCAAGTAGCTTATTTTTGTTATTGAGTAGCTACACGATGCAGCAAACTTTGGTAGCTTTCAAAAATGACAATTTGAAACGACTCAAACAACTGCTTTTTGCGAGCTTATTTTTAAGTTTTGCCTTTTTAGTTGGCCAGTTTTTTGGCTGGCAGTCTTTGCAAAACAAAGGTATTTATTTTTCAGGAAAGCCAGATGGTTCTTATTTATATCTTATCTCTGGGTTACATGCCTTGCATTTAGTTGTTGGGCTGATTTTTCTGTTGTATCAATTTGTTTTTGTTCATGCAAAAGTAAAAGACGAAGTACAAGCATTATTGTTTTTCACAAATGAGAAAGCCGAAAAAACTTTGGAATTGTTGATTATTTATTGGCATTTTGTCGATATTCTTTGGCTATATCTTCTAGTTTTCTTTATTTTAAATCATTTATAAAAGCATATTTTTTGCATAAGAAGACATAAATGTTTGTTGTGTTATTCATTTATTTCAAAGTGAAAAGTGCCGCCATTTAAGTGCCAAATACTATTTAATAAACGGTCGATTCGTTGCTAACGCATTGATGTTCGGCGTGTTAGTTTCAACAAGATGTATATTTATTTTTGTCTGACTACTTACTTGAATGAAGGTAGCTATTTAAGTTCTGACAATTTTCAGTTTTTTAGTTATTTTGAAAAAAAAGATACTTTATTTATAGATAATTTGTAACTAAAACCCTTTGTTTTTATATATATGAGATACGCTTTTCCCTTCCTCCACAATTTTATATCATTTCTTATTTAATAAAAACATTTAAAATGATGAAAAAAATTTCCTCTTATTTGGCTTTAATTAGCGTAATAAGCTTATTTCCTATTTTACAATTATCAGCCCAATGTGTTGGTAATCAAGTAGAAGTAGAAGTAATAATTGAACCAGATGCCTATGCTGCTACTGAAACAGATTGGACAGTAACAGATGAAAGTGGCACCATTCTAGCTTTCGGCTCTGATGCTGGACAAGTTATCTGTGTTGATCCTAGTCTATGTTTAACATTTACTATCACGGATTCTTATGGTGATGGCTTGAACGGCTTTCCTCCTAATTCTCCTCCTGGTAGCTATTCTGTTTTTTACAATGGTGCATTAATAGACGAAGGTGTAAACTTCGGTTATGAAACTTCTGCTCTCATGGGTGGTTGTTCAAGTGGTATATCGTGTGCCTTACCAGATATGGCAACTATCGAGACCATTTACAATGCTACTTTAGACGACCATTGGTATGAATTTACTCCTACTGAAACAGGTCAGTATAGTTTAACTTCTTGTTTTCCAAACAATACTTGCGATACCAGAATTTGGGTATATGATATTTGCGATGGTATTCAATGGGACGACACACAAGAAGGTAGTATTTTTTATAATGACGATGCGACTTGTGGTGCACAGGCAGAAGGAATTACAAATTTGGCAGCCAATACAACCTATTATATCAGAATAGGCGATGGAAATGATGATTGTGCAAGCACTCCTATCGCATGGCAAGTTACTTATATTGGCGAAATAAGCGGTTGTACCGACAATACTGCTTGTAATTATGAACCATTGGCTACTATTGATGATGAGAGTTGCATTTTTCAAGGCAATCCGCTTTGTCCAGATGGGCCAGATTTAGCTATCATTCAGTCCGAAATCGTTAATTCTATGTATGTGCAAGAAAAAGACAATAGCGATGCTTGCTTCGTAAATGAAGGTTGTATGAATGGCTATGGTATTCGACAAATTTTGCGTTTTACGACTCGTATCGAAAATATCGGTAATCAAGATTACTTTATTGGACAAACGCCAACTGAACCCAACGACCAATGGGAATGGGACGATTGCCACAACCACTGGCACTATGAAGGCTATGCCGAATATGCTTTGTATGATTTGGCTGGAAATCGTATTCCTATCGGCTTCAAAAATGGCTTTTGTGTAATGGACTTGTATTGTCCTCCTGGCCTAACTGCAAAGTTCAATTGTAGCAATCAAGGTATTACTGCAGGTTGTGCCGATTATTATGATGCAGGTCTCAACTGCCAATGGATTGACTTAACAGATGTAGCAGAAGGGCTTTACACATTTGTGGTGCGTGTCAATTGGGATCAGTCGCCAGATGCTTTGGGACGTTATGAGTTGACATATGACAACAATTGGGCTCAAGTTTGTATCGAATTGTCGAGAGATTCTACTGGTGCTTTATCGGTCAATGTTTCTGATACTTGCGACCCTTACATTGACTGTGCTGGCGAACTATATGGAAGTGCAGAACTCGACTGCGAAGGTGTTTGCGATGGTACAACAATAGCTGGCGACCTTTCTGCCGATGGTGCTTATGGTACAGATGACTTGGCGATGTATTTTCAAGCAATTTTGGACGATAGCATGACACCAACATATTGTAATGATGTGGCAAGTGATGGTATGATTACGGTTTTAGACCCTGTTTTGGTAGCCTCTTGTATGTTGCAAGAAGCAGGCATGACACAAGATAGCCACGACCATTGCGATTTGCCAAGTGGTGCGGTTATCAATCCAGAAACAGCAACTTTCGACATTGGAAACTTGGACATGACTAATCAATATTTCGATATTTATGTTACCAATCCTACTGTGCATCTTTTGGCGTATAACCTAGAAATAAGCGGCGTAGAAATTAGTATGTTAGAAGACCTTATCCCAGACTCTAATTATAATGTCGATTTAGGTTATAATATGGCTGGCGAAATTTTGGCTTTATCTCCTAGCGAAAGTATTGTGCCACGTTATATCACAGCAACACCAATATTGAGGGTTCATTTTTCTAGCCTTTTAGATACTGAAATTTGTTTGACCAACTTAATAACACTTGTAAACGATTCGCATGAAGAGTTTTTCGGCATGATAAACAATGGTTGTTTACAAACTAACAATGGTACAAAAGCTTTTGTAAAAGTTAATTTAGAAGGTAGCATGACAAGTGCTATTTTGTTGCCAAGTTCACAGCCTTACAACACCACTCCATGGAGTTATAATGGCAATGAAACCAATACTTCTATTCCGCCAGCAGTTGTCGACTGGGTATTGGTAGAGGCTCGTGATGCAGTAAATAACGCAGTTGTAGTATCTCAAGCGGCTGGTCTTTTGCTCAATGATGGTCGCATTGTCGATGCCGATTTGACAGATGGTGTTACTTTGGATATTACGGTAGGAACAGCATATTATATTGTAGTTCGCCATCGAAACCATTTAGATGTGATGAGTGCAAATACTGTAGTTTTGCCAAATACAACTGCTTATGATTTCACAACGAGTATGATGCAAGCAATGGGTAACAATCAAATGGTGGCTATGGCAAATGGTAATTATGCAATGGCAGCAGGCGATTTTAGCGGCAATGGCTTGATTACAACGATAGATTATGATATGTACCAAGCTCAAGCTAGTCTGATTAATGGCTACAACAACAATGATTGTACTTTAGATAGCTATGTAACGGTTGCCGACTTTAATGCTTTTTTGAGAAACTTCAATAAAGTAGGCATTACAGAAATACGATATTAGTATTTTTTAGATAAATGATAAAAGGTCTTGCAAAGAAAAGCTATTCTCCCCTAACTTTTTTTTGTAAGACCTTTTTTTAAGTGTTGCTTATACTTGAAATAGCTGAACATACAATTTTTCCTCCTCTATCTCTTTAACTATTTCTCGAAAGTTACCATCTGTAAATGCTTCAATGATATTTCGCCAAAAATGTATTGCTATTGTATTTGTCGCTATTTGCCTTATTTCCCACTTACTGCTATATTTTTTAAACAGCTCATAAGCCACTTTTTTTCCAATGCCCATTCTTCTATATTTCGGTTCAATATAAAACTCTGCCACCGACTTTTCGGCTTTGAAACTATCGCAAATCACCCAATTATTTATTAATACAAAACCGATGTTTTCATTATTGTAGCTCACAAATATCGGCATTCTATCTTTTTCTAGCCAATAAAAATCCAAATATGGATAATCAAGCTTTTCACCTTTTTCAGTTTCAATGATTTTTGAAGGCTCTATTTCTCTAAAATATTCTACAAGCATTTTTTCTAACAAATACTTATCTTCTCTTTTTATTTTCTTTAATTCTAAATTCATGATGTTTTTTTCATAAAAAATGGTTCTCTAACAATTTGAGCATTCGTTTTTATAACAAAAAATAGATTATTTTTATTTGTAACTATTTACGTTATGGCAATTTTGGCTAAAAAATACCTATTTCCATTTA
>JBMZCV010000252.1:0-4655 GCA_049613665.1 Chitinophagales bacterium | reverse complement strand
TTTTTTTGGTTCGTTTTTTTGGTCAAGCAAAAAAATGAACAACAGCCGAAAAACGGACTGCCTGAAAGACATAAGGATAAGACCGTATAATCCTTTTTAAAATATATAAAATAACTATTAAATAAGTTTTGTCATAGTAGTTCCAAAGCGGAAACGGCTGTATATACTTATTTTTGTCTGACTACTTATTTAACCATTAATTTGTCAATAATTTTTTGCTTGCCATTATTTAATTCTACTATATAAACACCTATTGGCAAAGCTGAAATATTTAGCATTTCAGCAGTTGCATTGGCACTATATGTTTGCTCAATCATGGTTTTGCCCATCATATCATATACTTTCAACATAATATTGTTGCCATTATCTAGCATTTCGATATCGAGATGAATATTTGTTTGCTGTGGAGCAGGGTTTGGATGAAGACTAACTTTTGCTACCTCAGAACTAGCACTTATAGCATCACGACATACAGGCGTAGCAAAAGTGCGAACAGGTTGCACCCAATTGGACATTGTGCCATCTTCACAAATTGCTCTTACTGTCCATTGATAGGCCATATTGGCTTGAATAGTATTTGCGTTGAAGGTGCGAGTAGTAGCCGTTTGAGGAGGCAATATTTGCCAATCTCCACCAAAAACACGACCAGCAACTTGATATTGAGCTGCTTGTGGTACGGCATTCCAAGCTACGGAAACTCCATTGCAACTCAAATTTTCTTCTCTCAAGCTGCTAGGCTGTTCAGGTATGCAAGCTGGCGAACAGTCTGTAATGAATGTTGGAATACTTGTTTCAAAGCTATCGCCACAACACATATCATTTATGGTTAGGCTAATTTCGTAAGTCGTGTTGGCTTGCAAATTACCAGTTGGCATATCGAATTGTTCGCAAAATTGATACACGCTATTATTTGGCCCAAATTGAAAATAAGGCAAAGTAGTCAAGTTCAAAATGGTTTGATTGCCGTTTGCATTTGTTACTACTAAGTCGATGTTCATTTCTAAACAAGGAATAGTAGCATCGCAAAAGTGGTTACTTTCGATAAAACCGCATACCCAAGCCGATTCTCCCAGGCACAATTCATTTGTTCCACCCGTACCATCAAGAAAAAGGTCGCTAATTTCGTAGCCACCTGAGCAGCAATCGATAGGTTCGCAAGTGCCTGCAAATGGAATTTCTGTAACAATAGGAGCAATGTTGATACAACAATTATTGACAACAGACACTCTAATATCTGGGCAAGCATTAGCTTCCGTATATTCGGGCAATTCAAGCGTGCCACACCACAAGCCTGTTGGAGTTGGTAGTAAGTCGTAAAAAATAACAAAGTCTGTTGGGCCGCAAAAGTCACGCACTTCTGCACTTACAGTTATACAATCAGAGCCAGCAGCATCAGCACAAGTCGCACTATCAAATAAGACTTCTGTGCAGAACTCAACAGTAGTTCCACCACAAAGGTCGCTTTCTGGAATGTCCATGCCTGTAACTAAATCAATAAAATAATGTCCTCCCAAATCAGTAGCACAACACATTTCATCGTTGCAGTCTGGCGAAGTAGCAAGCGGTATTTCATAAATATATTCTGCTTCGCAACAGAAATCGTCAATACCCAAACGCAGTTCATAATTTACGCCATTTTGCAAGCTTCCAGCAGGAATAATCAAATCTTGACACCAAGTAATCGTTGTTAGTGAGCCGAAATCAATAATGTTGCCTTGCGTCAATAAAGTGGTACTCACAATACCATTTGGAGTATAACCGATGAGTTCGACATTGGCACTTAAACAAAATTCTTGGTTGCACATAGTATTGCCAAATACATCGAAACATAGATTGAAAGGCTCTTCTTCGCAAACAGTATTGTCAGTTCCTATCAGACTTGCATAAACTGCCAAGTTTTCGATAATTACTTCTCCTTCACAACATGGATTATCAACACAATCTGGCGAAATAGCAAGCGGTGTTTCATAAATATACTCTGTTCCACAACAGAAATCATCAATACCCAAACGCAATTCATAATTTACGCCATTTTGCAAGCTTCCAGCAGGAATAATCAAATCTTGACACCAAGTAATCGTTGTTAGTAAACCAAAATCAATAAGAATACCTTGAGCTAAGAAAATATTGCTGACAATGCCATTAGGCGTATAACCTACCAATTCGATATTGGCACTCAAACAAGCTTCATTATTACACATTCTATTGCTAAACACATCAAAACATAGATTGAAAGGCATTTCTTCACAAACTCCCTCAGTACCTGTTGCACTAGCAGATACATTTAAGTTGCCTATTTCTATTTGTCCTTCACAGCAAGGATTGGTATTGCAAGATGGAGCGAAAGGTACTTCTATCAAGAATTCATCTAAAAAAGGACAGCAGTTATTGCTTCCTGTAATTCGAATATCTGGACAAGAATTAGGTGCATCATAAGCAGGCAAGGTTATATTTGCACAATACAAATTAGAAGCATTACCTATATCAATTAAATCTAAAACGAATGTTTCACTAGGGCTGTTAGGATTGCAGTAGTCTCGTGCAGTAGCAAAGATATTTATACAATCAGCACAGTTTGAAGCAGGGTCTATCGAACTTCCTGTAACAGTCATGCACATTTGAAGAGTTGAGCCACCGCAAAGGTCACTTATTGGAATATCTGTACCTGTTGAATCGCTGAAATAAGGGCCATTAAAAGCTGCATCACAGCAAAAATCATTCGAACAGTCTGCACTTTGCACAATTGGAATACTTGCTACCACTTCAGGATTTTCGCAACAAGTATTCATCACATCTATTCTCAATTCGTATTCGATACCTGCTTGCATTGTTCCATAAGGAATCATAAAGTCATTGCAAAAAACAGCCGATGTATTGTTGACAAGAATATTGGCTTCTAAAATAAAAAAGTCGATACTTCCATTTGCAGTTGTATGTATTAAAGAGACCGTAGCCAAAACACAATCATCATTACAAGCAGCATTTGTAGCAATATCGGCACATAAGAAGAAAGGTTCAGCTTCACAGATAGCATTCTGTCCGCCTGTACCATCAAGAAACAAGTTTTGAATGTCTATTTCTGTATCACAGCAAGTATTGTTTGGGTCGCACGAGCCTTCAAATGGAATTTCTACAACATCAATGCTAGGAAGACCTGGACAGCAAGCATTGTAGGTCATCACACGAATATCTGGGCAAGCATTGATAGTAGTATATTCGGGCAAATCAAAAACACCACACCAAAGTCCTGTTGTCGTTGGTTCTAAATACTGCACATTTCCCAAAGTGTTAGGATTGCAATAATCTCTAGGCTCGGCAGTCACGATAATACACTCATAAGGTACGATAGAATCATTACATACAGTAGCATCATAAACTACTTCGGTACAGAACTCAATAGTAGTGCCTCCGCAAAGGTCGCTTTCTGAAATATCCATACCTGTGATAACATCGCTAAAATAATGTCCTCCTAATGTAGTTTCGCAACAAGAACCAGAATTGCACGAGCCTGTAAATGGAATTTCGATAACAGGCGGATTATTCAAATTAGGACAACAATCAGAAGCTGCTGAAATTCGAATATCTGGGCAAGCATTAGGCTGCATATAAGGAGGTATTTCGATAGGGCCACACCAAATAGAAGCTAAAACTCCCATATTCATAGCTACCAATTCATACACTAAATTAGGCTCGTTGGGATTGCAAAAATCACGCACTTCGGCAGTAAAATTGCCGCAAGTGCCAACTGAGTTGCCACAATTAGCATCATTAATAGTTGGACTAATGCAGAGTTGATAGGCATTTCCTCCACACACATCGCTTACAGATACCTCTGCTCCTGTTGTCATATCAGTAAATTGGGCATTCCAATAGTTATTTTGAGCTTTTAGAGTAGTTAGCATACTCATACATAGCAAAAATACGATGTATATTGTTTTGTGTTTTGTAAAAAAAATCATGAGTTTCTTTTTTTAGTAAAAAAATATATAGAAAGTTGTTTATGTCTTTTTTTAATAATATACCACATCTTAGTTGTGTTCATTTGTGAAAACAAACACCCTGATTCTCAATATATTGACATCAAAATAAAAAATATATTAAAATAATAGTTGTAATATAAATAAAAGCAAAAAACATACGTTGAGATAGATTATTACTAAAAAAACGAAATTTAATGCAGCAGCGTTGCTTCAAATATATGAAATAATAATAATTTGCTTTATTCAACAAGACATAAGTAGTCGGACAGATTTATTCTACAAATTGTGAAAACTAACACGCTGAATATCAATGCGTTAGCAACGAATCGTCCTTTATTAAATAGTGCTTGGCACTTAGCAATTTGTTTTTAAATATTTTGCTTTTTTTTCTTGATGACTTTAAAACAAAAAGTAACAAAAACATTTCATCAAGTTTTTTTTACCTGAAAAAGTAGTATTAATTTTTATGTTATGTATAAAACTTTCATTTTAAGGAAAAAAAGTAACGTAAGTTTTTTATTTTTTAAAAAAAAAGAGTAGTTTTGCGAAGCTTATTTTTACGAAAAAAGTAAAAATAAGCTTAAAAATTACTTTATTTTTATTTATCATTAATTAATTTTTCGGTTCAAAGTGAAATCATTTGGTAAAGTAGAGTAAAGTTCATAACTTTAGGCT
>JBMZCV010000251.1:0-4678 GCA_049613665.1 Chitinophagales bacterium | reverse complement strand
CCTCTATCGTCTCTTTCGCTACCCGGATTAGGGTTTGGCATTAAGACTTTGCGAGACAATTTAAACTTGCCAGAACGTCTGTCCACACCTATCAATTTGACACGAACAGCATCGCCTTCTGCCAAAATACCATCTAAGTTTTCGAGACGCTTCCAATCTACTTCCGAAATGTGAAGCAAGCCTTCTTTGCCTGGCATAAACTCAACAAAAGCACCATAAGGCATCACGCTTTTTACTGTTCCATCATACTCTTCGCCTTCTTCTGGCACAGCCGTAATATTTCTGATACGTTGCAAAGCTTGGTCGATAGACGTTTTGTTTGTTCCAGCGATAGTTACTTCGCCTTGCTCATCTGCCGTTTCTTCGATATTGATAACGGTAGTTGTCTCTTTCTGAATTTCTTGAATGATTTTTCCACCAGGGCCGATAACAGCACCAATAAATTCTTTTGGAATAAAGATTTTCACCATTCTAGGAGCATGTTCTTTCGGTTCTGGACGTGGCTCAGACATCACTTCGTCCATAGCTGCCAAAATGTGATGGCGGCCATCTCTTGCCTGTTCCAAAGCTTGAATCAATACTTCGTAAGACAAACCTTTGATTTTGATGTCCATTTGTACTGCACAAATACCATTTTTCGTACCTGTCACTTTAAAGTCCATATCGCCCAGGTGATCTTCGTCGCCCAAAATGTCGGTCAAAACAGACACTCTATCGCCATCGCTCACCAAACCCATTGCGATACCAGAAACATTGCTTTTGATTTGAATACCTGCATCCATCAACGAAAGCGAACCTGCACAAACAGTCGCCATAGAAGATGAACCATTAGATTCCAAAATATCAGAAACCACACGCACCGTATAAGGATTGTCTTCTTCCGATGGCAATACTTGCTTTAAAGAACGCTGTGCCAAATTTCCGTGTCCTACTTCACGACGGCCAACGCCACGAATAGGTCGTGCTTCGCCTGTGCTAAAAGGTGGGAAATTGTAGTGCAACATAAATTTGCCAAACTCTATGCCAGCCGCTTTGTCTAGCAAAATTCGGTCATTTTTAGTACCCAAAGTAGTAGTAGTCAAAGATTGCGTTTCACCTCTCGAAAACAAAGCAGAACCGTGTGGCGAAGGCAAGAAATCAACTTCGATATATAAATCTCTAACTTCCGTTAAAGCACGGCCATCTAAACGCTTTTTGTCGTCCAACATCATGTTACGAATAACCTCTTTCTCTAATGCTTTGTGGTATTTTTTCGCAAATTTAATGTCGTCTTCGTCTGGTTCTTCGCCAAAGCTTTCAATCCATTCGTCTTTGATAGCTTCAAAACCTTCTTTTCTTTCTTTTTTTCCTAAAGCAGCACTTGCTACCGCATAAATTTTATCGGTTGCAAAAGCCGCAACTTTCGCTTTGATTTCTTCATTTTCTTCCGTAGGAATCAAGGCACGTTTTTCTTTTCCTACCTTTGCAGCCAAACGCTTTTGAGCCTGACATTGCAATTTGATAGCTTCGTGTCCAACTTTGATAGCTTCTACCAATTCTTCTTCCGAGCATTCTTGAGCTTCGCCTTCTACCATTACTACGCTTTCTTCGGTAGCACCAATAAATAGGTCTAAATCAGCTCTTGCGAGGTCAGAACAATAAGGATTTACCACATATTCGCCATCAATACGAGCAACACGCACTTCAGAAAGTGGGTTGTCGAAAGGAATATCAGAAATAGCCAAAGCCGCCGAAGCACCTAAGCCAGCCAAAGTATCAGGCATAATTTCGGCATCGCCAGAGATAAGGCTCACCAAAATTTGCGTTTCACATCGGTAGTTATCTGGAAACATTGGGCGAATCGCTCTATCAATAATACGACAAATTAAAATTTCATGTTCGCCAGGTCGTCCTTCACGGCGTTGAAAGCTTCCAGGAATACGTCCTGCTGAAGCAAATTTTTCTTGATAATCAACAGATAAAGGAAAAAAGTTTATTCCTTCTTTTGGTTTGTGTGCAGAAACAACGGTTGCTAAAACGGCAGCATCACCCATACGAACAACGACCGCACCATCTGCTTGTCGTGCCAATCTTCCTGTCTCGATGCTGATGGTTCTTCCATCTCCAATATCAAATGATTCTGTGGTTGCGTTCCAACTCATAGATTTAAATTTATATTTTTTTAAAACAAATACTTGCAGTCTTTTTATAGACTACTCAAAAGTTTGCTTATAAGCTTTTTATCTGATTTTTTTGTTAGGCCAAAACATTTTTCAGATATTTTTTAGTGTGCTATATGCTATTAAACAAACAAAAACATTGTTAAGTGTTGCTAGTAACGATTTTTTTTTAAGGCTTTTGTGCAGAGAGAGAAAAGCACAAAAAGAAAAGGATATTATTGAACTGCATCACATTTGTAGTTCAACAATATCCTTTTTTGAAAAAAAACGGTTGGTCTATCGTCTTAAACCTAACTTAGCAATCAAAGCTCTGTATTTTACAATATCTTTGCGTTTTAAATACGCTTGCAATTTACGTCTTTTACCTACTAATCGAAGCAATGACCGACGTGTAGTGTGGTCTTTTTTAAATTGCTTTAAGTGCTCGTTCAAATGCTCAATACGTCTGGTAAATAACGCAATTTGAGCTTCCGTAGAACCTGTGTTGGTAGATGTTCCACCAAACTCTTCAAACAGTTTCTCGCCGTCTTCTTTTGAAAAATATGTATAACTCATACTTCTAAATTAAATATGTTTTACCAAAAATGTTAAAAAATAAGATTTACTTAAAAAATTGATATTAATTTCAACTTTTGGGTGCAAAGATACTTTTTTTGTGGCAAGTTTGCTAATAAATATAATAGTATTTTTTGGTTTTTGATTTTTTTTTGTTATAAAAAATAATTTGGTGCTATTTTTTTGTATCTACTGAAAAAATATTTCTAACTTTTTTATCATTTTTTAAATAACAATATTTCAGATATTTATACCTTTTTTTCTCAAAGGTTTAAACATACTATTTTTTTAGGCTAAGGCGGCCAATACTTGCAAATTTAATAGCCTTTTGAACTGAAAAATAGTATGTTTCCCTTACCAAAAGGCGTTTTTTTTATTAAACTGAAAAATGTTATAAAAAATGTCCGAACCATTGAAACATACTTTTTTTTAGGCTAAGGCGGCCAATTTTATAGCCTTTTGAACTGAAAAATAGTATGTTTCCCTTGCCAAAAGGCATTTTTTTTATTAAACTGAAAATTGTTATAAAAAATGTCCGAACCATTGAAATAAAAAACCATTCACACTAATTTTATTTCTCGAAGCGTAAAAAAATCAAAATGGAAAAATCAAAAAATTGTACTACTGATTCAGCAGCAATTTCAGCTTGTCGTTTGCCAAAAACTGAAACGAAAACACCTTCATTCGGAAACAACTATGCGAAAAGCAATCCTAACTATCTAAAATCTATGTTTGGACGAACAGATTTGATGCCATTGTGGATAGCAGATATGGATTTTAAAGTGGCCAAGCCGATTACAGACGAATTGCAACGATTGGTAAATAGAGGCAATTTTGCTTACGAATCAAATTCTGACAAAGTATTTGATGTTTTGGTAAAATGGAATCAAAAACGTCATGGCTTAAAATTGGAAAGCAAATCTTTCATTCAAGTGTCGGGTGTTTTGACAGGCATAGGTTTGATGATTAGAGAATTGTCCAATGAAGGCGATGGCATAATGATTCAGCCTCCTGTTTATCATCAATTTTTCAAAATAATTGAAGCTGCCAATCGACAAGTGGTAGAAAATCCATTAAAATTGGTCAATGGCAATTACGAAATGGATTTTGCAAATATGGAGCAACAACTGAAAAATCAAAATATAAAAATCATATTGCTTTGCAACCCACACAATCCTATTGGGCGTGTTTGGAAAAAAGCAGAATTGCAGCAGTTGGTCGCATTAGCAAATAAATATGATGTACGGATAATTAGCGACGAAATTCACTCCGATATTATTTATTCCAACTCCAATTTCAACAGCATTGCTTCCTTTGCAGATAGTCCTCAGCATATCGCTGTGATAGGCTCGCCTGCCAAAACTTTTGGTATGCAAAGTATTTCTAATGGCTATCTTTATATAGCTGATGCAGATACACACACAAAAATAAAAAATATTATTACTTCCTTATATCTTGACAATGGAAATGCCCTTTCTACTTATGCTACCTTAGCCGCTTATACCTACGGAGAGGAATGGTTGAATAAAACAGTTGTTTACCTTGAAGAAACAGTAAATTGGGTAGGAGATTATTTGCAAAAAAAACTACCAGAAGTGAAACTGATACGACCAGATGGCACATACCAAATATGGTTAGATTTTAGTGCATTGAATTTGTCAGCAGAAGCTTTGCATCAATTGATGGTTCATGTCGCAAAACTAGCGATGACACCTGGTACTTGGTTTGGAAATGGTGGAACGCAATTTATGCGTATGAATATCGCTATGCCTAAAGCTACAATTCAACAAGCTTTCTATCAGATTAAAAAAGCTATTGAGGTAGAAAAAACATCAATAAATAATCTTGCAGTAGAATAGTCATCAAATATCTGTGATTGGCATTTTAGCAGCTATTCTCGCTTTGAAATAAAAAAATATTTGCTTGTTTTTCTGTGTCAGCAATTAGTTTTTAAGGCCTTTTTT
>JBMZCV010000250.1:0-4735 GCA_049613665.1 Chitinophagales bacterium | reverse complement strand
TATTTTTTTAAATGCAAATATAATAAATCTTACTTAATTTGCTTTACAGTGTACTTAGCCTAAAAAAAATATATAACTGTCCGAACTGTTGTTGAAAAAGAGTTTTTAGGCTAATAATTTTGAAAAGTATGAAACCTGCTGCTATTGAGCGAAAAAAGTTACAAAAAAAGAGGCATTGCAACGCAACGCCTCTACCAAAATATTGTTTATTCTCGCTTTTTATCGCTTTATCAATTTTGTACTTTCCATCTGCTCGCCATTGGCTACTTGTAACATATAAATACCTGATTGCCAAGTGCTTATATCTAACATTTGCGTTTGCGAACATTCGCCATTACTTGCTATTTTAGCTTGATGTACTAAGCGACCTTGTGCGTCAAATACTCGCAAAACGGTTGTTTGTTGAGCAGCAGCAGCAAATTTAATCGTTACCTTATCAGTTGCTGGAATAGGCGAAACTTGAATGCCGTCGCCTATTGTTCTGCTGATGTTTATCGTTGTAGTTGTACTTGTTGCACCATCAAAATCTGTTTGTTTCAAACGGTAATAATAGGTTTCACAGCTTGCACTCTTATCCAAAAAGCTATAAGATTGTTGTATTGTGCTGTTTCCTACGCCATCAATTGTAGCGATGGTTTCGAAATGGCCATTGGCAGTTGCAGCTCTTTCTATACTGAAAAAATCGTTGTTGATTTCTGTTGCTGTTGCCCATTTTAGTTCGTTTCCATTTTCTTGAGCTTCGCCTGTAAAATACAACAATTCGATAGGCGTTTTTTCGCAATAAAATTCATTAGATGTTGTAATTTCGCCACAAGCTTCAATCATCGTATATTGATAAATAGTCGTTTCATTTTCTGCAAAAATACTTGTAAAAGTTTCACCATAAAGCAACTCACCTACAAAGTCGCCAATAATAGTGTAAGTAGCAGTATTGTCGTAGGCTGGCAAACCACCTTCTGGTCGTATAATGACGGTAAAATCGCCTGTGTCCCAATCGCAATCTTCGTCTATGGTGTAGCTGATAGGCGAAATAAACAATATAGGTGTGCCAGCATTAATATCCGTACAACTATCGTCTAAGAGTGGAAAACCATTATCATCTGGAAAACCTACTACTGCCGAAATATAATAAGTTGTCATATATTCAGCGTTGTTTAAATCTGCAAAAAGGAAAATACCGCTTTCGTTTTGTCCCAAAATATTGCCATAAGAATCAGTATCGCTATCGTGTAAAATATAGCCTAACACTTGATTAGGTTCTAAAAATTCGCCTATTGTGGTAGCAGAAACACTTGCACCTGAACATACTGCTTGCAAATCAGTTGGCATTGTACCTGCATCTGGAAAGCATTCTGGGCATTCTGCTGCTATAAATGTCAAACTACTTGCACAAGTATTAGTTGTACTTGTAGCGAATAAGGTAAATTCAGTTACTCCATTACCACCACTTGCAAATGTTGCCGTAAAAGGTGTATTTGCAGTTGCGGTTGTGCTAAAATCGCCAGAGATTTCAAACATTTCACCATCATCACTATTTACTAGCAAATCTATTGTAAAACCATCTGTTCCATCATTCAAACAATTTAAATCTAAAATCTCAAAAGTAGGAATATTTGAAACTGTTACATTTCCGAAAAAAGTGCCTTCGCATTCTGCATTTGTAGAAGTATAACTCACTTCAAATGTGCCAATGCCTACTAAAGTTGGGTCAAAAGTGCCTGCTTCAGCATCTACAATACCATTTCCAGCCCATAAGCCTCCACTATCTGATGCTTCTAAAGCAAAAACGCCACTATTAATACAAACAGCAGCATCTACTATTTCGACATCTTGCACACCAGAGGCGGTAATATTTTGGCTAAAGACATCTTCGCCATTGCAAGTACCTTCTTTGATAGCTAAAAGTGTAATTGTGTAAACATCGGCTGTTTCAAAAGTAAAACTCGGATTTATTGCTGTTGTCGTTGTTATCTCTTCGCCATTTGAGTTCGTAACCGTCCATTGATAATCTTCTGCATTGGTACTGATATTTTGCATTTCAACGCTATAAGGTACACATTCAGAAGGAGGTAGCAAAAAGTCGGCAACGGTAGCTGCTGTTTGGAAATCAAATTTTATCGCTCCCAAATTGCAGTTTGAAGAGTTGTTAGTATTTGACCAAGCTCCTTCAGTAGTAGGAAACAAATCGCTACTGCCACACCCTGCACAAACAGCTTGATAAATAACACCTTCTTTGCTAAAACGACTTGTTCCGCCATCAACGTGTTCGCCTGTGCCAGATGGTGAGCCAAAATAAGTGCCATAAAGAATATCGGTTGCTTCCTGTTCCAACACTAAAAAATAGAAATCGCTACCTTCTGTTGTACTTTGATAAGCGTCGTCTGTGATAGGCAAGCCTAATGTAGTTCCAACAGCATTTACATTTCCACCCCAACCAGAAACGAAAATTCTGTAACAGTTATCTACCGAAAAAGCAGAAGGTGCAATATCTGGCGAACCACTTCCTGTTCCTATAACGGTTGCCCATTCGGTAGTTGTCAAATCATTGCTCATTTTATGAATAAATTGACCGCTATTGTCATTGGTATAAACATCGCCTTCGACGGTGTAAGCACCAGAAGTTTGGCCAATGGTATAAATATAGCCATCTAAATCAAAATCGACGAAAAAAGCTTGGTCATAAGCATCTGTTCCCAAAAGTGTAGAAGCCAGAAGCTCTGTACCATCGTTGTTTATTTTGGCAACAAAAGCATCTGTGTTTCCACCTTGATAAGTTTCGTTTATCGCACCGCTAGTTGTTGGAAAATCCGTACTTGTTGTGCCACCAGAAATATATAAATTTTCTTCGCTGTCCAATTTTAAAGAGAAAACAGCATTATCGCCAGAGCCGCCAATATATGAACTCCAAACCATTTCGCTCAAATCTGGATTAAATTTGACAACAATTCCATTTTGAGAGCCAAAATTACCTGCTGAAAATGGCTGAAAAGCATTTTCCGAAGTTGGAAAGTCAATAGAATTTGAGCTAGAACAAATATATACATTTCCTGCATTGTCCAAAAATACTTCACCTCGTGCTTCATCTGCATAGTTGAACGTCAAATCTGCTGCTAGATTTAAACCATCATCGCCAGAACCTCCCAAATAAGTAGAAGCTACCAAGTCGCTACCATCGACTGAAAATCGTGCTACAACAATATCTGCACCATTTGTATATTGAATATTGTTTGCACCACTATTAGCATTTCCACCATTGAAAGAAGTATCGAAAGCATCGGCTGTTGTCGGATATTCGTTTGAGCCTGTACTTCCCAAAACAACCAGCTCATTATTGTCGCTTACAAACATACTATGCGGCATTTCGTTGCTATCGCCTCCACCCAAATAAGTAGAATAAATCAAATCGGTGCCATCTGTCGTAAATTTTGAGATACCTATATCGGTTTGGAAAGGGCCTGCTAAATCGCCACCTGCAAATTCTTCTTGAAATGCACCTACGGTTGTTGGGTAGCCAACGCCAAAAGATGCACCACCAGCATAAAGGTGGCCAGCTTCATCATAGGTAGCCGTAAAACCCCAATTGTCGGTAGTCGCTCCTGTGTAGGTTGCAAACACAATTTCTGGGTCAATAATCAATTCTTTTGTGGTATCGTAGCCATCTGGAAACGAAAAACGCACTTGATTGTCTGTCAAAACATATTCGCAAGCTACTTCCTCCAATTG
The DNA here is from genome assembly GCA_049613665.1 of Chitinophagales bacterium. Lineage (GTDB taxonomy): Bacteria > Bacteroidota > Bacteroidia > Chitinophagales > UBA2359 > JBMZCV01. The sequence continues at coordinate 1,012 of JBMZCV010000250.1, read as the reverse complement.
TCCATTGATGTATTGATAAGCATACGGATTGTTTTCGATAACCGTATTAACAGAAGTTGCGATGTGCAATTTGCCATTTTCTAAAGATACTGCATTTGCTCCCTCATATTCCAACACAATTTGCGAAGCGTCTGCACTTGGAGCAACCAACAAATCGTATTTGATGCTACCACCTGTGCCATAATATTTCAAATCAACACCTTCATATAAATTGTAATAATCTATTTGGCGAAATAAACCGACATTGCCAGCCCATTTGTTTGGGTCATTGCCGATAAAATAATTTCGGTAATTGTCCATCATACACGACGAATTTGTTTCCACATTTTCGTTGGCATTCACAAAGTTGGTTCGGAAAACGTGATAGTTCAAATTCAAATCAGAAAGCGAGATATTTGGGTTGTGATGAGCTTCGTGTATGGCTTCAATATCACTAGGCGACATCAGCAAATAAGTCATTCTGTTGTTTTCGAGAAACAAACGAGCCATGTTCATTTCTACTTGATATTGCACATTTTCGTGCCATTGTCCCTTATTTTCTACGAAAGAAACATGAGAATCTGGGAGTTCATCGGCTTCACAAGCTTGTAGCATTTGATTGTTATTGCACAAAAAAAAGCTTAACAAGATAATATAGCTGTAAAAGTAAGCATGTTTTGTCATGAAGGTAGTTTTTTAGTATATAAAATGAAAAAAATGAGGTGTTATTGATTGATAATAGCCATAGAGTATTGCAAGATGCAAAAACTAAGGCAATTTATCTAGTAAAGAGACGACATTTTGAGATTATGCGTTGTTTTGTAGTTAAAGATAAGCTTTTTTTGGCTTTTTTGAAAAAGAAAAATAGGAAGTAGCTAGAAATATGGTGGTAAAGTTGTGCAAGTAAAGGGGAATAAATCAAAATAGCAGTTCTTTCTTTTAGTTGCATTTTATAAATAAAGTCCTAGATGAAAAACACCAGCTATTCTCGCTTTAACAAAATCATTACTCCATAGGTGGCATATCAATTTGT
>JBMZCV010000249.1:0-4939 GCA_049613665.1 Chitinophagales bacterium | reverse complement strand
CAAGCAAATGTTTTTTTATAATATTTATTTTATTTCAAAGCGAGAATAGCTGAGGTTGAGTGGAGGAGGGTTTCATAATTTGTAAGAAAATATAAGAAGAAGGAAATAAATAACAAATAATTGTCATTGTGAGCCTGCGAAACAATCTAAATCATGCTGAAGCTGAATACTTACGTTGAAACACAAAACTATTCATATAAAAAGCTGAAAAGGTGCTTATAAAACCTACCAAAATTAGATTTTAGCTTAAATACCTATTTTTTGAAACGAAGTGTGAAAAGACAGCTAAAAGCCTTGTTAGAAAATGTTGTTGGTAGCTAAAAACTACTGTTTGGTTTAGCACAAGTTGAAAACTCATGCTGGTGTTTTTTGAGTAACGAAAATTATGCTACATTTTAAAAAAAATGCCTCTTGTTAAAACTTTTGTCCTGTACTAAGATATTTTTTGTGGGAAAATGAAGCATTTTAGCAGCGAAAGCCAAATATAGATGTTTTCTTTTGTTTCCTCAAAAAAAATCCACTACCAAAACATATATTTTAGGCAAAAAAACAAGCATACCAATAATCGCCGCTGTGACGGAAGCTATCACGACAGCACCTGCGGCCACATCTTTCGTTTTTTCGGCAAGCGTATGAAAATCTGGACTAACCAAATCGGTGAGCAGTTCCACACTCGTATTGATGGTTTCGGCAAACAGGACAAAACCGATGGCGAACACCAAAAAACACCATTCCGTCACATTGAGTTGCAACAAAAGGCCAAACAAGACAACACATACACTTGCGAGCAAATGTATGTGCATATTGTGTTCGTTCTGCACCACATATTTGATGCCTCGAAAGGCGTAGCGAAAACTCTGTATTTGACGTTTGGCAGAAAAAGTTTTCCGCCATTTTGAGCTAGATTTTTGTGTATCCATCTAGTGAAAAGATTTTGCCATCAATATTTTTTGCAAAGCCATAACATGCCTTCTAAAAGCGGTTTTGCCCAAAGGCGTAGCCGAATAAGTTGTATTTGGCCGCTTGCCAATAAATTTTTTGTGTATCTGAATGTATTGTTTTATTTCCAAAGAAGCCGTATGACTAGCCAAATTGCCATCTGTTACGCCCAATATTTTTTTCAAAGCATTAAAATCTATCGTTCCTTCTGCCATCACAACGCTCATAATGCCGATGCGAACACGGCTATCAAAGGCTTTATCCATTTCTTGCAAAATATCCTTCATCATAATTTGTACTTATTTCGTTTAGAAAATTCTTTGTATTATAAAGTTGCAATTTAAAAATATTTTTTGAATATCTAAAATATTCTAGCCAAAAAATGTTCTTAGAAGTCTTGCGTTTTCTTTTTTTGCAAAAAAACAACTCCTTTAGCCATATAATTTTTAAAAAACGTACTAACTTTGCAAAAATGTTTAACACAAGCATCATTTATTTATTTCAAAAAAAAATATAATGGCATTAGAAATAGAAGGCAAACTTTTCGAGATTTTTGATACTGAAGCAGTAACCAACAAGTTTCAAAAAAGAGAGTTTGTATTAGAGGTAGAAAATGGAAATTACAAAGAATATCCTAAATTTCAATTGACACAAGCACGTTGTTCGCTGATAGATGGTTTTCAAAAAAATGAAGAGGTAAAAGTACATTTCAATTTGGCTGGCCGTCCATATCAAGGCCGAAATGGCCAAACGATTTATTTTACTAATCTTAATGTTTGGAAAATAGAAACCTTGCAAACTGCCGCTCCTACTGCTGAAGTGCCACCACACACCGAAGCCGATATTCCTTATAACATGGATGCAGAAGAGGATAATGATGATTTTCCGTTTTAAGATTTTCTTTAGAATAAAAATATAACTAACTAACTGTCAAAGACTTATAGATATGAAATTTTTTATAGATACGGCTAATCTTGAGCAAATCAAAGAAGCCAACGATTTAGGTATTTTAGATGGCGTAACGACAAATCCTTCTTTGATTATGAAAGAAGGCATCAAAGGAAAAGACGCTATTTTGCAGAGATATGTCGATATTTGCAACTTGGTAGATGGCGATATTAGTGCCGAAGTTGTGGCTACTGACTTTGCTGGTATGGTAAAAGAAGGCGAAGAATTAGCGGCTTTATCCGACAAAATTGTGGTAAAAGTACCGATGATTAAAGATGGTATCAAAGCGATACATTACTTCCACAAGAAAGGAATCAGAACAAATTGTACGCTTGTGTTTTCGGCTGGTCAAGCTATTTTGGCGGCTAAAGCTGGTGCTACTTATTTGTCGCCATTCATTGGCCGCATAGACGATATTTCGTGGGACGGTTTGGATTTAATCAATCAAATCGTAGAAATATATGCCAACTATGGCTTTGCTACCGAAATTTTGGCAGCTTCTATCCGCAATCCTTTACATATTGTGAAGTGTGCAGAAATAGGTGCTGATGTCGTAACAAGTCCATTGAGTGCTTATTTAGGTTTGCTAAAACATCCATTGACAGACATTGGCCTGGCAAAATTTTTGGCTGATGCAGCGAAAAGTCGCTAGTTTGAATCTTCTTTTTTGTAAAAAAAAGCAAATAAACCCTAATAACTTATTGATTAGTTGTTAGGGTTTATTTTTTTATTTCACTGTATTTTTTCGCTATAAAAAACAAAATCCAAACAGTAGCAAACGATAGAACTTACTTTTTGTCATTATCAAAAAAACGAAAACTGACTTTTTGACACGCTTGTAAGATAATATAATGACATTTAAACCTCTTTTTTGACATTTTTACATGAAAAAAACCGAAAAAACGAGTTGGCACAAGTATTGAATAAAGAACTACGAATGTAAAATTCACGAAAACGAATTTAATTTAAACTAAAAAATATATCATATAAATTATGAGCAAAATTATTGGCATTGACTTAGGAACGACCAACTCATGCGTTGCTGTAATGGAAGGCAACGAACCTGTTGTTATTCCAAATAGCGAAGGAAAAAGAACGACACCATCTATCGTGGCTTTCTTGAAAAACGGTGAACGCAAAATTGGCGACCCTGCAAAACGTCAATCTATCACCAACCCTCAAAACACGATAATGTCTATCAAGCGTTTTATGGGTTCACGTTATACAGAAATCGCAAACAGAGTAAGCAGAGCTTCTTATAATGTGGTGAAAGGTGACAATGATACGGTAAGAGTCGATATTGAAGGCAGACTTTATACACCGCAAGAATTGTCGGCAATGGTATTGCAAAAAATGAAGAAAACGGCTGAAGACTACTTAGGCCAAGAAGTGACAGAAGCAGTTATTACTGTTCCTGCTTATTTCAATGACTCGCAGCGTCAAGCGACAAAAGAAGCTGGCGAAATTGCTGGTTTGAAAGTAAGACGCATTATCAACGAGCCAACAGCAGCGTCTTTGGCATATGGTTTGGATAAAAGAGACAAAGACCAAACAATTGCAGTTTATGACTTAGGTGGTGGTACTTTCGATATTTCTATTCTTGAATTGGGCGACGGCATTTTTGAGGTAAAATCTACAAATGGTGATACACAATTGGGTGGCGACGACTTTGATGAGGTTATCATTGATTGGTTGGCAAGCGAATTTCAGAGAGATGAGCGTTTCGACTTACGCAGAGACCCAATGGCTTTGCAACGTTTGAAAGAAGCAGCAGAAAAAGCGAAAATTGAATTGTCTAGCTCAAATGAGACGGAAATCAATTTGCCATATATCACAGCAGTAGATGGTATTCCTAAGCACTTAGTGAAGCGTCTTACTCGTGCCAAATTTGAGCAGTTGGCAGATGCTTTGGTAGAACGTACCCTTACGCCTTGCCGTGATGCTTTGAAAGATGCAAATATGAAAACTAGCGACATCGACGAAGTAATTTTGGTAGGTGGTTCTACTCGTATTCCTCGTATTCAAGAGGCAGTAGAAAAATTCTTTGGCAAGAAAAGCAACAGAGGTGTAAATCCTGATGAAGTTGTAGCAGTAGGTGCAGCTATTCAAGGTGGTGTTTTGAGCGGTGATGTGAAAGATGTATTGTTGTTAGATGTTATTCCACTTTCTTTAGGTATCGAAACTTTGGGCGGTGTATTTACAAAACTTATCGAAGCCAACACGACTATTCCTTCTCGCAAATCGGAGGTTTTCTCTACAGCAGTAGATAATCAGCCATCTGTACAAATTTCTGTTTTTCAAGGTGAGCGTGCAATGGCTCGTGACAATCGTAAAATCGGTGAGTTTATCTTAGATGGTATTCCTCCAGCATCTCGTGGTGTGCCACAAGTAGAAGTAGCTTTCGACCTTGACGCAAACGGTATTTTGAGCGTTTCGGCAAAAGACAAAGGTACAGGAAAAGAGCATAGCATTCGCATTGAAGCTTCTACGGGCTTGAGCAAAGAGGAAGTAGAACGCATGAAAAATGAAGCTAAAGCTAATGAAGCAGCGGATAAAGAGGCAAAAGAGAAAATCGAAAAACTGAACCAAGCTGATTCTATGATTTTCCAAACGGAAAAGCAATTGAAAGAGTTTGGCGATAAGCTTTCTCCTGCCAACAAAACAGCTATCGAAGGTGGTTTGGCAGAGCTGAAAACGGCTCATCAAGCACAAGATTTGGCAGGTATCGAAAGTGCTACGGCAACTTTGAATGGTGCATGGCAAGCGGCTTCGCAAGAGATTTATCAAGCACAGCAAGAAGCACAAGCAGGCGGTGGACAGCAAAACCCTAATCAGGGAACACCTAACAACGATGCTGATAGCGATGAGGTGCAAGATGTAGAATATGAAGAAGTTGATGAGCGTAAAGCATAAAAAACTTTCGTTGATTGATTAAAATTTAAGTCAGAAAACGGCTAATTGTCTTTTGAAAAAAAGATAATTAGCCGTTTTTGTTTTGACATGATTGGATAAATGCGAATATTACATTTGCATAATTTTAGCAAATTTTGTC
>JBMZCV010000248.1:0-5033 GCA_049613665.1 Chitinophagales bacterium | reverse complement strand
CTTTTAGTTGCTGGTGATAACACACAGCAACGGCGAGAGTTGTCGTTTTTTTTTGAATAAAATAACATGCAATAAAAAGGCTAAAATGCCAATTACTTAAATTACAGTGTATTAAGTAGTCGTTCAGAAGTTTTTGGGCATTTCAGAACAAGATAACACCTTGATTGTCAATGCGTTAGCCACTAAACGAATGCTTTATTAAATAGTACTTGGTACTTAAAAACTGATAAGTGCCAAGCACTATGCTTTCAAAATAAGGCACTCCTATTGGATTATTCATATCGAAAAACCAGCTTTTAGGAGTAATTTTCAAAATTAAAGAAAAAACGCTATTTCTACACTATTTATTGATAGCTCGATGTAATTTCTGTTTAAGTTTTTTCATAAAAAAAGCTATTTTTTGGAACAAAAATGACAAACAAATCACAATATCAAAGAACAAATGTATAAATAACATGTCAAGCTAAAAAGTTTCAATGTGCTTTTTTCCTTGACGAAACTACATATCAGTATGTCACTCATAATTCTTTTAGAAACTATTTTAGCCAAAAATGCGACAAAACAAATAGTTATAAAAATCATTTATTTCTGAATAATATCGCAAGGTAGTCCCAAAAATACGGTTCTTAAAAACCATCAAAATTAAGTTTCAAAAAGTCTTTTTTTACAAAAAACAAATTGTAACACTTTAAATAACAATGTGTTTTTTTAACTTAAAAAAATAATTATGTATTTAAAACTTGTAATTTCACAAAAAAAAAGCTATTTTAGTGAATGAAATGCTTAATTCGATAATTATATTCTACTTTTTTAAAAAAAAATTCATTTATTTAAGTAACAATTTTAAATATATTTTCTCAAAAATGAATATTGGTTCAAAGTGAAATCATTTGGTGATTTTTACAGAAATTAGACTTCATGCAAATAACAAAAATAAAAAATAGCAAGAATTATTTGAAATTATTTGCTTAAAACGCTTTCTCACTATGTTAAATACCAAAGTTGTGTTTTGGTAATGCAAAATTATTGGTAACATTTAAGTGAAAATCAAACAATTTCATAACATCTTACACGCAAAAAAAATACCATTGTTCTTTAGACCAAATGATTTCACTTTGAACCGAATATTTTTATCTTTCAAAAACAACTGAATATTTGAATAAAAAACAACTAAATGATAAAAGCAAGCACTTGCTACTTTGTCATACAAAAAATAAATGTTTATGAAAACACACGAAAACGAAATATTAGTATATTATAACCCAACTTCAAGTCGTGCCAAAAAGGTATTGGCACTTGCACGCACTATTAGCAAAAATGTAAAAGAAGTAGAATATCACAAAACACCTTTTACGCCCACGATGTGGCAACGTTTGTTACATAAGCTAGAGCTACGCCCAAAGGATATGCTCAATCGCTCAGATGCTTACTATCAAGAAAACATCAGAGGTAGAGATTTTGACCGTGAAGGCTGGCTTCAAATTCTTATCCGAAACCCAGATTTGATAAAAGGGCCTATCGTTGTGCAAGGCCAACGAGCCGTTTTGTGCAATTCGCCAAGCGATATTTATCAGTTATAATTTTTTTAATTTTCTTTTTGTTGAATAAAAAAAGCTTGAAAGTATGTTTTACTTTCAAGCTTTTTGCATTTTAAGTAGTCGTTCAAAAGTTTTTGGGCAAGACAACACCTTGACTACCACTATGTTAGCAACTAAACGAATACTTCATTAAATGATGCTTGGTACTTAATGTTTTCTTTAAAAATTTTCTTCAAAAAAAATGCACCTTACTCCTTCTTCGTGCTATCGGCTGGCATCAAAGCATTTTTCAATATTGGCTTTGAAACAGCCTCTAAAAACTTTCCTACAATCTGTTCGCCACTCTTATTTTTGGAAATAAAAGTATTGCCAATGCCTTCCAAAATTGTGAAAGCAGTACGTCGGTTGGCGGCTCTTCCTTCCTCTGTTTTGTTGGTCTCAATAGGTTTCTTAGAGCCGTAGCCTTTATAAGTGATTTTTTGGCTACTTATTCCTTTTGTTAGCAAATACGAATACACTGCTTTCGCACGATTTGTCGATAAGCCCTGATTGTAACTTTCTCTACCAATGCTATCGGTATGTCCGCTAATTTCGATTTTCAGCTTTGGATAATCTTTCAACAACTTACTCAAACGCTCCAATTCGGCATAAGATTCTGACTTCAAATCATAAGATGCTGTTTCAAAAAACACATTTTTTAATACTACGGTTTGCCCTACATTCCAAGCCAAATTTTCTTCTTGAATCATTGGAATAAGGCCAATATCTAGCAAATAAGGTTCGTTGTTGTGATGGTTTTTGAGCGAAAAATTCTCGGAATGAAACAAATAACCTTCTTTCGACACATTATACATATAGTTTTTTCCAGCAGGCAAAGTTACCAAAAATTCGCCAGTAACAGAGTCGGCTACCGTTTTCAAAATTACTTTTCCTGTTTCCAAATCCAACAACTCTATTGTTGCAGAAGTTTTTTTATAGGTTTTTTGGTCAAAAACTTTTCCTTTCACATAAGTTACATAATTTGGCTTTGCTTTTTTTGGCAATTCAAAATAATACAAATCCAAACCTGTGCTATCTATCATATTGAGCGACGAATAATAAGCACGCTCGCCATTTGCCGTTACAATCAAACCATTTTCGTTGCCGCTCGTATTGATAGGGTAACCCAAATTTTCGGCTTTTCCCCACACCTCTAGCGAATCTTTTCGAGCCACATACAAGTCGGCATCGCCCATACCAATATGTCCATTCGATGAGAAATACAATGTTTCGTCATCTGGATGAATAAAGGGAGACTGCTCATCGCCAGAAGTGTTGATATTTGGCCCCAAATTCATAGGTTCAGACCATTTTTTGCCTTTCAAAAAACTCACCCAAATATCAATGCCACCATAGCCTCCTTTCCGACGACTGCAAAAGTATAAAGCTCTTCCATTGGCAGAAATTGTTGGTTGCGAGTCCCACTTCGATGAGTTGACAGGACGGCCAATATTGAAAGGGCCTATCCAATGTTCGCCTTTTTTGTAGCAATAGTAAATGTCGAAGCCACCTTCGCAATCTTCTCGGTCTTTGGCCGCAAAAAATAAGCGTTTGCCATCGGGCGAAATGCAAATAGCACCTTCATTTGCAGCCGTGTTGATAGGATTTCCCAAATCTTTTGACAATCGCCACTGGTTTTCTTCCTGATAGCTGTAATAAAAATCTTCATTTCCGCCAGCCGTACCATTGAAACGTCTAGTATAAACAAGCTTTTCTTCATCGGCTGTTACCATTGGCAAATATTCATCATGCTGACTATTGATAGCAGAATCGAGCAAGACTGGCTTGAAAGGCACAGGGTTTTGTATCGCTTTTTGTGCAAACTCAGCATTTTTTAGTAGCCATTCTGCCTTTTCTTTTCTTTTGTTCCAATTGTCTGAAACAGGAATTTCTAAATTCAAAGCATTTGTTAAATGCTCAATAGACATAGCGTAATTGTCTTGTTCATAGCCCAAACGAGCCAATGAATAATGCGTTTGAAAACTTACTCTAGCCGATTTATTAAGCTCTAGCATTTTTTCATATATTTTTTGAGCATCGTCAAACTCCTTTAATCGCCAATAAATTTCACCCAACCGCAAATGAGCTTTTTGATAGTTTGGATAAACTTTTAACGACTTGTTGAGTAATTTTTTCGCTTCCTCAAAATCATAAAATTTATATTTCTCATTGGCTTTTTGATATAACTTTTCCGCTCGTTTTGGTATTTTCTTTTGTGCCAAAACGCTAGGAGTAGCTACATAAAAGCAAAATGAAAAACATAATATGCCAATCAATAGACGCATAACTAAATTTTAGGTGATGTTTCGAATGTTTGTTGTAGGAAAATATGTTGGAGAAAACATTTTCTTTTTTATACGCAAAAAGCCTACAAACGTTTGACGCAAAATAGCTCGAAAGCCATAACTTGACGAAATAGTGTTAATTTGGCTTGATGAATAGATATAAAAATGAAGGTTTTAAGCTTATGCTTGTTTTCTCATTCAAATTTTACAAAAAAAATGCTTTTCTATAAAAAGAGTTGCTAACACATTGAAAGTCGGTGTATTAGCTTTCACATAAGCATAATTTATTTTTAATGTTTCACTAAAGGTATAGCTGGAGGTAATAGGCGATAAATGATTTTGTGGAAAAAAGTAATTTTTATATATATTGTGTGCTAAGTGTAGTTCTATTTTAACGTTTAGTAACTAAAAATTATTTTTGCTTCAAGTATAAAACAAATATTATCTTTGTTCAAGATAGCAAAAAAATTAGAATAAAGTTTCATTTTTATGTTTTTTTTCGCCATTCAACAAATGCTTTTTTCTGTGCAAGCCTCCTGCATAGCCTGTTAGTTTTCCTGTGCTGCCCACAACTCGATGGCAAGGAACAATCAACCAAATTTTGTTTTTTCCGCAAGCATTGCCTACTGCACGAGCGGCTTTAGGCATATTCAAGTCTTGGGCTATTTTTCCGTAAGTTGTCGTTTTGCCGTAAGGAATTTGCAAGAGTTTTTCCCAAACTTTTAACTGAAAAGCAGTGCCTTGCAAATCTAATTTTATGTCAAAATTTTGTCGATTACCTGCAAAGTATGCCTCAAGCTGGCTAACAATTTCTTGTGCATAGCTTGGCATTTCAAAAATATTAGTTTCTTTTGGTGCTACTTCTGCATCAATAATTTGAAGTGAAGTCAGTCCTTTTTCGGTCATTTGCATTTTTAAATAACCTAAAGGAGAGTTGTAATAAATTATTTGTTGTGTTTTTTTCATTTTTAATTGATTTTAAATAGTTTATCAAAAGAAACAGGGCATTTACAAAATATTTTTTTCTCAAAAAACGACAACGCTAGCCGTTGTTTATTGTTATCACCAACAACGACATTGGGATATTAAAATTACTCAAAGGTTTTTTATTTTAAAAAAAAAATGGTTCAAAGTGAAATCATTTGGTCAAAAATTTTAAATTTGCCCAAAA
>JBMZCV010000247.1:0-5041 GCA_049613665.1 Chitinophagales bacterium | reverse complement strand
TTATTGTGATTTACTAACCGCTTCGTGGAGGTTCGACTCCTTCTCTTACAGCTTTTTTATTGGAAAACCACAAAATCATTTATTTTTTATACTGTAAGGTGGCGAAATTGGCAGACGCACCCTCTTGTCTCGAGGGCGAAGATTTCGGAATAAATAAGTAACAATAATTATAGTCAGTTTCCTTTTTCTTTTCTTTAGAAAATTGGAAAACAAAAACATACAAAAGTATAGTGCTTTGCACTTTAAAAGATGAAACTGACTTATGAAATTATTGTGATTTACTAACCGCTTCGTGGAGGTTCGACTCCTTCTCTTACAGCTTTCTTTCTTTAAACTTAAACAATAGTAAAGTACATTTGCTTAACTATTATTTTTTACATTCAAAAAAGGCACAACATTAATAATTGTTAATGTTGTGCCTTTTTTTTTTAAAACACACTAAATTTTACAAAAAATGAAACTAAAACATTGATTTTCAGTATATTAACCATATGAATAGATTGTATTAATTGATGTTTGGGCTTCTATTTTCCTTAGAAAAAAGTCAATGCTCATACCTTATAAATTAAGATACTTACTTTTACTATTTGTAACATATGTTTGTCCGAATACTTATTTTTTTACATCAAAAAAGATGAATACCCTATATAAAAAAACAAATAATGATGATAATCAATGAATTATATAGTGTTTTTTATATTAACTTATTTTTTATAACTATTGGCTATTAATGCTTTATAGATTTTTTTATTAAAACAAAAAATTGAATAGACTATTGAAAAATAATACTTAAAGATGTTGTTCGTTCAAAAAAAAAAATTACTTTTGCAATATGAATCCTCAATACTTAAATATAGATTATCAACATTTTTTTGAAGAAAATGTTAATTTGCTTTGTGTGGCAAGCTTAGATGCCTATTTCATAAAAATAAATAAAGCTTTTGAACAACAATTAGGTTATACAAAAGCTGAATTATTGTCTCGTAGTTTTTTAGATTTTGTTCATATTAATGATGTCGATAAAACCATATCGGAACTTGCTAATTTGGCTTTGGGCAAGACAACACTTTCTTTTCAAAACAGATATAGAACCAGCCAAAATAAATATATAAATTTATTATGGAATGCAAAAGTAGATGAAAAATCAGGACTTATATATGCTTCTGCTACAAATGTAACGGAAATGCAAATGATGCAAACGGTTTTGCACGATGCTCAACGTATAGCAAAAGTTGGTGGCTGGGAAGTCAATTTTAATGACAATAATATTTACTGGTCAGAAGGCGTATATCTGATTCATGAATTGCCATTGAATTACGAGATAACATTAGAGAAAGCAATTAACTTTTATCATCCTAGTTTTGTAGATGCGATTACTAATGCCGTTAATAATGCAATAGAAAATGGTGTTGCCTATGATTTGGAGTTGCAAATTATTACGGCTAAAGGTCGTACAATTTGGGTGCGAGCTAAAGGTGAGGCAGTAAAAGAGAATGGTAAAGTCATGAAAATAAAAGGCACATTTCAGGACATAGATGAAATAAAAAATACCCGAAACAAACTGCACGAAACTATTAAGGCTTTAGAGACTTCTAACCGAGATTTGGAGCAGTTTGCTTATGTAGCTTCTCATGATTTGATTGAACCTTTGCGTATGGTATCTAGTTTTGTACAATTGTTGAGGCGACGATATATTAATCAATTAGATGAGGAAGCTCAGGAATATATCAATTTTGCCACAGATGGTACTAATCGTATGAAGTTGCTCATCGAACAATTGCTGGAATATTCTAAAATTGAATATAAGCAAGCTAAGTGCATACCTACCAATTTTAATCAACTTTTTGAAACTGTTTTGTTGGAATTTAAGCCAATTATAGAAAAACGACAGATAAATATACAGATTGCTGAATTTCCTACGATTTGCTGTTATCCGAAAAGCATGAAAATACTTATTAATAATCTTATTGATAATGCGATTAAATTTAATAAAAGTGCTTTGCCCACCATTAAAGTTGATATTAAGGAGCTAGATAATGAATGGCAGTTTCAAATTACAGACAATGGTATTGGTATAGATATAGCTTATCACGACAAAGTTTTCATTATCTTTCAACGTTTGAATAAAAGATATGAATTTAATGGAACAGGAATGGGATTGGCTTTGTGCAAAAAAGTAATGGATATTCATCATGGCCACATTTGGTTTGAGTCTGAGCTAGGAGAGGGTACTACGTTCTTTTTCAAATTTCCTAAACCACATTATTAAAGCTTCAAAAGCTTGACCATTAAAAATGTATTTAATTAGTCAAGAATTAACAAAAAACCTACTTAATTAATTACGCTACTTATTTTTGATTTATTAACATGCTTTTTATGTATATGTAATACGTTTTCTTTATTTATTGATTATACTAACTGAAAATAAATTATTTGTATTTTACTCATTTTCAAAAGTTTAAAAATAAGAATTATAAATATGTTGTTAATTGAATTTTAGATTATAATTTATCACATTTCATAATTATATTTGTGTGATTTTAAATTATTATTTATTACATATTTAACAACACTAATTACATGAACAAAAGCACCTTAATGTTATTTTTGCTATTTTGTGCAAACATATTTGCACAAAATAAAACACAAACTAAGTCTTCTATTTATCCCACCCAAGAAAGAGGAAAGTGTCTTAGTTATGAATACGAAATTTTACTCCAACAAAAATATCCTGCTCAATTTGGCACAAAAGAGAGTTTTGAAGAAAATTTAAGTCGTGTTATAGAAGAACGACAAGCAACTGCACATTTGAGAATGGGCGAAATCAGAGTAATGCCTATTATTTTTCACGTTATACATGGAGCTGGTACAAATGTAGGTACTGCCGAAAATATTTCGCAAGCTCAAATTCAAAGCCAAGTAGATGTATTAAACGAAGATTTTAGACGCATCACAGGCACACCTGGCTTCAATAATGACCCAGTAGGTGCTGATACAGAAATTCAATTTTGTTTAGCTACCGTTGACCAATACGGAAATTGTTTAGCTGAACCTGGAATTATGCGATGGGACGATTGGGGAGCAGGCCCTTTTCCTGCCTTACCTAACAATGGCCCAGACCCTATACAAGATGATATCAAGCCTTGTACAATACAAGACCCAGAACGTTTTCTCAATTATTGGGTAATTGATATGGAAGGTGGAACTTTGGGTTATGCTCAATTTCCAGAGCTATCAGAGTTAGATGGTTTAAGCATGAGTGGTGGTGCAGCCAATACAGATGGTGTTGTGATTGGCCCAACTTTTACAGGTAGAGTAGGCAATTTAAGTGCTCCTTATGATGAAGGACGTACCGCCACACACGAAATCGGACACTGGCTTGGTTTACGACATATCTGGGGTGATGGCGATTGCACCGTAGATGACTTTTGTGCAGATACACCAAACTCTGATGCTTCTAATGGAGGTTGTCCTACACATGTGTCTTGTGGTACTACGGATATGGTCGAAAATTATATGGACTATACAAATGATGCTTGTATGAATATTTTTACAATAGACCAAAAGGCACGTATTGATGCTGTTTTGGCTATGAGTTCACGTCGTCCATATAGCTCTAGTGCTGTCGATCCACCTGCTATTGCCGATGCTCCTGTTGAGTGTAATCCTAATCCACTTCCTGCCGCAGCTTTTCAAATTAATGGGGAAACCTTAAATGCAAGAAATAACTGTGATGCTAATGCTTTTGATGCTTTAGTTTTTTGTAGAGATACAGAAACTCCTACTATTACAATAACAGATGAATCTACATCTTGCGGTAGCACTATCACAAGTTGGGCATGGGATTTTGGCGATGGCAATACCTCAACTAGCCAAAACCCTATACATACATATCTGACAGATGGTATTTTCAATATTATGCTTTCTGTTACTGATGCTAATGGTACTAGTACTCGAACAGCTACAACGGCTGTTGTAGTGCTAAGTGGAGCAAGTTGTACAACACCTGTTTGTAGTATTAATGCTAGCTCTGATACGAATCTTCCTATAACAATAACTACAAGTCGAAGTGAAATCATTTCTTATTTGACTACTACTAACTTAGGCGTTATTACTGATGTAAATGTGGTTAATTTGACAGGAAATCATAGTTACTTTAGTGATTTGACTTTTATATTGACTAGCGAAGATGGCACATCAATTGAATTGCTTTCTAATGAATGTGGAAATCAAGATGTTAATAGCTTTACTTTTAATTTTGATGATAGTGCAGCAAGTGGAACATTAAATTGTAGTGCCAATATTAATGCAAACTTGCAACCTAATGGTTCTTTATTGGATTTTAATGGTTTGCCTGCTGCTGGCGTTTGGACATTAAGAGTAATAGATAGTTTTAATAATGATGGTGGTGCAATAACTGGCTGGGGATTAGAAATTTGTACCCTTATACCAACTTGCTCTGCTACTATCACAGCTATTGCTGCAACCGAAGATGTTTGCACAGGCACAACTATGGCTGATTTTTCGACAGCAGAAGCAAGTGTTACTTATTCGTCAGGTTCGGCATCTGACTTCACATTAGAATGGTTTGATGACGCAGCTTTCACAACAGCAGTTACCAACTTGCCAACGGCTACGAACTGTACACGAGCGACAAAAACATATTATTTAAGAGCTACTTGTATTGCTGATAATACGGTTCAAAATGGAGGCAATTTAACGGTTACAGTTTATCCTACACCACAAGCACCAACTATTGCAGACGACACCAATAATTGTTCTATTACGATTACACCAAATTGCGATAACTCTACTGATGTACCAGATGTATTGTCATTTGCAGGGCCATTAGATTATAGCGGTGAAGCCGCAAATGCTTTAGATGTCACAGGAGCAACAGTAACAAATGGGGCAGGTGTTTGCACAGCAGCTACTTATAATGTCACTCATGGTTCTTGTTTGCCAACTTGCTCTGCTACTATCACCGCTATTGCTGCAACCGAAGATGTTTGCACAGGCACAACTATGGCTGATTTTTCGA
>JBMZCV010000246.1:0-5289 GCA_049613665.1 Chitinophagales bacterium | reverse complement strand
ATATTTTATTGCAAATTGTTAATCATCATTAAAACGTCAAATCGGAAATAGCTGTGTACTATTATTTTTGTCCAACTACTTAGTTCATTTTTTTCCTGCAAACTTATTTGTTATAATATTCTTTTGAAGGTTTTAAAAGTTCTTCGTATAAGTTATCTTTAAGTTTTTTGCCGTTTCGTATGGTAAAACTCTCTATTTTTTCGCCATTCTCGTTCCAAATTGTCCAAGTGCTATCAGGCAAACCATTTTTATAATAGCCTTTTTCACGCAAAATATCTTCGTGATAGTATTCATACAAACCATTTCCATCAACAACAAGCGGTTTGCCTGTGCTACTCCAAGCACTTAGCAATATATTTTGATTATTAGTGTAATTTCTCATTTCCATTGGTTGTCCATTTTGATACCAAAATTGCCAAAAGCCATTTCTTTTGTCATATTTATACTTCCCTTCGCTTAGTTTTGCTCCGCTCGGATACCAATATTCCCATAAACCTTCCCTTTTATCATATTTAAAAGTTCCTTTGTTTTTCAAATTATTTTGGCTATCCCAAAATGTCCATTCTCCTATTTTTTGTTCATAAATAAGTTCGCCTTTGCCTTTTTCTCCTGTCGAAAAATGATATAAGCCATCTTCGCCTTTTGTATATTGTATTTCCACATCTTGGTTTGTTGTTGCTGTATCGGCACAGGAAAATAAGAGTAAAGTTATACTCATTAAAAAAAGGCAATTTAATATTTTATAGCTCATAACTAAGTCTTATTTTTTTGGAGCAAAAGAATGATTTATTTTTACAATTTGCAAGGTATCATTATTATTAGCTACTAGAATTGCTGTTTCGCTATTATTTTTCAAACGAATGGCTTGCATATTTTTTACATCTTTCGCCAAATATAAACCACTTTCGTGTACTTTAGCTGTCTGAAAATTACCTTTTCCATTGCCTCGCAAATACAATCCTGTACCAGCATCATAGCGTGTTGTTTCCACTTCTGTCTGCCACATATTGCCAGCTACAACAATGTCTTTTTTGCCATCTTTATCAAAATCGTCAATAACGATAGTATTGATAGGTGCAAATTGTGCTAGTTTTGGCAAACGATGTGCATTGTACTTTTCGCCATTCATATTTTCTAAATACAGGCTTTTGGCTTCAGTAGCACGATAATGTATCGCTTTTTTTAGTTTATCTTTACCATAAATTTCTGCTAAATCAGCATGAGCAAAAGCGGTATAGGTTGGAAATTTCTCGGTTATAAAAGGCATCTGTTGTGATGAGCATTGGCGGCCACGAACAGGATATAAAGCATTTTCAAAGCTAATACCTAACACAATATCAAGCGTTCCATTGGCATCAAAATCATTGCAGTAAATATCAAAAGGTTTGTTTTCAGAAATGTTAAATTTGTTGTTTTCTCCAATATTTCCAGCCACCAAATCCATATCGCCATCATTGTCCATATCGGCCGCAGCTACACTAAACCACCAACCAACTGTATTTTCTAAGCCATATTTTTTAGTTACATTCTCAAAGTCCTGTCCATTGTTGCGATACAAACCGATAGGCAACCATTCGCCAACTACTACCAAATCGAGCAGTTTATCTTTGTCGAAATCTACCCAACAAGCATCTGTTACCAAGCCTTTTTCAAACAATTCGTTAGCGGTATTTAATGTAACATCTACAAATTTGCCATTATCATTTCTCAACAAATAGCTCCTTGCTTTTAAAGGATAACGGCCTGGCACTATTCGGCCGCCAACAAATAAGTCTATATCGCCATCTTTGTCATAATCGGCAGCACGCACTACCGAGCCACTTGCTGTAATTTTGGGCAATATACTTGTCGTTTTTTCAAAGTTTCCTTTGCCATCATTTCGGTATAATCTGTCTTGCAAATCTGGCGAATTAATCGCAAAATCGCCTCCTCCTCCGCTCACTACATATAAATCAAGGTCTTTGTCGCCATCAAAATCAAAAAATATACTCCCTATATCTTCCGATTTTTTATCTGTTTCAAAAACTGAATTTTGGCTCATTACAAATGAGCCATTTTCTTGTTGAAGATACAAAATTCCCTTTTGTCCTTTTGCACCGCCAATATAAAAATCTTCTAATAAATCTGCATTTACATCTCCTACTGCAATATGTGTTCCGCTTGTCGATTGTCGGTGTGGCAATAATATTTCTTTTTCAAAATCGTCAAAAATATTTTCTTGGTGACGAAAATCTATGTCAAAATCATTTGCATTTACTGTTTCAAACATCTTTGAATTAGGCTTGTTTTTCGTTTTTGGTTTAGCATTTTTTTCAACTAATTTTAGAATTTGATTAACTTTAATATTTTGCAAAACTTGTATTTTTCCACTCAACCATTCTATTTTCAAGCTATCTATTTTTGCATTTTTTCCCAAGCCAAAATGCAAAGAATGGTCTATACTAGACATATAACCTCTTGTGGTTGTCATTTCTTTATATTGCTTTTTTCCATCAAAAAAAAGTGTCACTTTCGCATTTTCACCATTATTTTGTTTTGTTTCGCCTATCAATTCGAGTTTCAAAAAATTGTTTTCGCCAATATTTGTCGCATTATTTTCATATATAAAAGCCTCTTGAGCAATATTATTGACAACTACATCTAAATCGCCATCGCCATCTAAATCGCTATATGCCGCACCATTTGACAAAGATGCTTGCTTCATTCCCCAATCTGCTGTTTTATCCACAAAGTTATAATTTCCCTTATTCTGATAAACATAGTTTGGCACTTTAATAGGCTTAAATTTTTGCAACCATTCCAAACGCTCTTTGCCTTCCAAACGCTCCTCTTTAGCATCCCTTTTTCGCAAATCATTTCGCAAATCATTGTGTTTTGTGTCTCTATAAACGCCATTGGTTACAAACCAATCTTGCCAACCATCATTATCAAAATCGGCAAACATAGCCGTCCAGCTCCAATCTGTTGTAGCTAAATTTGTAGCATGAGCCACTTCGCTAAAAGTGCCATTTCCATTATTGATTTGCAAAGCATTATACATATATTGATAATTATATCCATTTTTATCTACATATCTATGAAAACGCTCAATGTTCATACTATTCATCGAAATTTTTTGCTTCTGTATATTGGCTGGCTGCATATCTACTGTTGCCAAATCGAGCCAAGCATCATTGTCAATATCTGCCGCATCACAGCCCATTGAATAGTAAGGTGTATGTTTTAGAGCCTGTTTTGCCTGCTCACGAAATGTCCCATCACCATTATTGAGATACAAAAAATCTGGAATTTGAAAGTCATTTGCTACATATATATCTACCCAACCATCTTTATCAAAATCTACTGTTAATAAGCCCAAACCATAACCATATTTCAACTGTTTTTCGGCATATAAATTAGCTTCCTTACTTACATCTTTAAAAAAAGCATTATTTTCATTTCTATATAATTTGTGTCTAATCAACTTCCAAGTTTCCTCTTTTTTTAAATAGCCTTGAATCATTTGTTCTTCGGTGGAATTATCATCTTCAAAAATCAAATCTTGAAACATTGCATGATTAATCAAAAACATATCTAAATCACCATCTTTGTCATAATCAAAAAACGAACTTTGGGTAGAAAAAGCTGGCTCACCTAAACCAAACTTTTCGGCACTTTCTGTAAACGTCAAATCGCCATTGTTGATATACAAAAAGTTGCTTAAATTTTCTATTGCTGGCACCAAACCCGAATTGCAAACATAAATATCTAGCAAACCATCGCCATTCACATCTGCCATTGTCGCACCGCTAGACCAATGCACTCCTTTTTTCGATAAACCTGCTTTTTTCGTAATATCTTCAAACTGCATATTACCTTTGTTCAGATACAATTTGTTATCTACTTGATTTCCCAAAAATAAAATATCTGGTAAATTGTCGTTATTAATATCGCCTATTGCTACTCCACTTCCTATATTAAAATAATCATAATTAAAGATATTTAACTCTGCTGTTTCAGTCAGTTGATTATTGAATGAAACGCCTGTTTTGGCAGAAGATAATAAAGTAAAAAGTTGTTTTTCTGACTGAATAATATTTTCATTGCACGCCAATGTAATAAATAAAAAAGCAGTTGAAAATAGTAGTTTTTTATAGTTCATATTTCATTTGTTACAAAAAAGACATAAATTTTAACCCAAAATACAGTTTTTAAGGCAAAAACACTACTTTTTATACAGAAACTCTAAAAACTCCCTTACCTCCTCAAAAACTCCCAAACTTCCCTTAGCCACTCTCGCCATAGTCGCAAAACCATGCACTAAGCCTTTTGCTTCTATAAATCGCACTTCATTTCCTGCTGCTTTCAAACGCATCGCATAAGCTTTGCCTTCATCTTTCAAAGGGTCAAATTCTGCTGTAACAATTAATGTTGGTCGTAGGTTTTTCAAATTTTCGGCTAATAAAACAGAATAATAAGGATTTTTTACGTCTTCTTCTTTCGCAATATACTGCTGCGTTGCCCATTTCATATCGGCTCTATTCATCAAAAAATGCTCGCCCAAATCGTCAATGCTTTTACTGCTCAAAGTAGCATCTGTCACAGGATATAACAAAACCTGTGCAGCTATTTTTATGTCACCTAAATCTCTGGCTATCAAGCAAACAGCGGCAGCCAAGTTGCCACCTGCCGAGTCGCCCAAAACAATTATCTTTTCGGTATCAACACCTAAAATTTCGCCTTTTTCATATAGCCATTTTGTCGCTTCATAACAATCATTCAAACCAATTGGAAACTTGTGTTCTGGAGCTAAACGATAATCTATTGATGCTATTATCATTTTGTTATCTGCACACAATCTTTTGCTCATTCTATCGTAAGCATCTAAAGTTCCTGCCATGAATCCTCCACCATGAAACAAAACGATAGTCGGTTTTAAACTTTTGTTTTCATCTGGATAATATAAGCGAATAGGTAGCTTAACATTTGGCAAATCAAGTTTGATATTTCTAATTTTATAAACCTTTTTTGGCCAATAATCTAGCAATAACTGCCCTTTTGTATCACCGAAAATCTGGCGTACTTCCGATACTTTTCGCATTTTTTTTCTCTTGCTAAAAAGCCTCAACAATTTGATAAATAGTTTTAAACGCAAAGGCATTTTTTCATTATTCGCTTTTTTTTTCAAAGTTTTTTGTTTTATATAACAGTTAAATTTTAGTCTTTTTCAAAACAAAATTAAGTTTTTCTTGTTTGAAAATTGGTTCAAAGTGAAATCATTTGGTGATTTTTACAGAAATTAGACTTCAT
>JBMZCV010000245.1:0-5378 GCA_049613665.1 Chitinophagales bacterium | reverse complement strand
AAATGCTGCTTTAGGGGTGCAAAATCTTGCTTTGAGTAGGAAAAATGCTGCTTTAGGGGTGCAAAATCTTGCTTTGAGTAGGAAAAATGCTGCTTTAAGTTACCTAAAATTAGACTTTTCATTTTTAAACAAAAAAAAACACATTTTTTTTAAGGAATTTAAGGAAAACAAGTATCTCTATAAGTGATAACAAGATTAATTTAATTTCTTTAATTGTTAAAAAAACACTTTTATGGCACAGGATAATCAGATTTCCGTTGTTTTGACCCCTGAAATCATGACCGAAATCATGCAAGCTATTGAAACCCTAAAAAAACATTTGTCTTTTTTGGTAAATCTAACTGCTGAAGAGCGAATCGCCTACTCCAAAATGGGTGATAAAACGGTTGCATTTGTTCAAAAATCATTGGACTATGCACAAGAAAACCCACAACTTATTCCGCCTTACCTAAATGTAAGCGAGTTTGATAAGGATATGGAATTGATACGACAGTTGAAAAGAGTCTTGCGTCCTTTGACGAGCCTCAACGAAGCGGTGGACGATACGATTATGTTGGCAGGGCATGAGAGTTATGCGGCGGCACTTACATTCTATCAGTCTGTAAAAATGGCAAAAGCGATGAATGTGGCTGGCACAACAACTATTTATGACGACTTGAAACTTCGTTTCCCAGGCCGTGGTGCTGCTGCCTCATCTAGCACAACAACAGAAGAAACAAAGAAAAATATAGATAGCGATAGCTAAAAGGTAAATGGTTTCTCATAAAAAAAGGCAACTCTCACCGTTGCTGTGTGTTATCACTAGCAACTAAAAACTAAATAAGTAGTTTTAAGCTCTTTTTTTTGTGTAACAACTTGTTGGTGATAACGCCATAGCCATCAGGTTAGTTAAAAAGTTGAATGTTATGATACCCCAAAGGGGTAATGTATTACAGCATGGGGTTTTAACCCTATGAAAAAATAGTAATTATAGCATGAACTCTGAAAGAGAGGCATAAATAACAAACCAAATATGTTTTATATCGCTCTTTCAGAGCTAGTTTTTTACAATCATTGGAGACATAGGGTTAAAACCCCATGCTATGTTATATAATCCCGTTGGGATATTTTGTTAGTCATTTATTTCAGCTAAAAACCCACCTCAACCCCTCCCAAGAGGGGACTATGAGATTTTCTCTACATCACTAAAGTCCCCTCTTGGGAGGGGTTGGGGTGGGTTCAAAGGCAAATAGACGTTAAAGTACAAACTTTTAGTCAAAATTATCTTTTGTTATTTAGCATTTTTCTTTGTCCTGACGGCTATGGTGATAACACCAACAAGGGCGTGAAAATAAGACCTACTATTTCTTGAAGAAATAGTAGGTCTTATTTTCTATTAAACATCATACCCCAAATTCGGAGCAAGCCATTTTTCCATCACAGCCGCTTCTACACTTTTTCGTTTCGCCAAGTCTTCTATTTGGTCTTTCGCCAGCTTGCCAACGCCAAAATAAGTGCTATCTTCGTGCGAGAAGTACAAGCCGCTCACCGAAGCCGCAGGATACATCGCACAGCTTTCTGTCAGTTGAATGCCTATCGTATTTTCGACATCTAACAATTGCCACAAATCCTGTTTCATCGTATGGTCTGGGCAAGCCGAATATCCAGGTGCTGGCCGAATGCCTTTGTACTTTTCGGCTATCAAAGCTTCATTACTCAAATTTTCGTCTGCCTCATAAGCCCAAAATTCTTTCCGCACTCGCTCGTGCATACGTTCCGCAAAAGCTTCTGCAAAACGGTCTGCCAAAGCTTTGAGCATAATGGCTCGGTAGTCGTCGAGATTGTCTTCAAATTGTTTCACATATTTTTCGATACCAATTCCTGCCGTTACTGCGAAACCACCGATATAATCTGTTTTTTTGGCCGTTTTTGGTGAGACAAAATCAGCTAAACTTCTATTAGGCAAGCCTTTTGACTTTTGCACTTGCTGCCGCAAGCAATGGAAATGTAGTTTTTCATTCTCTTTGTTAAGATTGATTTCAATGTCGTCATTTTCCAAGCTATTGGCCTCAAAAATACCGATAACAGCCTTTGCAGTAAGCCATTTTTCGCTGATAATTTGGTCTAGCAAAACTTGTGCATCGTCATACAAACGCTTCGCTTCTTTGCCAACGGTCGTATCTTTGAAAATCGCTGGAAACTTGCCTCGCAATTGCCAACTGCTGAAAAACGGTGTCCAATCAATATATTTTCTAAGCTCTTCTAAGGGATAGTTTTCAAAAATTTTGATGCCTAAATGAGCAGGTTTTTTAGGTTCAAAATTTGCCCAATCAATGGCGTGTTTATTTTTTCTAGCCGCTTCGATACTTAGAAAATTAGTACGTCTTTTTTTCTTAGCATGACGTTCTCGGAAGCCATCATATTTCTTTTTTACATTTTGTATAAATGCTTGACTCTTAGCTTCATTGAGTAAAGTATTGGCTACTGGCACACAGCGAGAGGCATCTAATACATGAACAACCGCACCGCTATATTTTGGTGCAACTTTTACGGCAGTATGCAACTGACTTGTCGTAGCACCACCCACCAAAAGCGGAATTGTGAAGCCTTGCCTTTCCATTTCGGCAGCTACATCTACCATCTCATCTAGCGAAGGTGTAATCAGACCGCTCAAGCCGATAATATCGACATTTTCTTTTTTTGCAGTCGCCAAAATTTTGGAAACAGGTACCATCACACCCAAATCAATGACTTCATAATTGTTGCAAGCTAAGACTACACCTACGATATTTTTGCCAATATCATGCACATCGCCTTTCACGGTAGCCATCAAAATTTTACCTTGCCCTTTCGCTTCGCCTTTTTTCTTTTCGGCTTCTATGAATGGCTGCAAATAAGCAACGGCTTTTTTCATAACTCTCGCACTTTTTACCACTTGAGGCAAAAACATTTTTCCAGAGCCAAACAAATCGCCAACGACATTCATGCCGTCCATCAATGGCCCTTCAATCACGTCTAAAGCTTTAGGTAGATTTTGTCGCACTTCTTCCGTATCGGCTTCTATGTGTTCGACAATGCCTTTTACGAGTGCATGTTTTAGCCTTTCTGCGACAGGCATTTTTCGCCACGAATCATCTTTTATGCGTTTTTTTCCTTTACTTTTAATGTTTTCGGCATATTCAATTAACTCTTCTGTCGCTGTTTCTTTTTTGTTAAACAATACATTTTCTACCAAAACCAACAAGTCTTTTGGCACTTCTTCATAGACTTCTATCATGCCAGCATTGACGATTCCCATTGTCAAACCTGCTTTTATGGTGTGATACAAAAATGCGGAGTGCATCGCTTCACGCACGGCATTGTTTCCTCGAAAAGCGAAAGAAATATTGCTCACACCACCGCTTATACTCACTAAAGGCATTTGCTTTTTGATTTGCCGAGTAGCTTCTATAAAATCAACTGCATAATTGTTGTGTTCTTCGATTCCTGTGGCTATCGCAAAAATATTTGGGTCAAAAATGATGTCTTGCGGTGGAAAGCCTACTTTTTTCGTTAAAATATCATAGCTTTTTTGGCAAATTTCTACTTTTCGCTCAAAAGAATCGGCTTGGCCTTTTTCGTCGAAAGCCATTACGACAACAGCAGCACCGTATTTTCTAATTTTTTTTGCTTGCTCAATAAAGATTTCTTCGCCTTCTTTCATCGAAATAGAATTGACGATTCCTTTGCCTTGCAAACATTTCAAACCCGTTTCGATGACGTGCCATTTTGAGCTATCAACCATAATTGGCAGCTTGCAAATATCTGGTTCGGAAGCTATCAAATTGAGAAAATGCGACATAGCGGCTTCACTATCCAACATTCCCTCATCCATATTTACGTCAATAATTTGAGCTCCGCCTTCCACTTGATGCAAAGCAACCGTCAAGGCTTCTTCATATTTATTTTGCTTAATGAGTCGTGCAAATTTTCGTGAGCCTGTCACATTTGTTCTTTCGCCTACATTTACAAAATTGCTTTCAGGAAAAACCGTTAAAGCCTCCAAACCACTCAAACGCAAATATGGTTTGATGTCTGGAATTTGGCGAGGAGCAATGCCTTCAAGGTGCTTGGCAATATGCGAAATGTGTGCTGGCGTTGTGCCACAACAACCGCCTGCAATATTGACCAAACCGCTTCGTGCAAAGTCTTCGATTTGGCAAGCTGTATCGTGTGGCAATTCGTCATATTCACCAAAAGCATTTGGCAAACCTGCATTTGGATAAGAGCTAATATAACAATTAGCGATTTTTGAAAGTTCAGCCAAATAAGGTCGCATTTCTCTTGCTCCCAAAGCACAATTGATGCCTATGCTAAATAAATTGGCGTGTGAAACCGAATTGTAAAAAGCTTCTACTGTTTGGCCAGAAAGTGTGCGTCCGCTTGCGTCTGTAATCGTGAAAGAAACCATGATAGGCACTTCTTTTTTACGCTCTTCAAAAAGCTCTTGAATGGCATACAAAGCAGCCTTGCAATTGAGGGTATCAAATACTGTTTCGACAAGCAAAACATCAACGCCACCATCTAACAAACCTTTCGCTTGCGTATAATAAGCGTCTCGAAGTTGGTCGAAATGCACGGCACGATAGGCAGGCCGATTTACATCTGGCGATAGCGAAGCCGTTACATTTGTAGGGCCTAAACCACCAGCGACAAAGCGAGGTTTTGCAGGATTTTGAGCTGTAAAATCATCAGCAGCTCGGCGTGCTATTTTTGCGGCTTGAAAATTAATGTCGTAAGCGAGATGTTCGGTTTCGTAGTCGGCTTGCGAAATAGCTGTACCGTTGAATGTATTAGTTTCAATGATGTCTGCACCAGCAGCTAAATATTTTCGGTGAATTTCTTCGATGACATCTGGGCGAGTGAGGCAAAGTATATCGTTGTTGCCTTTCAAATCAATGTGATGGTTTTGGAGTATATCGCCACGAAAATCTTTTTCAGCAAGTTTGTAGCTTTGAATGAGGCTGCCCATAGCACCATCAATGACGAGGATGCGGTTTTTTACCGCATTTTGTATTGTTATCATATATGTCTCTTATTAGTTTGCGTAAAGAAATGAAAGATAAAAGGCCAAACAATAAGTAAATCCGCCTTTTTACTGCATTAAAAACAGCTATCTTTTTTTGTATTTTAAGTGGGCAAATATAGTTATAAAATAATTAGTTTTTTGCTTTTATAGAGAAATATTTGTCTCAAAAAATAAAAGCAAGATATTAAAATTTATTCAAAATTTTATATGAGCGATAATAAGGCGGTAGGCATTTTGAAAATGCCTGCCACCACAACCTTTTTTATTTAGTAACATTTAAAAATAAAAGAACAAATCTAGGTGGCAGGCACTTTACAAGTGCCTGCCACCT
>JBMZCV010000244.1:0-5420 GCA_049613665.1 Chitinophagales bacterium | reverse complement strand
GGTTTAGCACGAGTTAAAAACTCATGCTGGTACACTTTTTTGTTGATTTTTTTTTTAATATTAAGACTTATTATTTTGTCATTTCTTACAAAAAATAGGGTGAATATTTATAAAAAAACACCACGAAATTCGACACCCCACCTGTCAGGTTTAATAAATAACAAGTAATGTGAAAAAATACAAGAAACGATGTTCAAACTATTGATTTTTAGCAAAAAAAGTCATGAATACGAAAAACAAAATAGCGACGGATAGTTTTAGTTTGTCGCAAATCTTTTATCAATCGAAAGGCATTTTTATAGGCTTGACAATCATTTGCCTATGGTTTTTGAATGTAAGCTTTGCTATTTCATGGCATTTAGATTGGTTTTCGCCTATCACTTATTTGCTTTTTTTCGTGCAAATACACCTTTTTACTGGTTTGTTTATCACGGCACACGATGCTATGCACGGAACAGTAAGCCAAAATCCGACAATTAACAAAGCTATCGGACAGTTCTGCACTTTTTTGTATGCCTTTTTTCCTTACGATTCTTTGCATGAAAAACATCACAAACATCATCGTCATGTAGCGACTGCCGAAGACCCAGATTATGCCGATGCTCCTTTTCTAAAATGGTATTTTAGCTTTGTTACAAATTATATTACTATCTTTCAATTTTTGGGATATGCCATTAGCTTCAATATTTTGAAACTGTTTTTGCCTACCGAAAATCTTATCTTTTATTGGATTATTCCAGCCATTTTGAGTACCTTACAACTATTCTATTTCGGAACGTATTTGCCGCATCGTGGCGAGCATGAGGAGGAAAATATCCATAAATCACGAAGCCAAAATAAAAATCATATTTGGGCTTTTGTGAGTTGTTATTTTTTTGGCTATCACTATGAGCATCACGATAAACCGTATTTGCCGTGGTGGGAGTTGTATAAGTATAAGGAATGATTTTGTTGTTTTTGTATTTTTTGTTTTGAAAAATGAAAGGTAGTGTTTATATTATGGCGTTTTCTGAAAAAGATATATAACAAAACTAATTTTTGATAAAAAGGAAAAATGGCGAAATTTTTAACGACCAATGGCATCTCATTGAAAATAGAGGATATTATTAAAGGAGCAAAAAAGAAATTGATTTTGGTTTCTCCTTATTTGCAAATATCGAAAACGTTTTATGAACGACTGAAAGATGCAACTAACAAAGGTGTTATCATTAAAATTATTTATGGAAAAGATAACTTGAATCCAAATGAAAGGAAACAGCTTGCAGACTTGAAAATACTTGAATTGTATTATTTTGAAAACTTACACGCCAAATGTTATTTTAATGAAACGGAAATGGTGATTACTTCAATGAATATGTATGAGTATTCCATGAAAAATAATCGAGAAATGGGTGTTTTGATAAATAGAATGGAAGATAGTGAGCTGTTTAATGATACGATGGAGGAATGCAAATCAATTTTGGAACACGCTGAAATGGTGCGATTGACAAAAACAAAAATAGAATATTTTGCTCAAAAAATAAATACCTTTTTGAATAAACCGAAAAAGCCAACTAAGGTAGAGTATATTAAAGCTAAAAAGCCAGCTAAAACAGAGTATGTAAAGGCGACAAAGGTGGAATATGAGAAAGTAAAACCGAAAAAGAAAAAAAAGGCTAAAAAACAAAAGTATAAACCGCAAAGAGGTTATTGTATAAGATGTGAGGCAAATATTGCGTATAATATAGAAAAACCTTATTGTTTAGATTGTTTTGTTGTTTGGGCAAACTTCGAAAATCCATATTATGAAGAAAATGTTTGTCATGGCTGTGGCGATGATAAAGTGACAAGTATGGAAAAACCTGTGTGTTATGGTTGTTATAAAGAATTTGAAAAATAAAAACTGAAATGATAAACAATACCTTAAAATCAGCATTTCTAAACGCTATTGATTTCAAGCCTTTGCAAAAAATAGCAGAGAAAAAGCAAGAACAACTACCTGTCGATTATTTCGCATTTTACAATTCTATTTCTAGTGTTTATTCCTCAAAAATTGAAGGCGAAAATATTGATTTTGATAGCTTTTTTAAGCATAAATTTCTGAAAGTAAAATATAAACCAGATTATACAAAAAGGGCGGAAGATTTGTTTAAAACTTACGAGTTTATTCAAAAAACTGAAATTACACTGAAAAATGTTTTCAAAGCACATAAGATATTGAGCAAACATTTATTGACAAAAAAGCATAAATGAAGTGTCAGAAAAACACGAATGTTTGTCATAAATGGAAAAAATAGAATTGAGTATATCGCCTGTGAACCTTATAAAGTAAAAGAAGAATTAGAAGTTTTATTTGCAAAAATTAGTGAGTTATTAAATGCTGATTTATCGGTTTTGGAAAGCTTTTTTTATGCTGCTCAAATTCATTTAGTTTTCGTCAAAATTCATCCTATGCAAGATGGCAATGGACGGACAGCGAGACTACTCGAAAAGTGGTTTTTGCTCCAAAAATTAGGGCAAGATGCCGTTTCAATTGAGTTGGAAAAGAATTATTATGTCAATAGAGCTGCTTATTATCAAAATATTAGAAAAATTGGCTTAGAATATCAAACTTTGGATTACTCAAAAGCATTAGATTTTTTGTTGATGACTGTAAATAGCCTGAATTGTGAGTGAGATAATTTGTTATTAATGAGGTAGAAAGGATATGGTTTTTAATGTTTGGTTTAAAGTTTCATCTTTATGTTTTTGAGGTAGTTTGCCTTTCATTTATTTTTTACTCACTCAAAAAAAATACAATAAAAACTTACCTAACATAAGCTTTAACCTTATTTAACACATTTTTATCTACTAATGTTTTACATTAATAATTCTATGGCTTTTGCAACAAAAAAAGGATTTCTTTGTTTGTAAAAGAGTTTATAGCTAAGTAAAAGTAATAAAAATTAATCAAAACAGATAAAATAGTTATATGATGAAGTTGAAAATATTAATGTATCCTTTATTGCTGTTTTCCTTTTTGTTGTTGAGTGCAAACGCATTAGAAACGGCTAGTAGTGATAGCAAAGACAAAACAGAAGATAAATATCGCTACAATGAGCTTGTAAAACAAATGATTCAGCAGTTAAATTCAAGACATTATAGTCCGCATAACATTGATGACGATTTTTCGGCTAAAGTATTTGATTTGTACATTGGCAATTTGGATAGAAATAAGCGTTTTTTTATACAAAGCGACTATGATAAATTGAAGCAGTATAGAGATAAAATTGATGATGAAATTAGTAATGCTTCGGGAGAGTTGCTCGAAAAATCTATCGCACTTATCGAAGAGCGAATAACAGAAGCTGGTACTTACTATGGAGGCTTGCTGGCAGAGCCTTTCGATTTTAGTGTAGATGAAAGTGTGGAGTTTGACCCAGACAAAATTGAGTTTGTAACAGAGCAAAAAGCTTTGAAAGAAAGATGGCGTAAATGGTTAAAGTACCAAACTCTAACTAGACTTGCCGAATCTTTGGAAAAACAAGAGAAAGCAAAAGAAGAAGGCAAAAAAGATGTAGAAGAAAAAAGCTTTGCTACGCTAGAAAAAGAAGCTAGAGAAAAGGTGTTGAAAAATCATGATAGCTGGTTTAAGCGTATGGCAAAACTGGACAAAAGTGACCGCATAAATACTTTTATGAATTCATTGACGGCTGCTTATGACCCTCATACAGGATATTATCCACCGAAAGATAAAGAAGATTTCGATATTCATATTTCAGGCCGTCTGGAAGGCATTGGTGCAAGATTGACCGAAAAAGATGGTTATATTAAAGTAACCGAAATTATTCCTGGCAGCCCTTCTTGGAAACAAGGCAAACTAGAGCCAGAAGATTTGATTTTGAAAGTAGCACAAGCTGAAGCAGAGCCTATTGATGTAGTTGATATGAAGTTGAGCGATGCAGTTCAGCTTATTAGAGGCAAAAAAGGCACAGAAGTAAGATTAACAGTCAAAAAAGTAGATGGTACGACAACGATAGTTCCTATTATTCGTGATGTTGTGATTATTGAAGAAGGCTATGCCAAATCGGTGCGTTTGGAAGAAGAAGGAGACTCTGGCTGTATTGGTTACATCAAATTGCCTCGTTTTTATGTAGATTTCAATAATTCTGGCGATGGTCGCAATTGTGCGGAAGATATCGCTCGTGAAATCACAAAGTTGCAGGGAGAAGGTATTGAAGGTTTGATTTTGGACTTGCGAAACAATGGTGGCGGTTCGCTCAATGAAGTGGTAGATATGGTAGATATGTTTATAGAAGAAGGCCCTGTTGTGCAAGTAAAATCAAGACGTGGCCGCCCAACTATTTTGCCAGAACGCTCTAATCCTTCTATTTTGTATAAAGACCCATTGGTTGTTTTGGTCAATTCTTTTAGTGCTTCTGCGTCCGAAATTTTGGCGGCAGCTCTACAAGATTATGGCCGTGCAGTTATCGTAGGTTCTGCCAATACTTTTGGAAAAGGTACGGTACAACGCTTTTTGCCATTGGACGAAAATCCATACACTACGCCTCCAGAAGAGTCTTTGGGAGCAGTGAAAATGACTATTCAGAAGTTTTATCGTATCAATGGCGGCACAAATCAATTGACAGGAGTGCAGCCAGATATCGTTTTGCCAAATGCGTATAGCTATATTGATATAGGCGAAAAAGAGCAAGAATATGCGATGCCGTGGGACGAAATTACGCCAGCAAAATATGATAAGTGGAAAGGCATTCGCAATATCAACAAGATAAAGCAGGAAAGCGAAAAGCGAGTTACAAAAAATGAGACTTTTCAGTTGATAGAAGAAAATGCGAAACGTATGAAAGAAAAGCGTGATAAAACATCTTATACGCTTTGCTTGGATAAATACAAAAAAGAGCAGGAAGAAAATAAAGCGATGAGCAAACGATATGAAGACAACAAAAAAGAAATTGAAGACTTGCAAATTCACAGCTTGACGACAGATTTGGCAGTTATCAAAACGGATTCTACAAAGCAAAAATTAGCGGAAGAGTGGCACGAGGAGTTGAAAAAAGATGTATATGTGTTTGAGGCAATGGAAATTGTGAAGAGCATTAAATAACTTTTTGTCCAACTACTTAAAAAATGATGACATCATAAAGGTTTTATTCCAAAAAAGAAGGCTAATTCTTTCTTTTTTGGGATAAAACCTTTTTTTTCATAAACACTTGAGCTTATCTGTAACAAATATATGCCAGCACGAGTTAAAAACTCATGCTGGTACACTTTTTTGCTGATATTTTTTTAAGTATTAAGACTTATTATTTTGTCATTTCTTACAAAAAATAGGGCGAATGTTTATAAAAAAAAAACCTTGAAAGTCTTTAAGACCTTCAAGGTGGGGTGTCGAATTTAAGAATAACAAGAATATTGTTTTTCGCTCCAAAAAGTGCCAAATA
>JBMZCV010000243.1:0-5454 GCA_049613665.1 Chitinophagales bacterium | reverse complement strand
ATTTGCCCCTATTAGGATTTACCAAACCGTATCAATTAGTACATTGTCAAGGATTAATACATTGTTTTAAAATATTATTATGTATTTTAAAATGTATTGAAAATGATAGAAAATGCCTATTAACCGTTGTTTTGCTTCCATAAACAAGCCATACAACCGAAATACTGTGTTGATATGCTAAAAAAATATTTTTGTGGAGATGTATAGATATAGGTAAGCTAATGAGAACAAGTTGTTGGTTATGTAGTGATGTTGCAGAAGGTTGTCGCAACATTTTTGGCACACTAGCTTTTGATATATCTGTATGAATACAAATATAAACTAATGTTTTTAATATTCCAAATTTATTTTGTGTTTTTGTTAATTATTTTTTTAGTGGTTTGTAGTGCTGAAATCTTGAAAGTCTTAAAAATCTTCAAGGTTTGTTAGTCTAATTTTTATTTTTATTGTTTCATTCAAAAAAAACGCAATTCATACCACAGCAACATCGTAGAGACAACATATATGTTGTCTTTTTCTAGCAAAAAAAACAGAACTAGCATTTAATATAATAATTTGATAAGACGACAAAATAATAAATTTATTATAATCACAAGCCTTTTTGTTTGTCTATTGTTGAGACAGGGCATGCCCTGTCTCTACCTTCATTTGAATGAAGGTAGATTTCTCTGTTTTTAGATGCTGAAACCTTCAAGGTTTTAAAAACCTTGAAGGTTTGTCATTCCATTTTTTGATATATTCTATAAAAGACCTAATTGTTTTTTTAGATGAAATTGATAGCTTAAAGTAGCATCTAAATAGCGATGGCCATTAGGAAAATTGTATTGCAAAATAGCTATTGCTTTTTCATTATAAAATAATGCTTGTTTAAATTCTTTTTTGGCTATCAATATGGCAGATAAATTATGATAAGAGATAGCTAAACTTGGGTGTCTTTCATCAAATATTTGCTTTTGAATAACAATAACTTTCTTTTGATATTTTAAGGCCTCTGATAATTTGCCGATTTTTTGACAAATCAAAGCTAAATTATTATAAGAAATAGCTAAATCTGGATGTTTCTTATCTAATATTGCCTCTTGAATAATAATAGCTTTTTCCTGATAATTTAATGCTTGTGATGCTTTGCCTAATTCTTTATAAATTAAGGCTAAATTATTATATGAAGTGGCTAAAGCTGGCTCATTGTTATTTAGTATTTGTTCACGAATAATTAGTGCTTTTTTTTGATATGTTAATGCTTGTTCTAAATTATCTAAAGAGAGATAAATTGTAGATAAATTGTTATAAGAAGTGGCCAAATCTGGATGGTTGTTATTGAATATTTGCTCTTGAATAGCTAGTGCTTTTTTTTGATATTCTAATGCCTGTGTTAGATTTCCTAAAGAAAGATAAATACTGGCTAGATTGTTATAAGATTGTGCTAAATCTGGATGTTTTTTATTTAATATCTGAAGCTGAATAGCAGTTGCTTTCTCTTGATATGTTAATGCTTGTGCTAAATTACCTAATACTTTATAAATTAAAGCTAAATTATTATAAGAAGTAGCTGCATTTTCTATCTCCTTATTTTTTAATAAAAAAGGAATAATATGTTCTATATAAATAGTATAGGGTTGTGCTTCTAAATAATTTATATTTATTCTGTTAAGGCTTATTTGATTTATATTATATCCCACATGGAAATGCTTAGACTTCTCATAAGGTATTTGAGCATCTACTGTAAACTGTATCGTGCGGTGCATTTGTAGGCTACGGCCTTCTCTTTGTAGCCAGCCATAATCTAAAAGCTGTTGAATATGTGTTTGTAGAAAAGTATCGGAACGTTTTGGCTTATGAATATATGTTTTTAGCTTTTCATAAGGTATCATAAGGCTAGGTAGAAGACTTATTTCCCTTAAAATATTGCGTTGTGCTTCAGGCAGTTTTACAGCCTCAAAGATAATTCTTAGGTGTATATCTATTTTATATTCTTCCTCCGTTCTATCAAGATATACTTCTCCATAAGGCATAGCATGGTCATAAGTTTTAAACTTTTGCAGCAAGCTTTTGGCTGTGATGCTTATATAATTTCTTACGGTCTTTGCTGTCAGTTCTAGCAACAAAGGGTGATGCTTAACATGTGCTATCAAAGCATTTTCGGTATTTGTTGTTTGTATCGGCACATAGTCTGTTTGCTTTATGTAACCATCATAATAATCTATTGTTACATCATCTCTATATGCTACATATATCTTTTGAGCTTCTTTTGCATCTATTTTTTGCATATCTAAGGTTTTGAAGCCTTGCAAGACATTGCGACTACTTATGAGTATAGTAGTATTGATTTGTCGTTGTAGCTGCACAAGAAATTTCCGTTCTGCTTGTGTTATATCCTTATCAAAAGCATCTATTATCAGTAGTTTTCTACCTGCAAAAGCCTTTAGAGCTGCCACAATTTTCTCGATTTGTTGTTCTTGTGTTTGTTTTTCTTCAAAACTATTTAAACCCAAAGTTTCTAGCAGTTCGGTATGAGCCAAAAAACTGATAAAAATATCTACTTGAAAGCTTATCCAAATACGATGAGTGTATTTGTGTGCCATATTCTGATAGTAGTCTTGACAGAGATTAGTTTTGCCAGAACCGCCTATGCCTTTCAGTACTAAAGGGCGGTTGCTACTGCCTAGTTGTAGGTCTAAGCGGTTGAAAGCATCTTGTATTCTAACTCTTTTTTCGTATAAAAGAGGTGGTTCTATGTTTAGTTTTTGCATGGTTAAACGTGTTTTGGTGGTTTGTAGGTGGTATAAATATAGTAAAATATAAAATACATTTTATTTATTAGAAAAGCAAACTTGGGAAGGAAAGGAAGCAGCATTTTGGTATGCTTTTATTATTTGTTATAAAGAGTCTATACTCAAGGTATTTATACTAATTTATTCCACAATTTAAGGACAATCTGTTTTACTAAAAAAAACCACCTCAAACTTTCCTAAGAAGGTATTTTAGATTTTTCATAATATCTAAAAGTATGCTCTTAGGAAAGTTGAAGTGGGTTAAATTTTGAAGGTATTTAAGACCTTGAAAGTTTGTTATATAAAGAAATTATTTTACTGCACCATCAGCTTTTTCGTTATCGTTCCCAAATCGCTAGAAGCTTTTACGAAGTAGGCCGTTTTCGGTAAATCTTGCGTATGTAGCGTCATATTGACGTTGGTAATCTTGCGTTCTTTCACAAGTTGTCCAGAATAGTTATACAAATAAAAAGTGTGTCCAACAAAGCTTTCCGCAAAAACAATTTGCGTTTGCGAGCGAGCAGGATTAGGATATATTTGTATGAATTGTTGGTTTTCGGCTATCGCAACTGTTGGCTCTGTACCTAAAACAATGTACTCATAGTTTCGATATTCTACAATTCGGTTGGGGCCAGAACCTGGGTAGCTGCCGCCATTGGTAGCGAAATAAATTGCTCCTGTTATCGGATTGATACAGATGTCACGCAAGCGGCCGAAGTTGGTAAAATATTGGTTTTCGCCTATGACCTCCGTGCCGTCTTCGTTGAGCGGAAGGTGAGAGATACGCTCGTAGCCACCGCCTAAGCCTCCCAAAACCGCCATGAGCAGCGAGTGTTGAAACTCTGGGATAGCTGGGTGGTTGTAATAGATAATGTCGTTTACGGCAGGGCAAGGCGACCATTCAGCCAAAGGTTCTCGCACATCGTTGTTGTTGCAAAAATTCATTTCCGAGCCAGTATCGCAAGCTCCTTCTACATTTGGCCAGCCATAGTTGCGTCCTTCTTCTATGAGGTTAAGTTCATCGGACGTAGAAGCACCATGTTCTGTACTATACAATATATTGTTTGGGCCATAAGTCAAACCTTGCGGATTGCGGTGACCGTAAGTATATGTATATTGGCCAGCAATAGGATTGTCGTCTGGCACAGAGCCATCAAGATTGATACGAAGTATTTTGCCGTTGAAATTGTCGGTATCTTGTGCCAAATTTTGATTACCTCTATCGCCCATAGTCATCAGTATTTTGTAATCTGGTGTGATGAGCAAACGAGAACCATCGTGAATATTGCCACCTGGAATATCATCTATCAAAATAGCCTCATTTACAAGCATTTCGCCATTCCACTCAAACGAGGAAAGTCTTTCTGCAATGTTGAAGCCGCTCGCAAAGTTGTAGGCGATATACACCAAAGGCGTTGTCTCAAAGTCTGGGTGCAAGACCATTCCCAACATACCAGGTTCGCCGCCAGAAGCGACATTCGTTTGAATATCGAGGATAATCGTTTGGTTTCCTGTCATTGGCTCTATGCGTTGCACACGGCCGATGCGTTCCGTTGCCCAGATATGATTGTCAGGCCCCCAAATTATTTCCCACGGCACTTGCAAATCTATCGCTACATCACGTTCTATGAGCGTTGTGCCTCCAATGGTTACGGAGTTGGCGAAAGCTAAACACTCTTCGGCAGGAAAGTAAAAGCAAGCCGTAGGGTCGTCGATGGTCGCAAGGGGTTCGTAGGTGCAAGCGGCAGGGTCGATGCAGCCCGATACTTCGCCTTCGTAGCTTAGTGTCCAATTGATAGGATTTTCGCATTCATTTTCTGTGCTACCTATCCGAATGTAGTAAGTTGTGTTTGCTGCTAAGTTGGCAAAAGCTGTGCCTCCTCCATTGTCGCAAGATTCGTTATCGAAAGCAAGGCTAAAGTTGGGTGTGTCGTCCCATTCCAAGCCAGAGCAGAAATCATACACCCAAACTGCCGTACTGCATTCATTGTCACACGCATTAATTTGATAAGTTCCTGTTTCTGCTGGCGTAAAAACGTACCAAACATCATTTTGAGCAGCCGTAAAACTCCCTTCCTCTACTGTTTCGCCTACATTGCAGTTTGTGCCTGTTGCACAGTTGATAGAAACACTTTCTTCACCGCCAAACTCGCCACCTTCTGCCTGTACATTTCCATCAATGAGAACAGTATAACTTCCTAAGCCATAGCCACAACATAATCCATCATTTGCACTATCATATATCGTGAAAGTAAGGCAAGTTTCGGCAAAGACACAAACCGTTTGTCCATTGACATTGCCATTTGCAATAGGCATTCCATCGGCATAAGTGAGTGTCCAAGATGTTTCTTGTGGATAGTCATCTTCTACAATGTTAATTTCGACTTCTACTTCATCGCCATCGCATTGTGCATAAGTATTTTGACAAAAAAAGGCTAGGCAAAAGAATATTGCGTAGCCGTAAAAATAATGTAACTTCATATTTTTGTATGTTTTTTTAGTATAAAAATCAGTTTTCTTTGTTCTATTTGTAAAATAGTTGATGCCTTTTGCTTTTGCAAGCTTCTGAAATGATTTTTGGTAGATGTGTAGTATGATTTACATTTTTTTTGAGATAATTGCAACTTGTTAAACCTTGAAGGTGGGGTGTCGAATTATGCAGTATTATGTACTACATAATTCG
>JBMZCV010000242.1:0-5521 GCA_049613665.1 Chitinophagales bacterium | reverse complement strand
AAATACAAAAATACAAATTTTTTATCATTAAAAAGTCAAAGCGGAAATTGCTGATTAAAAATAGTTTTTCTTTCTAATACCTTGACTTTCAAGGCATTAGGCTTAGTTTAACAACTAAAAACTTTTTTTTGCTTTAAAATTGATGTGACAAAATATACACAAGTATAAATAAATATATTTTAAAATCAAACTTTATAAAAAATAAAATTTAGTTTATTTTCTTGTTTGAATAATGACATTTTATAGACATAAACTTAACAATATAACAATTTGCATTAATGCCCTAAAAAATTAAGATGTTAGCTTGTAACTGAAGAAATGTCCAATTTTTTTTTGAAGAACTACTTAAAGAATTTTTAATGTCTTTTTGACTAAATTAGTTATCAATAGTTTCATTTATTTCTAAAATGACATTAAAAACTTGCTTATTTAATAATAAGACGATTTATGCTACCAACAGTATCGAGTTTTAGCATATAAACTTCTACAATTTGTAGCATAAATTTGTCCAATTACTTACAAAACATGCACATAATGTTTATTTTCATTTTTCTATTGATAAATCAAAAAAGAACATTATTTGTGTACTAAAAAAAATATTTTATTAGAGCAAAAATAATTGCTTTTTATATACAGTTTCAAAAGAATGTTTAATTTTTTTTCAAGCGTAAAAAAACATTTTTACGTCTTTGTAGCCATATTCTAACTGCATCAATGCCATTATCTTGTTTTTGATAAGCATTGATAAATATGGTGAGGCTTTGCCAAATTTCGCTACGAGATAGATGATGATAGTCTTTGCCAAAATTGTCAAGCATCATTTTTAGATGTTTTTTAGGACAACAGTTCCAAATGGTATATATATCTCGCTTTTTCAATGTCAAACGCATTTCAAGCATTAAGCAGAGCCTCAATTTTTTACGTTTTTCTATTGTTAGCGAGCCATCAAGCAGTATTAAAGCTTCGATATTTTCTATCATTTCGGAGCGAATATAGCTAGCAGAGCTATAAGTAGAAGTTGCTGGTGCTGGTATATTTTCTATATTCTGCATTGCTGCCATACTATTAGCGGAGTAGGCATAGGTAGTTTCGTTTTGATAGGAATCATGCTCTTCTATATCTACATTTACAATATCATTTAAACGATATTTATTTTTGTCATTTCTATATTTTTCATTCAAAAAATTTTTTACGCATGTCCAAAAGTATGTTTTAAAAGCAGCGTTATTACGCCTTTCATACTTTTCGACTGTTTGACGTTTTAAAGCCAATTCATAAATATATATCCACAAATCTGCTTGTTGACTTGCTACAAAAGAACCCGTTTTTATGTATTTATGAATAAGTATATCGGCAACAAACTGGTATTTTATTAATGTTAATTGGCTACAATATTTATCTGCTTTGTGCATCAAGTAGGTCTGTAAAAACAAAACGCTCTTTGATTTCATCGTTGTTTCTTGGATTACCTTATTTAAGTGTTTTTTCACATCAACAAAAAAACGATGTTGTTCTCGATGCTCAAAAATTCTTTTTTCGATATAAAGATTTACGATATGTCTAGCAATTTTCTCAGCCAATGAATGCTTATTGGGAATAGTCATACTTTTTTAGTTTTTTTTACTATTTTTTGTTAATAAGTGCTTAACACTATTTTAATGAAAGGATGTCATTGTTAACAACTCACAAATCAAGATGTTAGTTTCAATAAAATATCACATTCGGTAATCGGACAGATTTATTTT
Source organism: Chitinophagales bacterium (assembly GCA_049613665.1). Lineage (GTDB taxonomy): Bacteria > Bacteroidota > Bacteroidia > Chitinophagales > UBA2359 > JBMZCV01. The sequence continues at coordinate 3,776 of JBMZCV010000242.1, read as the reverse complement.
CTAAATCGTAATATTCAACACCTTAATTTTTGAAGGTGTTAGCACAAATCACGCTACTAATGAGATAGCGTTTTGGTGCTTATTTTTGTTCGATTACTTATTTGCGAAAACATATTGATAAAAAAGTGTAGCTATTCAATCGTAGGCTTTTGAAATAAAAAACTGCTAGTATTGTACAATTCTTTTTTTTTATCAATTGGTTTTCTAAAGCTTGAACAGGCAAAAAAAATTCCAATTTAGCCAAACAAGTAAAAACTTGACTAAATTGGAAATAGTAAAAAAAAACCTTTTTTGATTTAAAATGAAAAACGCTTATGTTTTATCATTTGATAGTCAATATAGTATAGTATCTTCAATGAAAAGGTATTATTTTGTGGTGCATTGAAGGTATCTGAAAAATTATAAAAATAATTATTAGCAGCTATCTCCAAGTATTCATCAGTATCAGAATCGGAATCTTGACTACTGAAAATGTCGCTTTTCCACACTAAACTCAGCTCGCTTCCAGGAGCAAATTGCCATGTATAGCCCAAGTTGAGCGTAAAAGCGTTGAAATTTCGATTGTGTTCGCCCGTATAATCTGTATCTATGACATAGCCATCTGTATGAAGAAATTTGAAGTCTTTGTAAATAGCTTTTGACCAATAATGTCTGGCTCGCAAATTAACAGCCATTCTACTATTGAACAAATAGCGTGCTTCCAAAGTATTGACAACGGTGTTTCGCTCTCTTACACCATAAATAACTTCATTTTCGGCATCATCATGCTCTATCGTATGCACATAACCCACCTCTTTTACAAAAACTAGGTTGTATAAGTCATATATAAAAAATAACTTATCGTTTGGTCGAAATCGTGGCGAAATGCCCCAATCATAAATTTTTTGATTGTATAAGGGATTCATTCGATAAGCTGCATTGGCATCTATGGCTATTTTCTTGCGATAATCAGTTGATACCCAAGTATTTAGCATAAAAGATTGTGAACTAACTGAGAAACGATCATCTTCTCTAGGTTCAAAAAAGTCATTTCCTTTTACGGGTATAATGTGAAAGTTGAAACCTAAAGAGGTAAAGCTTTTAGCCAATGTACCATTTGCATAGCTCCAAATACCAAATTCCTGAAACTTGTTTGGGCTATATAAACGTTGATAATTGAAATTGATACCAGCAGAAGCATTGTTGAATATCCAGAAAGGATTGTACTGATTGTATCTCAAAAAGATACCATTGCTAAATTCATTGTTGTTGTATAAATAGGCTAAATCATTAGGGTCGTAGGTGTCGCTTTCTACGTTTTGCCATATTCCATATTGCAAATTACCACTTACTTTCGCTATCTCTACATTGTATTTGTAGCCCACACTCGGTTGTTCATCATTTTCGGTGTCCCAAACTTGGCTCAAATTAGCAACACCATTAATAGCATAGGTATTTTTTTTGTTGGCAAATCTAAATTCTGTTCCTGTGACATTAGCATCTCTGCCTGAGCCTTTTCGCATCACATTGGTATTGATAACACTAACATAAGAGCGATTTTTTAAGGCTTGGTCAAACACGATGATGTTGTAGTTGGTCAAATCATCTGTTTTTACTTTATATTTTTCGCCAGCTTCATTTTCTATCGTAGCATAAGCATCGCCTGTTACGGCATTGAAAAAACCTATACCCAATTGTTTGGCGGTTCGTCCAGATAATTTTGTGGCATTATACATAGGTACTTCCGACATATTTTCGACCAATGTTTCTCCTTCTTCCAAATTGTCTTCTACATCATAAAAACCATTTGGGCGACCACCTACACGCCGAGAATAAAATAAATTGGCTTTTGAAAACAACTCTGTACCTTCGGTAAAAAATGGCCTATTTTCATCATAACGCACCTCGAAAGGCGACAAGTTCAAGACTTCGTCATCTGATTGCACTTGCCCAAAATCTGGAATAAGTACCATATCTAGCGTAAAACTTTCGTTGATTCCATATTTCAAGTCCATACCGCCTCGTGGTGTTGGCCCCGAACTGCCATTGTCTTCTGGGTTTTGTGTGTCGGTATATCGCTGATAATAGGTCGATACATAAGGTGTAACAGATAGTCGCAACGGTGGTTCTATATCTTTCAAGCCTTCCAAAACGCCAAATTGATTGGCCAAACCATTTTCGGCAGGGTCGAAAGGACTCCACATAGAACGCTCTCGCAAGCTTCTGACTTGGCGAATGAGTCCAACGCCCCAATTTTGCACATCTTTTTCCGAAAAACGCAATGCTCCATAAGGAATCGCCATTTCTACTATCCAACCATCTTCTACTATTCTCGCTTTACTATACCAAACAGCATTCCACGAATTGTCTTGATTAAAAATAGTAAAACGAGCATCATTCTGCACATCAGAAGCCGTCACTACAAAGCCAAACGCATTTTGCTTGTCGTGATAAGTGTCTAAGAAAATGCCAAAATAGTCTGCATTGATGTCGAGCATCGCAAAGTTGCCATTTCCCCATGAGTCACGCAAACCTAGCTGCCGCTGAATATCTTCTGGTTTGTCGTCATACATATAAGCTGCCACATACATAGCACTATTGTCATATGCAATTTTTACTTCTGTTCTTTTAGATGGCTTTTTGCCTACTTCTGGTTCAAAAGCCGTAAAGTTGGTCATTGCTGGCAACTCTTGCCAAATTTCGTCGTCTAATACACCATCTATTTTTGGTGCATTTTCGGCTTTCTGAATGTAGTTTATTTTAGCATCATTATCTACTCGTGCCGTTGTTGGTGTGTTGGCTTTTGCTAAAAATGTAAAAAATGAACAATAGCTCAACAACAAAATTTTAGTTATAAGGTGGTTCATCTATATTTTTTTGAGGTGAATATATGAATGTATAATTCGCTTTATTAAGTAGTAACTATTTTACGTTATGGCAATGTTGGTTAAAAAATACCTAGCTTTCATTTATACCGCTGCTTTTTTCGCTCAAGAGTAGTGCTTATTAAGCTCAAAAACAGCTTTACCTAAAAAGAAAATAATCTGATTTTTTATCTCAAAAGCCCATATCAAAATAGTTGCTTTAAATAAAAAACGAAGTTATCATTTTAGTAGGTAATGAAAGACATGTTTACAGCAGGTCTTACTGTTTTAAAGTCTTTTCCGTTCATAAAGTAAGTCGTTTTAACCTTATTTAACCTAAATGCAAAACGATTTTGAAAAGTGTGTTTTTTTGAGAAAATATTTGGCTGTGAAGTAAAAATATTACGCAATATAGAATGACAAACAGTCGAAAAGAAATAAGCACTTTTGAATTTTAGCCGAAAAGGTGATTACAAAAAACACTTAATAACAAGCATATGCTCAAAAACGTACTACAACAAGAAGCACGCCATAATTATCTAGTAGAGTAAATTTTGTTGGGAACGATAAGCAGAGATGTTGAAAATGCAGAACAAAATCATTTTTTGAACTTATATGCTCTTGTTACTGAAATAGGAAGGCAAATTATTAAACAGCCAAGATTAGCCGAAGAAGTAGCAAGAGCGATGAATTTATATTGAAAAAGCAAAAATGTAGTTGTAAATAGCAAAATTTTGAATATGACTATCGGACTGCTCAATGACGACCCAAATTTGGAGCAAGGCGAAAATGTGAGAATAAAAGAGTATATGCAATATGCGGCTGCTAAGAAAGAGGTTGAGTCAGTTATTCTCAGTTTAACAAAAGAAACCTTTTTCGATAGGGGAAACATACTATTTTTCAGTTCAAAAGGCCATAAAAATAGGAAATATT
>JBMZCV010000241.1:0-5568 GCA_049613665.1 Chitinophagales bacterium | reverse complement strand
ACGACAACTCTCGCCGTTGCTGTGTGTTATCACCAGCAACTAAAAGGATAAATAGTGTATTTTAAAGCTTATTTTTTCGTAACAACTTGTTGGTGCTATCACCAACAAGGGCGTGTCGTTCTTTTTTTTAGTATTTAGGTGGCAGGCACTTTTAAAGTGCCTGCCACCTCGATTATCATAACATTTTTATGAAGCAAACCTTAAAAACTTAGTTTACAGTATATCAAACAGTTACCAATTGATTTAATGTAAAAGTTTATTAGTAAGAAAACAAAAAAAAATACTAAAAGTTTTTAAGTATTTTTTGGCCGCTGTTTAGGCATAGGTTTTTGAGATAAAAAATAAGCGTTTTTTAGCGAAATATTGTTTTTGATATTGAAAAAGCTAGATTTTTGCTCAAATTGATACTTTTTAAGCCAAAAAAAAGTTTGAACAACTTCTAAACAAAAAAAGGAAACACATTTTATAATGTGCTTCCTTTTTTGGTAATATAAATAGTATAATTAAGTGCCAACGCCTTTAAACTTCTGGTGCTAGCTTTAATGAAATATCACATATTTTGGTTTGATTGCTTAGTCAGTTAAGTCTATCCAATCAATATCATCATAATCACTTTCTTTTAGCTCAAAAAAGCTATCTTCAAAACTAACTTTTGTATTGACATTTTCTAAAACATAAGTAAAACGAGAACCGCTTTTCTCAAAAATAACAGCTTTTTCTATTAAATCGGTCTTGGTATTAATGCTTAGACGCACTTTGTAATACGGCATCTCACTTTTTTCTTTTGGCGTTAGGTCAATAACTATGGCAGTCGCCGCTTTTTTTTCGTCATTAATCATAAAGTTAAAGTCTTCATTGTAGATACTGAACAAGCGAGCAGGCGACATTTCGCCTTCTTCAGGGTCAAAATCATTCACTTGTATTTCTTCTTCTTCAATAAAATAAGTCCAAACATAACGATTATCTGACAAACGAAACAAATCGGCAGTTTCAATTTTGTATTTTTCGCCTTTCACAAAAACCTTACCTTCTTGCACTTCATTGATGCCAGCCGCCGCATTTTCTATTTGCAAAGAAAAATCTGCTTGCAAAGCTTTCAAAGATTGAAATTTTTGACTGACTTTGTCCAATATTTTTTGAGCGTCTTTGTCTTGTGCTACACAAGTATTGTTGTTCGTAAAAAAAGAAAGGCTACATACTAATAGAAGCGATAAAGTGATAAATCTCATAATAATTTGTTTTTTTCTTGTTTTTTGTAACTGTTTTAAATATAGGCTTTTCGATTTTGCCTAGCTTATTTTTTTGCTAACTGAGATTAGACTATTTAAAAATAGTTACGTTTAAAAGCCATAGGGTTTTTTGTGCAAGCTTATTTTGCTAAAATAAAAAAAAAAAATGTAAGATTGAAATTTTGTATTTTTCAAATCTTACATTTTTTGTTATGTAAAGCAATAATTTTTGGTTCTTTGACAATTTGGATGAGGCAAAGATAACATAAGAAAGTAATTATATCCTTTGCGTAGTCCGTTTTGGCTAGTTGTTCATTTTTTTATTTGATAAAAAAACGAACCAAAAAAAATCAAGACTGTTTAAAAATATTAACTATTTTTTGTTATATAAATGATTACTCAAATTGTCAGAAACCTAGCTTTTATCTCAAAAAAAAATAAAAACTAAACAGTAGCTAGTTTTGCTGCATTTGCTGCTCGTTTTCTATCGTGTTCTTGCAACAAAATTTTTCGCAAGCGAATGCTTTTTGGTGTAATTTCTACATACTCATCATCTTGGATATACTCCATTGATTCTTCTAAAGAAAAAATGATTGGCGGTGCAATTTTTACCTTATCATCTGCTCCTGAAGAACGCATGTTAGACAATTTTTTCGTTTTCGTCACATTGATTTCCAAATCATTAGAACGATTATGTTCGCCGATAACCTGTCCCATATACACGGCAGCAGTTGGTGCGATAAAAAACTTACCTCTATCCTGCAATTTGTCCAAAGAGTAAGCAATAGCTGTTCCTGTATGCCCAGAAATCAATGAACCATTGATACGGCCTGGGATATTTCCTCGCCACGCATCGTATTTGTCGAAACGGTGAGACATAATAGCTTCGCCTGCCGTAGAGTTCAAAATGCTAGTACGCAAGCCGATAATTCCACGAGAAGGAATCGCAAATTCTAAGTGCATCAAATCGCCTTTTGGTTCCATAATTTTCAACTCGCCACAACGTTGTGTCGCCAATTCAATCACTTTACCTGCTCTTTCTGCTGGCGTGTCAATGGTCAAAATTTCGATAGGTTCGCATTTTTTGCCATCTACCAACTTAACGATAACTCTTGGCTTACCTACTTGCAACTCATAACCTTCTCTACGCATCGTTTCTATCAAAACAGAAAGGTGCATCACGCCACGACCATATACATTGTAGCTATCTGGCGAGCGAGTTTCTTCTACTTTCAAAGCTAGATTTTTCTCTGTTTCTTTGTAAAGTCTATCACGCAAATGGCGAGAAGTAACGAATTTTCCTTCTTTGCCGAAAAATGGAGAGTTGTTTACCGTAAACAACATGCTCATTGTTGGCTCGTCGATAGCGATAGGAGGGAGGCCTTCTGGAAATTCGAAGTCAGCAACAGTATCACCAATTTCAAAACCATCAATGCCTGTTACGGCACACAAGTCGCCACAAACAACTTGGTCGGTTTTGGTTTTGCCCAATCCGCTAAATACAAAAGTTTCTTTGATACGAGATTTTACAACGCTGCCATCACGTTTCACCAAAGAAACAGGCTTACCGTTTATGACTTGTCCACGAAGCACTCTGCCGATAGCAATACGGCCGATATATGGCGAAAAGTCAATAGAAGTGACTTGCAATTGAAGTGTTCCTTCACGCATTTCTGGTGCTGGAATATGCTCAATAATCATATCCAACAAATGTGTCACATCTTCTGTTTCTTCAATCCAATCTTCGCCCATCCAACCATGTTTTGCCGAACCGTAAACGGTAGGAAAATCCAATTGGTCTTCGGTTGCGTCTAAGTTAAACATCAAATCGAATACATCTTCATGTACTTCATCTGGTCGGCAGTTGTCTTTATCTACCTTATTGATAACTACGATTGGTTTTAAGCCCAAACGAATGGCTTTTTCCAATACATAGCGAGTTTGCGGCATTGGCCCTTCAAAAGCATCAACCAACAATAAAACACCATCAGCCATATTGAGTACACGCTCTACTTCGCCACCAAAATCGGCGTGACCAGGAGTGTCAATAATGTTGATTTTAATATCTTTATAATTGACAGATACATTTTTCGATAGAATCGTAATACCTCTTTCTCTCTCCAAATCGTTGTTGTCCAAAATTAATTCGCCAACTTCTTGTGAGTGATGAAATAATTGACATTGGTGTAAAATTTTATCTACTAATGTCGTTTTGCCATGGTCAACGTGAGCAATAATGGCAATGTTTCTTAATTTTTCGTTTCTCATTTTTTTTCTTATTGATTGATGCTGTTTTGTAACTCACAATATTTATGCCTTTTTTGAAAATAGCAAGATATAAATATTTTTTCGCTAAAAACGACCGCAAAGGTACGGTTTTTATTTAGAAAAACGACAATACGATATATAGTTTTTAATTTTTAGTGCGTAGTTTTTAGTTGAAAAATAAAATACGGTTGTTTGGCACAAAAATTAAAACCATTAAGATAGTAAAAGTTTAACTTTCCTTAATGGCTTAACTCAAGTTGGTTATGTAATTTTCAATATTTTGTTAGCATAAAATTAAACAAAAACCACAAAAAACTGTCGACTTTTTGTCATAGACACACTATTCAATGGTTCGGAAATTTTTTATAACAATTTTCAGTTTAATAAAAAAACACCTTTTGGCAAGGGAAATATACTATTTTTCAGTTCAAAAGGCCATTAAATTTGTAAATATTGGCCGCCTTAGCCTAAAAAAAATAGTATGTTTAAGCCTTTGATAAAAAAATGTATAAATGTCCGAACCATTGGCTATTTAAACGAAGGGAAAAAATGTGACGCAATCTAAATCAGAGTGACAAGCGGTAGAAAAGTAGTTAAATGAAATTTTGTCAGTTTCAGTATGGTTTAGATTGCTTCGCAGGCTTCGCAATGACAAAAAAGGGAATGTTTTTTACAATGGCGACTTTTTGTTATTGTTTTGATAAAAAACTCTTCAACACATTTTCTGCTTGTATCAGATGTCGTTTTTGGTGATAAAACATAAACTGCAAACAGCCGCCCAAAGTCAGCCGCATGAGTTTGAAAAATTCGACAGGGATTTTTATTTTGTTTAAATGGTAGTTTTCTGCCTCCGCCAAAATCTGCAATAAATCGGCTTGATGTGCTAAAAACTCGGATAAAACAGTAGGCGAAGTTTTGCTCTGAGTTGGATTAAAACGCTTCAAGGTTTTTGTTTTCTTCGTCTCCATAGTAGCAGGATTTACGCCATCGAGCGACATCTTGTCTATCCACGAAAAACTCACAGTTTGGGACATAGCTTGCGGTGTTGCTTTCGCCAAACGCTCTTTCATAGTTTTGTTGTAGTAGCGGCTATAAATGTTTAGGTGTTCCAAACATTCGGCAATACTCCATTTTTCTGGCGTAGCTTTTCTGTTTAGCTGCTCGCTGCTGAGTGTTGCAAATTGTGTTTCTACGCTATGTATCATTGTTTTGACTTCGGCTCTAATGCCTGCCAAAAATGCTTGATTGTCTTGTGGTTGTTCCGACATATTTGTTTTCTGTTTTTTTTATTTTTTAGCTAACATTTCTTCTACAAAATCGCCTATTTTTTGGGCAATGTCTGTAAAAACCTGTTCTTTATTTGTTGTATAATTTTCAATAAAGGCATCGGCTGTTCGAGGCAAAGATTGCAAACCCTCAAAAGATGAGCCTTTGTAAATACAAGGACGACATTTTATAGGAATAACTTTAATTTCGTTTGCTTTGTGTCTTTTTATGGCTGTTTTTAGCTCTCTTTCATAGAGTACATCACAATCTAAAAAATCATCGCTGAGGAGCAATAGTATGATTTGAGCTTCCGACAAATATTTTTGAATACTTAGCTCCACTTCTCCACCTATTTTTACGGACTCTCTGTCCAAAAAACGAACTTTCTTTGGCCGTACCAAATATTTCATTTTCTTTTTTATTTTGTCTGCATAATCTTTATCTGCTGCTGCATAAGCCGTAAAAATGGAAATAGAACGAGGTTCTTGAGCTGCTTTTCTAACCCTTCTTAGAGTATTTGGAAAATATTTATTATTGGGAAAGCGTTTGATAGCTTTTTGTAAAACTTGAATGGCTTTGTCAAATTTCCCCTGTTCTTTATAGCAAATCGCTAATTCATTTAATAATTTAACATCCTTCGGGAACTCTTTTGTCGCTTTTTCTAAAACTTCAATGGCTTTGTCAAACTTTCCCTGTTCTTTATAGCATATCGCCAATTCATTATAACTGTGAATATTTCCTAAAGCAACAGCTTTTTGTAAAACTTCAATGGCTTTGTCAAACTTCCCCTGTTCTTTATAGCAAA
>JBMZCV010000240.1:0-5599 GCA_049613665.1 Chitinophagales bacterium | reverse complement strand
CCCTATGCTATAATATATTACCCCTTTGGGGTATCATAACATTCAGCTTTTTTAATAACCTGACGGCTATGGTGATAACACCAACAACGGCACGATTTACAAACCTCTTATTCGATTATTTCAATACCCAAAAAAAGCATCTTCAATATGATAAATGTCTTTTGTTTGCTTGTTGAGTGTGATGGCGATAATGTCGAAACGCATATCGGTGTCCCATTTTTTTTCATACATATAAGCTTCGGCAGCAATGGATAATAGCCGTTTTTTGGCATCGGAAACGCTTTCTTCAGGATAGCCGAAAAAGTTGGTGCGTCTCGTTTTCACTTCTACAAAAATCACGACATTTTCAAACAGAGCGATAATATCTACTTCGGCTTTTTTGTATCGCCAGTTGGTTTCTAAAATCTGATAAGACTTTTGCTTTAAATGTGCAATGGCCAATTGCTCGCCTTTTTTGCCTAAGCTAATGTGTTTTGCCATTTTGCTGAACTTTTTGCTTTTTGAAGTATATGATAAGGTATGAAAACGAATTTGAGCAAATATAACAAAAAAAACGTTTCTGAATAAAAACAAAGTCGTAAAAGCTTTTTTTGTTTATAGAATAAAGTTTATCTTCGTTGCTTCAATTTTTTTTAGATTTTTTAATGGTATAAAAAACAAAAAACTTCATTATGATGCAGCAACTTATAAAAGACTTTCCAATGCAGGTGCTTCGTGCTATGGAAATTGGAAAAAAGATACAATTGGATACGGCGAAGAGTGTTGAAATTAAAAATATTTTGGTGATTGGTTTAGGTGGTTCTGGTGCAGGTGCGAATATAGTCATTCAGTTGTTGCAAAAAGAATTGGCTATACCGATGTTGGTGAATAAGGATTATGATATTCCTCGTTTTGTGAATGAAAACACTTTGTTAATCGCTTCGTCTTACTCTGGCAATACGGAAGAAACGATAAGTGCTTTGGAACAAGCGATAAAACAAAACACTCAAATTGTAGGCGTTACGACAGGTGGCAAGTTAGAAGAAATGGCTCTGCAATACGATTTTCCTATCGTAAAAGTGCCAAGCGGAATGCCGCCACGAACTGCTTTGGGCTATTCTTTGGTGCAACAATTGTATATTTTGCATCATTTCAACTTGATTTCTAAGTTTTTTGAAGCCAACTTACAGGCGGCTTATGATTTATTGATGGAAGAACAAGAGGCTATAAAGCTAATGGCAAAGTCTTGGGCGGAAATTTTGGCACAAAAAACGCTAGTGATTTATACGGCTACGCAATATGAGGCTTTGGGACTTCGGTGGCGACAACAAATGAATGAAAATGCGAAAATGTTGTGTTGGCACAATGTGCTGCCAGAAATGAACCATAATGAACTCGTGGGCTGGCGAGAGGAAACAGCCGACAAAGCGGTGATTTTTGTGTATGCCGACGATGTGTTTGAACGCACAACATACCGTTTCGAGATTGTGAAAAAGATGGTGGCAAAATATGCTTCTTGCGTTTTAGATTTTGAAACAAAAGGCAATTCTATGATAGAACGCTATATGTATGGGATTCATTTCGGCGATTGGCTCTCGTTTTATCTGTCTCAAATACGAGGTTTTGATGCGATGGAAATTGAAGCGATTGATTTTTTGAAGCAGTCTTTGAGTGAAATGGAGGTTTGAGGAAATAATAACATAAGGTAGAGACAAGGCATGCCTTGTCTTATAGATAACACGGAAGGAATACTGATAAATATTATTTTGAAGCGTGACAATGTATGCTAAAAAAAGTTGTTACAAAAGTCATTTTCTGCCACCTTGCGTTAAAACACAAGGCTATTCATATAAAAAAACACAATAACATTCAATAGCCCTGTATTTTAATGCAGGGCGATAAATGTTTTTTTTCAAAATATAACATATAATTTAGACAGGGCATGCCCTGTCTCTACCTAAGATATTTTATGTTACAAAAGAAAACTAAAACTCCCTTTCTTGATGCTGTTTTTTTAGAATAGATAGGTTTTCTTGTAGTTTTTGTAGAATAGATTTCATTCTATCATCTATTATAAAAACTGCGGCTGCGACTGCGACTGCGACTACTCCTTCGACTGCGAATGCGATTGCTCCTACTCCTGCGACTGTGATTGCTCCTACTCCTGCAACTACGACTGCTCCTGCGACTACTCTTCCGACTACGGCTACGACTGTGAATGTGAATACGAATGCGGATGTTCCTGCTTCTGCTTCTAGGAATAAGACTGCTCCTGCTCCTGCGAATGCGACTGCTCCTGCGACTGCTCCTGCGAATGCGAATGCGAAGAAAATAAATATGGCTAATATATGCAATACCGTTACTCTGTATAATTCACTTGTTGCTATTTTTTCGCTTATCGGTTTTCCTGCTTCTTTCATGAGTTCATAATAAGTAGCTGGAAATGTAGGCACACAGTTTTTTTCGAGAAAAATACAAGCTTGTCCGTACAAACGTATATATACAGCATATTTGTAGGGCGGTAGATACATTTTTTCTGGCTCTTTTTTTTCTAAATGAAGTTTATCTTTAACAATTAAAATATAAATGCTTAAATAAAGTAAGATACTCAAAATTGCAAGTGACCATTGTAAGCCTTCATTTTCTGTATCGAAATCTATCATAAAAACAGATAATAAACAAATACAAGCTATTATAAAAATTCCTATCAGCCATTTTTGCATCGGATGTATATTACACCAAGCTGCTATATTGAGAAAAGGTCGTAAAAAAGCATATTTTCGCAGGCGTAATCGTCTTGTTGGCATCACTTTCTCAAAGATAGCACTTAAATATTCTTCTTTATGTGCTTCTATTGGTTTTACATTGTCGTCAGCGTCTTTTAGTTCTATTTGTTCTACAATGATTTCGGCAGCAAAACGCTCTACATCTTCGGAGGCAGCGAGTTGATTTGCTTTAAAATTAAACACTTCTTTTACTGTGTTTGTAATCGTAAACAGTTCAGTATCGTGTTTGCTTTTTAGAATAAAAGTCGCATAAAAAGCACTCACGAGATATTCCATATAAGATTTGTGCGAAAAGCGAAACACATCGCTGCCCGATAAGTCTTGCACCAAAATACCGCCTGCCATCACATCTCTAGTAATTGTTTCTAGTGCGTGTTTATTGTTTTTTAGGCGTATTTTCAAAGAAGCTTTTTGTCCGTCTTGCGTTGTTTGGTAAGGCGACAATTTTTCTGGATATTGATTCCAAAGCAGTTCTATTGTTGCTCTAAGTTCATTGGCTTTTATTTTATTGGTATAATCATTTTTGAGCATCATATTTATGGCAATACCTATCAAAAAATAATTGCGTTCTATACTTGTCAAACGTTCAGAATTTAATTTTTCTTTACTTTGTTGTCGCTCATAGCTTTTTTCTATAAACTTTCCGATAACGGTAGCCGAATTGAGTTTGTTTTTATTGATAGCCATTTCGCTATCCCAAATCGCACTCAATTGAAACAAAGTAGAAGGCCGCCTAATGAGTTCGGCAAAGCTACTCCTTTCGCCAGCCTGCTGTTGAGCGTCCAAAATTTCTAGCTTTGTTTTTTCCGTTACTTTGTCTAGCACTTGTTCTACTTGTGCTGCGTTTAGCTGATTCAAATAAATCGCTCTCGTATAAGCAGCGTTTAGGCGTGGCGGCCGAATACCCAAAGCCTTGCGGCGTTCTTTGTTGTCGGTAAACAAATTGGGGCGGCCTGCAATAATGATTTTAGCATTTGGCTCATTGGTAAATTGCCACAAACTCCTGAAATGACTAAACAGCAATTCGGTATCGCCCACCAAATCCATTTCATCGAAGCCATCAAAAATAAACAAGAGTTTGCCTGCTTTGTGCAGTTCCAATAGTTTTTTGGCATCGCCACCCGAAAAAGCATTGATACATTTGCTCAACATATCATTTGCCGTCATTGTGCGTGGACTACTGCCACCCAACTCCACCAATATCGGAATGCGTTGGTAGTTTTCTGGCTGTTCGAGCATAGTTTTCGCTATTTTTTTCATCAATACGGACTTGCCTTGTCCATATTCGCCCAAAATAGCTAGATGTTGTCGTTGTAGGCTATCGTCATTTATCCATTGCAACACAAATTTTTCTACATTCTCAATTTCGGCTGCCTTGTCTATGAGTTCATCTTTTTCAAGCACCTTTTCACGAGCCGACAAAGGCACATACATTTCATTGAGGCTTACGCCATTGATTTGTTTTGTTTCAAAAAACGGCTTTAGATTGTTGAGATAAAAAGCTTTGTCTATAAAATTGTCTAGCATTTCGCTTTCATAACGACAATCTATTTCTACATACTCAAAACCTGTTATGGCATCTTGTAAATGCTCCGTTTTTCGCTGGCCGTTTGCATTTATCGCTATGGTATATTTCGCAAAAACAAGTCCTTTTTGCTTTTGCTTCGCCACAAAATAAAGATATTTCTCTAAAACGCTAGTCGTAGGTTCGGTTTCAAGACACAAAATCGCAGCCTTTTCGCCATGATGTCCATACTTAGCGATATAGGTTTTGGCATCGACATACCAATCCGTTTCGGTATCTATCTGATATTGATAATCGTGTAGTTTGAGCAAAGCGGCCGCCTTAATATGCCACGCTCTTTTTTTGTGATATTCGCTAGGGAAAACATCATTTTCCTTTTTTGGCGGCGGCACATACACTACAAATTTTCCGTTTTTCTTGCGATACAGTTTCGCATCTCCCCAAATACTTTGAGCATCATTATTTGTCGCTTCGTTGAGTGCTTGTTCCTCGCTTTTCTTTCCGTTCCAATTGAGAAATAAGGTTCTAACAAGCACATAATACATGAGGAGGCAAAAAACGAGTATGAAAATATTTGCTAATAGATTTTCCTCTTTGTAAGCAGGAATATTCGTATTCAAATAAGAATTAGCCATTTTGATGAACCAACCGAAAGACGTGTTTGGCACAAGCAAAAAAGGCAATAGCGACAAGGTGAAAACGGTAAAACTTGCGAGCGATACAAAAGCAAAACGCTCTCGTGTATAATCCTTTTTTCTGATATAATAGTAGTATAAATACAGATAAATAGCGAAGAAAAAAGTAATGGCTAAGGCTACTAACATGCTTGCACTATAAGTTGTTAGAAAGTTGGTGATGTCGGACATATTGGTGCTAGAGTTTTTGGAATGAGAAAAAGGATAATAAAATGAACTTTAAAGATAGTAAAAAACAATTGTTATTGAAGCATTATTATCTCTAAAAAAATGGAATGTTGTATGAATAAGACCTTTCATGCAAGGTCTTTAAAGCTAAAATAGCTTAGTTGAAGCAGTTACACACCTACTTTAAGGCTAAAATAGCTTGGTTGAAGCTGTTACACACTTACTTTAAGGCTAAAATAGCTTGGTTGAAGCTGTTACATACCTACTTTAACGCTAAAACAGCTTGGTTGAAGCAGTTACACACCTACTTTAAGGCTAAAATAGCTTGGTTGAAGCTGTTACACACCTACTTTAAGACTAAAATAGCTTGATTGAAGCAATTACACACCTGCTTTAAGGCTAAAATAGCTTGGTTGAAGCTGTTACACACCTACTTTAAGGCTAAA
>JBMZCV010000239.1:0-5773 GCA_049613665.1 Chitinophagales bacterium | reverse complement strand
ATAAATAACAAACACACCAAATAAAACAAACGTATGCGTCAGCTAAAGATAACCAAATCCATAACAAACCGTGAAAGTCAATCATTAGAAAAATATCTACAAGAAATAGGCAAAGTAGATTTGCTTACGCCCGAAGAGGAGGTAGATTTGGCCAAACGCATCAAGCAAGGCGACCAAGATGCTTTGGAACAACTCACTAAGGCTAATTTGCGTTTTGTGGTATCGGTAGCAAAACAATATCAAAATCAAGGCTTATCGTTGAGCGATTTGATTAATGAGGGAAACCTGGGTTTGATTAAAGCTGCTCAACGTTTTGATGAAACAAGAGGTTTTAAATTTATTTCGTATGCAGTTTGGTGGATTCGTCAGTCTATTTTGCAAGCTCTAGCCGAGCAGTCTCGTATTGTGCGTTTGCCTTTGAACAAAGTAGGTTCGCTCAACAAAATTAATAAGGCTTTTTCGCAGCTCGAACAAGAGTTTGAACGTGAGCCTTCGGCAGAAGAATTGGCAAAAGTATTGAAAATTGAGACTTCAGAAGTAGAAACTACTTTGGGAGTTGCGGCACGTCACGTTTCGGTAGATGCTCCTTTCGTAGAGGGCGAAGACAATTCGTTGCTCGATGTATTGCCTAATAGCGGCACGCCAACGACTGACTCTCATTTGGCTTATTTGGAGTCTTTGCGTCGTGAAATAGAACGCTCGTTAGATACGCTTACAGAGCGACAAAAAGATGTCATTAAGTTGTATTTTGGTATCGGAATAGAGCATAGTATGTCGTTGGAAGACATCGGTGAACGCTTTGGACTTACTCGTGAAAGAGTGCGACAAATTAAAGATAAAGCTATTAATAAATTGCGGACAACTTCGAGAAGCCGCTTGCTGATTTCTTATTTGGGTTCGTAAAACATTAAATCTATTTTTTAGAAATGACATATCTTTAAGATATGTCATTTTTTCGTTATAGGCCATTTCTTTTCAATGGTTGGATATTTTTTATAAGACTTTTCAGTTTAATAAAAAAACTCCCTTTGGCAAGGGAAACATACTATTTTTCAGTTCAAAAGGCCATTAAATTTGTAAGTATTGGTCACCTTAGCCTAAAAAAATAGTATGTTTAAACCTTTGATAAAAAAAGGTATAAATGTCAGAACCATTGTCTTTTGAAACACTGTTAAAAAAATGAATGTTTGTTCATGTTTTTTAGTAGTGTTTTTTTGTTTATAATTTACTTTTTTCATAGATTAAACAAACCATTTTTTTATTATATAACAAAAATAAAAACATATTTCAATATTTATGTTTATTCAAAAAAAATCTTACTTTTATTTCATTATTGAATCAAAATATAAAAATATGAACACAAAGGTTACACTTTTTTTTGCTCTTTTGCTTTATTTTGCTACTAGCACAAGCATTTTGGCACAAGACAGCAGCATCAAAGGAACAGTTGTTGATGCCGACTCTGGCGAACCATTAATAGGCGTAAATATTACGGTTAAAAATACGAGTCGAGGTACGATTACAGATTTCGACGGAAATTTTGAAATTGTTGCTGTGCCACCCGTAACACTTACTTTTAGTTATATTGGATATGCTCCAACCGAAAAAATAGTAAAAACAACGGAGGCTTTTGAAGTCAAAATGACTGAGGGAGTAGAATTGGCAGGTACAACAATTACGGCAGGCAAGCTTTTTAGACGTACCAACACGGATTCGCCTGTGCCAATCGACAATATCAATGCAGAAGATTTGTTGGCAACAGGTCAGCCTTCTTTCGACAAAATGTTACATTATAGCGTTCCTTCTTTCAACTCTACACAGCAAACGGTGTCAGATGCGACGGCTCACTTTGACCCTGCTGATTTGCGTGGTTTAGGCCCTAGCCGTACGCTTGTGTTGGTAAATGGCAAACGCAAAAGCCAAAGTTCGTTGGTATATATCAATGATACTCCAGGCAAAGGCGAAGTTGGCGTAGATATGAAAAGTATTCCAGCTTCTGCTATTGAGCGTATTGAAGTATTGCGTGATGGTGCGTCGGCTCAATATGGTTCTGATGCAATTGCAGGTGTTATCAATGTATTTTTGAAAGACAATACTTATACTGATGTCAATGTTTTTTCAGGAATCACAACAGAAGGAGATGGTTTCAATGCTGGCTATAACTTGAACACAGGTTTCAATTTGGGCAAAAGAGGTTTTATGAATGTTACCACCGAATTTAGCCAACAAAAAGAAACAAACAGAGCAGGCGAACCAGGCAAAGATGACCTTTTTGGTGTTGATGGAAGCAATGAGTGGATTCAAGCAAATCCTGCTTTGGGAATGCGTGTGGGAACGCCAAACATGACCTCTGGTAGTGTGATGTTTAATGCTTCTATGCCTGTGAACAATGTCGAATTTTATAGCTTTGGAAACCTAACCTATCGCAAAGGGCAAAGCTATGCACTATATCGTGCACCTTATTGGGTGCCAGACCCTCACAATATTTTCCATGAAGAAGGTACGGAGTATCAAGGTTTTCAGCCTACTTTTGAAACGGATATTTTGGATAACAGCATTGCTTTTGGTGCTAGAGGCGAAACAAACGGCTGGAAATTTGATATTAGCAATGTTTCGGGTAGCAATACGGTAGATTACACTATTGGAAGCACCATAAATACCACTTTGGGAGCAGATAGCAAAACCAACTTCAATGCAGGTGGCTATGAGTTTAGAAGCAATGTGACCAATGTAGATTTAGGTCGCCAAATTGGAGGCTTGACATTTTTGATAGGCACGGAATTTAGAACAGAAAATTTTGTGGCCAATGCTGGCGAGGAAGATTCTTATTATGATAGTGGTGTTCAATCTTTTCCTGGACTACAACCGCAAAACGAAATTGATGCGATACGATATAATGTCGGTGCTTTTCTTGACCTTTCTTACGACATCACAGATGACTTTTTGGTTGGCGGTGCTGCGAGATTTGAAAGTTATAGCGATTTTGGCCAAAACTTTAGCTGGAAATTCAACACTAGATACAAATTGCTAGAAGATAAACTTACGGTTCGTGCTTCTATTTCTACTGGCTTTAGAGCTCCATCTTTGCACCAAATATATTTGAGCAATGTGCAAACTTTAGTTTCTGGTGGTACGGTTTCCAATCAAGGAACATTCAACAACGAAAGTCCTATTGTCAGAAAATTGGAAGTGCCTCAACTAAAAGATGAAACTGCTTTCAATATCACAGGTGGTGTTGCGGTGCGTCCTATCAGCGGTTTAACTTTATCTTTGGATTATTACAGAATTGCGGTGGACAATCGAATCGTGTATTCGAGCAGTATTGCATCTAGCGACACGACTATTCTAGTTGGTCAAATCTTGAATGATGCCAATATTACTAGCTTAAAATTCTTTACAAATGCTGTAAATACTATCAGTTCAGGTATTGACTTTGTGGCAAATTATGGTTTCAATATCAATGAAAAAAGCAAGTTGAACGTCAATTTAGGTCTTAATTTCAACAATACTGAAATAGACGGTGAAATCACTACACCTACACCTATTTCTGCTGCAAATTTCGATATTTTTGATAGAAAAGAGCAGTCTCGTATTTTGTCGGCTCGTCCAAACGACAAAATCGTATTGGGCTTAAGCTATCAAATAGGTGGCTTTAGAGCTACATTAAATAATACTCGTTTTGGCGAAGTGACTTGGCAACATGGCACTGACCCAGATAAAGACCAAACTTTTGCTGCGAAAATTATTACAGATTTGAACCTAAAATATGATTTTACGGATAAAATCGGCCTTGGAATAGCGGCAAACAACTTGTTTAATGTTTATCCAGACGAAATTGATACGAAAGGTGATGTTGTTACAGACTTAGGTGGTCGTTTCCGTTATCCTTGGGAAGTCAATCAATTTGGTTTTAATGGAACTACGGTTTCAATGAATTTGAATATTAAATTGTAGAAAAATATTTCTTTAAAACAAAAGTCATCTAGCATAGATATGTGTTAGATGGCTTTTTTATTTACTATCTCTTTCAATGGTTCGGACATTTTTTTACAAAGAATTTTCTTTTCAAGCAAAAAACACTTTTTGGCAAGGGAAACATACTATTTTTCAGTTCAAAAGGCCATTAAATTTGCAAATATTGGCCGTCTTAGCCTAAAAAAATAGTATGTTTAAACCTTTGATAAGTAGTTGGACAGAA
This sequence comes from Chitinophagales bacterium, assembly GCA_049613665.1. Lineage (GTDB taxonomy): Bacteria > Bacteroidota > Bacteroidia > Chitinophagales > UBA2359 > JBMZCV01. The sequence continues at coordinate 1,575 of JBMZCV010000239.1, read as the reverse complement.
ATAATGATACTTCTCGTTGAAGCTAACACACTGATTATCAATGCGTTAGCAACGAATCGACCGTTTATTAAATAGTGCTTGGCACTTAAAAAAAATAAAATATCCAAACTATTGTCTTTAATTTACAAAAAATAAAACGATGAAAAAACGACCTTCCGAAAAAGAATACGCTGAATATTACGCAAAGTATATAGATCAAGTTATCGGCGATGATATTATGGAAACTTTGGCAGAGCATACCACCGAAAATTTAGCATTTATAAACGATATAGCGGAGGAAAAGTGGGATTTCCGCTATGCCGAAGGCAAATGGAGCATCAAAGAATTGTATATACATATCATTGATACAGAACGAATTATGGCATATCGTGCTTTGCGAATTGCGAGAAATGATAAAACGCCTTTGGCTGGCTATGAGCAAGATGATTATGTGCCATATTCGGATGCCGAACAGCGAACTAAAGCTTCGATTATAGCCGAATATGAGGTGGTGCGACAAGCAAGTATTCAATTGTTTAAAAACTTTACGCCAGAAATGTGGGAGAGAAGCGGCACTGCAAGTGGCTGGCCTACTTCGGTATTGGCAGTAGCTTATATCATTGTAGGACACGAAAAACACCACGTTAGAGTCTTAAAAGAACGTTATTTGAACTCGTAAATATGGACTAAAATAATAGTATTTCCTTTGAAATGATACATTTGGAAATGTGTGTTGAAAAAGGGTTTATGAAGCTATGTTATTTTTATACTACCTAACAGCAAAATGTTGAGCAGTATAAAAATAATATAGCTTTTTGAGTATCAGCAATAAAACTTCGTAAAAAAGCTTGATTTAGTCTTGCATTTAAGTTGTCAAGTGTTTTTAACAAAAAGATTGGTGTGTGTAAAGCCGAAATGTTTTCTTGTTTTTCAATACCGAAAAGCATCTGAATAATTACTTAGAAAAAAGATTTGACATAAAACCTAATCAAAAAAACACTACCATCATTATCCTCTCCTAATGCTTTTATTTCTTTGTTAGGCAAGTCAAATGAATAAATATACTCATTACCGACATCGCTAGTTACATAATAAATAAACATTTCGGTGTCTTCATCATAAGCCTTCTCCTTAACATAATAAGTCGATTTAATGCTTTCTGTAGTATGAGTAAACATCGTTTCGTTGCTATTCATTACAAACAGAGAAGGCTCATCATATCCATCGCATCTGGTATAACTTTGTGTGTAGTTGCTATAATTACAATATTCTCGATGATAACAACTCATAGAAACCTGTGCTTTTAAAGTATCAAGGCTTAAAAATACTACTATAAGAAGTAAAATAATTTTTCTCATAATCATTGTTTTTATATAAATGAAGAAATAAAGTTATCTATCCGAAAAGAAGAATGGCAATCGTTTGAGAGTAGATATTTTTAAGCCAAAGTTGTCAAAATACCAATAGCTTACAAAAGCAATACTACTACGTTGCAAAGCAAGTTTCTTTAAATTTACAAGACATTAGAAATCAATGATTCGGACATTTTTTATAACAATCTTCAGTTGAATAAAAAAAACGCCTTTTGACAAGGGA
>JBMZCV010000238.1:0-5861 GCA_049613665.1 Chitinophagales bacterium | reverse complement strand
TATTTGGCACTTTTTGGAGCGAAAAACAACATTCTTGTTATTCTTAAATTCGACACCCCATGTCAGGTTTAACAAGCGGTTCTAAAGTGAATTGTTTTGTGTGTTTTAAGATGCTGCAAAGGTAAGTATGGCTTGTAATTTGTGTGTTACTGAAATATTAAGTTTAATTTCACAATAGATTAAATTTGCATTATGCAAGGTTATCTAAACATTAAGAAAAATGTCTTTTTTTGTGAAGTTGTTTTTTGTAGCTTTTAGGAAGAAAAATGAGAATAGTAGGCATAGAAATGGCTGTTTTACAATGTTTTTTATCATTACAAAACAGCCATTTCTATGAAAGAAAAATAAGAAAAAACAAATTGTTTACTTGTTTTTTACTGAAAAATAGTATGTTTTTTTTGCCAAAAAAAGCAAAGCAGTTAATGCTGAATAGTTACTTTAATTTTTTAGAGGCTGTTTAAATTCTATTCTTTGGCTTAAAAAAAGCATCTTTTCCGCTCAAATTTTCCCTTTTTTTCGAGCCGTAGCGGTGCTATGCCACTCAAAAAAGTATCAATTTGAACAAAAAATCTAGCTTTTTCAGCATCAAAAACAAAATCTAAACAGCCTCTTAGAGACTATATCGCCAAATTAGATTAAGAAGATATCGCTTGTTTTCTCACACCAATACTTGTGGTATAATGAAAAATGCCATCAACGGCACGCTTGTAGCCGCCTGCTTTTTTGAAAGAAGTGCTAATTTTTTGTAGTTCGGTTTGCATTTCTGGCGATTGTTGTAACATTTCAGAGCTTGCTTTTTTCAAAACTTCGCTATCCAAATTTTTCATTTTCAGATATTTGGCTACTCCTAAATTTTCGGCACGAACTGCATTCATACTTTGCTCAAAAGTTTGCGGAATCACTATCATTGGCACTTCAAAATAAATGCTTTCTTGCACACTATTCATGCCAGCGTGTGTGATAAAAAGTTTAGTATGTTTTAAAATTTCTAGCTGCGGCACATAATTTCGTACCAAAAAATTAGGTGGGATATGTTGTAAATCTTCGATTTTTGTTTCAAAGCCTATGGCTAAAATGACTTGTACATCTAAATCTCCTAAAGCCTGAAAACACATTTGATAAAATGCTTCTTGTCGAACCGACATAACTGTGCCTAACGAAATGTAAACCAATGGCTTATTACCATCTATTTTTTCTAATATTTCTGGCTTGGCATCTTTTCTATCAATAATAGAAGGGCCGACAAACAAAAAGTTAGTACCAAAAACTCGCTCATTGGACTGAAAATAACGAGAGGTATATGAAATATTAAAATCTTCGTAAGCACCACCTTCTAGCAAAAAGTTATAAAGTTTTACATGATGTTGCTTATCAATATTCCGTGCTATTTTTAGAAATTGAACAATTTGGGGAGTGCCTTTTACCAAATTGTTACTGATGCCCAAAAAGTTTTGCACATTCATAAAAAGATTGCGAATATTGAAAACCAAAAAAGGTATAGAACATATTGCTGGTATTTTGAGTGCATGAGCCACCAATTTCCCCCAAATACACAGGCCATCATGAATGATATAATCTGGCTTTTGGGCAGCAACTTCTGGAATGAGCAAAGGAGCTACTTCCTCTGCATATTTCAGAACAGTTAGCAGCAGTCCAAAAGCATTTTCGGAAGCACGAGCATGGTCAACAAGAAAAGGCAAGGGATAATTGCGATAAACTGCTCCCATTTTCTGAATCGTTGTTTCAAATTTTGGGTCTGTATAGTAAATAACTTCCTCACCACGTTGCACCAATTCACGCACAATTGCCAAGCTCGGATTAACATGGCCATAAGCCTGTACATTTAAAAAAATTATTCTTGCCATTTTTGCTTTTTCTTATTGTTACTTTTCTAATCTTACACCATTTTTCAAAGTTTTAGCAGATTGAAAGCCTTTGATAATGCCTTTTTGTGAATGAGAAATAAAATCTAAGATTTCTTTTTGCACGTCATATCCTGCAAACTCATGCACTACTTTATCTACCGCCACTTTCCAACTTCCTTTTTTAACAAAAAGTTGTCTGTAAATATTATGGATAGTTTGAATGGTTTTCATATCAAAACCACGTCTTTCTAGTCCTATTTTGTTTATTCCGATATATGACAATGGTTCTCTAGCTGCTTTTACATAAGGAGGCACATCTTTTCTGACCAATGAACCGCCTGCAACAAAGCTATGTTTGCCAATATGAACAAACTGTTGTACTGCTACAATGCCTTCCAGAATGGCATAATCATCTATGGTTACATGTCCAGCCAAATTAACACCATTGGCCAAAATAATATGATTTCCAAGGATACAATCGTGTGCAATATGAGCATAAGCCATTAGCAAACAGTGACTTCCAACAACTGTTTTCCAAGCATAAGATGTAGCTCTATTAATGGTCACGCCTTCTCTTATGGTTGTGAAATCGCCAACTTCAACGGTAGTATATTCGCCCGCAAATTTCAAATCTTGTGGAATGGCAGCAATAACAGCATTTGGAAAAATACGGCAGTTGTTGCCAATTCTAGTACCTGCAAAAATTGTAACATTAGGAGCAATCCAACAATTATCACCAATAACAACATCTTTATCAATAAAAGTGAATGCTCCGATGTAAGTATTTTTACCAATTTTGGCAGCATGATGTATATGAGCTAATGGTGATATATCGATTTCTGTGAGCTTATTGTTCATGTACTTTGTTTCTAATAGGTTTAGGTATAAAATGTTGCTTAAAGGTAATGGTTCAACACTAGCGATTTTGGGTAAAAAAGATTATTTCTTCATGATTTTCGCCATTAAAACTGCTTCTGCTACTATTTTATTGTTGGCATATGCTGTTCCTTGCATTTCGCAGAGGCCACGTCGCACTTTGCCTACTAAGTCAAGCTTGAAAATAACGACATCGCCTGGCAAAACAGGTTTTCTAAATTTACACTTATCAATACGCAAAAAATAAGTAACATGATTTTCTGGGTCTGGCACATTTTGCAACAAGAAAATACCGCCAGCTTGTGCCATTGCTTCCACCACCAAAACGCCTGGCATCACAGGATGAGCAGGAAAATGCCCTTGAAAAAAAGGCTCATTTATCGTTACATTTTTTATGGCAACAACTCTCGTACTTGTTTGTTCTATCACTTTGTCAATGAGCAAAAACGGAAAACGATGTGGCAAAAAGTGCATAATACGAGCAATATCGAACAGAGCAGGTGCATTTGGGTCATATTTTGGAATTTCTCGCAGGAGTCTGTTCTTTTTCCAATGTGTTTTTAGCTGCTTCACAAATCCCAAATTGCTGCTATGTCCTGTTTTGCTTGCAATGATTCTTCCTTTTATAGGCATTCCCAGCAAAGCTAAATCGCCTACCAAATCTAACAATTTGTGTCGTGCTGCTTCGTTTTCAAAATAAGGCTGTGTATGATTGAGATAGCCAGCTTTGATATTTATTTCTTGTTTCGGAAATAAATTTTGTAAGCTTTCTATTAAATTGTCATCGCACTTTTCGGCATCAGCAATCACTAAAGCATTGTCTAAACTGCCGCCTTTTATCAAATTATTTTTGGCTAAATAAGCCAATTCATGCAAAAAACAAAAAGTGCGACATTGAGCAATTTCTGTTTCAAAATTTTCTAACGAATGCAATGAAGCATATTGTTTGCCCAAAGTAGAAGACTGATAATCGAGCATGACATCTAGCTGCAAATGATTGGCTGGCAGACCTAAAATTTCTGCATCTTTTTCTGCATCGTAATATCGAAAGTTCTCATCTATCTCAAAATAAATACGTTCTTTATGTTGAACTTCAAGTTCGGCAGTTTTCAAAATTTCGAGAAATGGCAACGCACTACCATCTAAAATTGGCACTTCTTCGGCATCTATTGCTATCAAAATATTATCTATTTCAAGAGCCATCAAAGCTGCCAACAAGTGTTCAATAGTTCTTATTTTTACATTTTTTTGCTCCAAAGTTGTGCATCTTTCGCTTTTAATAGCAAAATCGGCATCTGCTTTGATAATTGGTGCATTTTCGAGGTCAATTCGCTGAAACCTGATACCAAAATTGGCTTCGGCAGGCCGAAAAGTGAGTGTTGCTTTTTGACCACTATGCAAACCTATTCCACTAATCGAAACTACATTTTTTATAGTCTGTTGATACACTGTTTCAGTAGTATTTTGTTTAACAATAGTATCTTGTGTTTTTTGCATTTTGTAAAAAAATTCGAATGTGAGTAGAAAGTATTTTTTTTAATGATGAATTTGTAATGACGAATTATTAAACACTTTGTAAAAGTAAACTTTTCAAAACTTGAAAAAATGATAGGTTGTTATTTCCTATATTTAACTCTTTTGGCTAGAAAAACATGCCATTTTTTCCGTTGTTGTGTGTTATTTCCAGCAACTAAAAACTACCTCAGCAACTTGGATTAATTCATACATTACGCATTAATAATTCTATTATTAGGACTTCATTTTTTGTTCCAACATTTTAATACGTTTTGCTATCGTTGGTAGCTTGCGATACATTACTTGTGAACGCAAAGCATTTTTATGCTCAAAAGCAGGCGTACCGCTCAAAATTTTGTTTTCTTGCTTCACACTTTTTGAAACGCCGCTTTGTGCCGATATTTTTGTGCCATTGGCAACAGCAAGATGGCCTACAAAGCCGACTTGTCCGCCAACAAAACAATTTTTGCCCAACTTCGTGCTACCCGAAATGCCTGTTTGTGCTGCAATAACCGTATTTTCGCCTATTTCTACATTGTGAGCTATTTGTATGAGATTGTCGATTTTTGCACCTTTTCTGATAATTGTTTCGCCCAAAGTTGCTCGGTCAATGCAAGTATTCGCACCTATTTCTACGTTGTTTTCAATGATTACTTTGCCGATTTGCGGTACTTTTTTGAAACTACCATTTGCTTGTGGAGCAAAGCCAAAACCATCTGCACCAATGATTGTGCCTGCATGAATAATACAACTATCGCCAATTTCGCAACCATGATATATTTTTACGCCTGTATGTATGGTCACATTTTTTCCAATGCGAACATTTTCGCCCAAAAATGCTTGTGGATAGATATTTGCATTTTCGCCTATGCTCACATTTGCACCAATATAAGCAAATGCACCTACATAAATGTTAGCTGCTATTTTTGCAGTTTCATGTATAAAAGACGGCTGTTCGATGCGTTTAGTTGGCTGCTGAGTGGCTTGATATTTTTCTAATAAAAGACTAAAAGCACTATAAGCATCATCAACTCGAATAAGTGTTGCAGCGATTGGCTTTTCGGCTGCAAAAGTTCGATTGACAATAACAATAGATGCTTTTGTGGTATAAATATAGGCTTCATATTTTGGATTTGCCAAAAAACTGAGTTGGCCAGCTTCGGCAGTTTCTATTTTGCCCAAAGCCGAAACGGAAACGGTAGCTTCGCCTTCTATTGTGCCACCGAGCCATTGATTGATTTGTTTTGCTGAAATTTGCATGTTGCAAAGGTAAGAACTAATTTTCAGCCTACGATATATTCAGTTTATATTTATTGTCAATTTGCGTTTTTTTAACGTGAAATATTTAAACAACAAGATGAAATGAACTTTTTTGTGATATTTAGCTAAATATTAAAAATAAACCACACATTTTTGAGTCGCTAATATTCTTATTTTCAACACGTTGGAAAGCCAGCTAGACGATATTAAGTAGTCAGACAAAAATAAATATACCAGCTATTTCCACTTTGACGTTTTAATGACAATTAATAATTTGCAATAAAATATTGTTTTATATTTAATGTATAAAAATATCGTCAGAAAATCAAAAAGATTGACCTTTTA
>JBMZCV010000237.1:0-5928 GCA_049613665.1 Chitinophagales bacterium | reverse complement strand
GATAGCACTTGTAAAGTTACAAATAGGAGTTTGAACGTTCATGATAGCACTTGTAAAGTTACAAATAGGAGTTTGAACGTTTAGGATAGCACTTGTAAAGTTACAAATAGGAGTTTGAACGTTTAGGGTAGCTTATGTAAATTGAAAAAGAAATGAAAAAATACACTACAAACAATCACATTATTTATCAGGGCGATGCAATAGAGGTTTTGAAAAATGAAATAGCAGATAATAGCATAGACCTTATTTTTGCAGACCCACCTTATAATATAGGCAAGAATTTTAATGGCAAAAAGCATATCTGGAAAAGCGATGAAGATTACCTAAAATGGTGCTACGAATGGATTGATTTGTGTATCGACAAACTAAAAGATAACGGTGCATTTTATGTGATGACATCTACACAATTTATGCCTTATTTTGATATGTATATTCGTAAAAAAATGGCTATTCTTTCACGAATTGTTTGGGCGTATGATAGCTCTGGCGTTCAGGCAAAGCAGTATTTTGGCTCAATGTATGAACCTATTTTGTTTTGCGTAAAAAATAAAAAAAAATATACTTTCAATAGCGAAGATATTTTAGTAGAAGCCAAAACAGGAGCGAAAAGAAAGCTTATTGATTATCGCAAAAATCCACCGCAACCATACAATACAAAAAAAGTACCAGGCAATGTCTGGAATTTTCCTCGTGTCAGATATAGAATGCCTGAATATGAAAAACATCCTACTCAAAAACCTATTAAGCTGCTTGAAAGGATTATAAAAGCAAGTTCTAATGAAAATGATACGATTTTAGACCCTTTTTCTGGCACTTTTACGACTTCTTATGTGGCGAAAACGTTGCAACGCAAAAGTATTGGCATTGAATTAGATGAAGATTATGCTAAAATTGGTTTGCGAAGGGTATTGGAACAGTCTCATTTGAACGGAGAAGAATTGAAGCGTGAAGCTAAATCTTACGAGAAAAAACGTTTGAAACAAAAAAATCTTTTTTGAATTTTAAAGCATGATACATAGTTTTACAACAAAAATAAAAGCAATATTGTTCAAGCATTTTCAACAAGATGCAGAGCAAATATATAGCAATAGTGAGTTATTGAAATACATCAATTTAAAAACAAAATCAGCGAGTAAAGGAGCTAAAGCAAGAGGAAGTTTTGGCAATTTATATGCTATTTATGTTTTGGTGGAGGATTATATCAATGGCAATTTTCATAAAAAAAAGAATTATTCAAAATATGAAGGAGCAAAGTATTCTGATTTATTGAAAAGACAAAGAGAATTACCATTTGGTAGCAAACTTCAAAATCATGCTCTGAATCAAAGAATGAATCAAGAGTTTAAAAAATACTTTCCAACTTGTAATTATATTCCAATTATTCGGGTAGTTGAAACTAAAAGATATTGGATAAATAGTCACTTAATTAAGCTTAACGCCAATGGTAAAACTTTTAATATTGCTAAAGCTATTATCGAAATTATTGATGAATATGCCAATACGAAAAAGAATGCTTTTGAAACGTTTATAAAAACTTGCGAGCAACTTAAAATTATTGAAAAACAAAAAACTACAAAGATAAAAGAATTTGTTTTATCGTTGCTTGAACCAAATGTTGATGCTAGAATTTTTGAAATAGTAAGTTATGCTATTTTGAAGTATAACTATCAAAATCAAATTATTTATTGGGGTTTTGCAAAAAATCCAGATGAATTTGGAAAAGTTGAAACGTTTTTTCGAGAGAATTTAGAGTTATATAAAACAGGTAGAACAAATGCAAATGATGGAGGTATTGATTTTGTATTGAAACCTTTAGGCCGTTTTTTTCAAGTAACAGAAACTACTGATGTCAAAAAGTATTTTTTAGATATAGATAAGCTTAAAAAATTTCCTATAACTTTTGTAGTTAAATCTACTGAAAGCAAAGCTCACTTAAAAGCAAAAATTAAACAAGGTGCTATTGAGCAATATGCTGTTGATAAGGTAGTTGAAAGATATATGGCTTGCATTGAGGAAATAATTAACATTGATGAATTGAAAGCAGCCTTAAAGAAAATTGAAAAAGAGGGGAATTTAGCTTATGTTTTATCTGAAATTATTATTCAAAGTAAAGTTGAATTTAATTATAACGAATAAATCAGTCACTTTTTTATCAAAAAAACACCTCTCATTTTATTAAACCCAGCAAATGAATTATTTAGCTCAACTAGCAAGTAAGCAAACTTTGACCAAACTCAACAAATATCAATTAGTCGCTATTGAAGGAAATATCGGTGCTGGCTCTACTTCTTTGTCCACGATGTTGAGCCGACAATGCGATGCCAAACTTGTGTTGGAAGAATATGTAGAAAATCCTTTTTTGCCAAAATTTTATGTCGAACCAGAAAGATATGCCTTTCATACGGAGGTTTATTTTTTGTTAGACCGTTGTAAGCAGCTCAAAAAGGTGCAACAAAGCTTAAATAGCGATGAAAAGCTACATATTTCAGATTATCTATTCGACAAATCGCTGTTATATGCCAAAGTGAATTTGAGTGAGACAGAATATTTGTTGTTTGAAAAAATGTTTCACGAAATGATAAGCTTTTTGCCTAAGCCAGAACTTATCGTTTATTTGCATACGACAGCTCCGCAATTGCTCAAAAAAATACAGCAAAGAGGCCGTACTTTTGAGCAAGAAATGGAATGTGCCTATTTGCAAAGCGTAGAAGATGAATATTTTGAATATTTCAAAACGCAACAAGATGTGCCGATTCTCATTATCCACAACGATAATATCGACTTTGTAAATAATACAGCACACTACGAACAAATTTGCGATTGGCTAGAAAAATCTTATGAAATTGGGGTGCATCATCTGAAATTGTAAGGCGATAATTGCTAGTAAAGAAATAGTGTTTTTTCTAGTCTATAAAATGTGATAGCTCTTGGATTGTCGTAACATTTAATTATAAATAAAAGATGCAGACATTTATACATTATTTTTTACATTTAGGGTTTCCATTTTTTATTGCTTACGGATTTTTTAGAAAAGATTGGAAAAAAATCTATCTGATACTTATTGCTACAATGTTGGTTGATTTAGACCATTTGGTTGCAAACCCAATTTTTCAAGCAAACAGGTGTAGCATAAATTTTCATCCTTTACATACATACTATGCCATGTTTGTATATGTAATGCTCTTGTTTTTTCGTAAGCCTTTCAATATAATTGGCATAGGACTTTTATTTCATCTGTTTACTGATTTCATCGACTGTATGATGATGTATGCTAATTGTAAAGACTGTTTTTTAGACTCACCTGCAATAGAACTTTTAAAAATGGCTTCAAAGTATATGAGTTTAATATTATAGCATTCAATAGACGGTTTTTGCAACTACTTTATCAGCACATTTTTTAAAACTGAAAACCAACACCAACATAAAAACTTCGTGCATCGCTAGGTAAAATCCCTGGCCCCGGATAGCCTGTCGCTCTTCTCGTAAAATAAGAAGCATTGAGCAAATTGTTGATACCTGTTTCTATTTTCAGAAAACGGAAACGATATTGCAGCGAAAAATCCATGACGGCATACGAAGGCACAAGCCCAATGATAGCCGACGACACAAATTCGGCATTGGTCGCATCGGTAAAATGTTGTTGAGTGTAGTTGTATTGCAAGCTGCTCGAAAAATCTTTGTAGGCAAGCTGTACACCTGTACGAAGCGTAAAAGGTGGCACAAATTCCACTTGCTTATTTTGAAAAGCAGCTTCTTTCGAGTTGATATAACGTGCATAAATCAAGGCGACATTGGCATAAATATTTAGGCTAAAATCGCTGCTATCTTTTTTGCTAAACAATTGATACAAATCTATTTCTGCAAAACTTTCTACGCCAAATGTTTGGGCATTGGCGATATTGGTGCGGTAGCGATAAATCGTGAAACTTGTGCTATCAACGGCTTGCACTTCGCCAATCCTATTGCTGTAAGCCAAATAAAACAAACTACAATCGTAAGTCAAAAGCTTGCCTTTTTTGCCTCTAATTCCGATGTCAGTATTAAATCCCCTTTCGTCTTGCAAATCTTCGTCTATTCTAAAACTCGGATTACTCACTTTGAAATCGTTGAAATTGATGGCTCTATAATTTTGCGAAAAATTGGCGTAAACTTCTGCATTTTCCGAAGGCTTGTAGCTCAAGCCAATACCTAGTAAAACCAAATTTCGTGTGCGTTTTTTGAAATCTGTATAAGTAGAATCGAAATAAACTTCATCTGTTGGCGAGCGTAAAATAGTGCGATAATTGCCAGATGCTTTGTTGCTGATATATTCGTAGCGGAGGCCAGGGTTTACGCTTATTTTATCGGTTAAATAAATGATGTTTTCAGAAAAAGCAGAAATATTGCGACTAGGAAAAGTGTAATCTGAATTTTCTAAATTGTCAGGATTTAAAAACTCAAAATTTGCATCAAAATTTGCGTCTGCCTTTCCTTGTTTCGTAATCGTATTTCCCTCATAATATCGTGTGCCAACCAAAAAAGTCGCTGGCCTATTTAATATAGAATAACGGTGTAAAAGCCTTGTTTCATTACCGAAATTGCGGAAACGGCCATAAATCAAGTCTCTTTCTTTTCTGAAATCTGCTGCTGTTTCATCATAAATAGGGTCTGTACGGCTGATTTGCCCCAAAAAGCCAAGTGCTTCTCGTGTCGCATATAGCCCAAAAGTACGGCTATTGATTTGCGTGCGGCCATTAAATTTGTAGTCAAAAGGCACAGCGAAAACATTCCAATCTACTTGAAACCAATTGCGTTCTCGGTTGCTTTGTTGCGGATTTTCATTAAATTCATTGTCGGTAAGTCCGCCTCCTTGATGAGCCAAATATTTCATTTTCGTATATTCCACACCAATTTTTCCTTTTTCACTAAAAGCATAAGAAAGACTAGCGAAAGCCGTATTTAGGCGAAAATCTGAATTTGGCCGCCAGCCTTCTGCTCTTTTATGTTGATAAAAAGCATAATATTTCAGCTTGCCAACTGTGCCGCCAATGCTGTTGAAATTATTGTAAAGACCAAAAGAACCGATGGTTTGTCGTATCGCAATCTGATATTTCTTATCGTCTGGTGCTTGTTTGAGTTTGAAATTGAGAAGGCCGCCAAATTGTGTGCCGTATTGCAAAGAAGCCGCACCTCGCACCAATTCGATTTGCTCAATGGCTTCGCTCGGTGGCGTGTAGTAGCTTTCTGGATAGCCGAGAGCGTCGGCACTAATATCGTAGCCATTTTGTCGAGTATTGAAATTTGCGGTTCTATTTGGACTCAAGCCTCTGCCACCGATGCCGAGTTGAATGCCTGCTCCGTCGCTTTCCCAAATATTTAAACCTGCTACTTTTCCATAAATTTGTCGGCTGTTGTTGGTCGCCAAATTAGCCGTAAGTTGGTCTATGACAACAACTTCATTTTTTTTCGCCAAATAAATCGCAGTACCTTCTACGGCTCGCAAACGCCTATTGTTAAAATTATCGCCTTGTTTATCTTTTACTTCCAAAGTGTTGAGTTCAATGTTACTTTCTTTCAAGGCGACATTTAAACTAATGTTTTTGTTTTTTAATACCACATTTTCGGCAAGACTATCTTTTCCTACTTGTGTAAAATTGATTTGATATTTTCCTGCATACAGATTTTTTAGCTCATAAAAACCGTTTTCATCTGCTGTTGTACCAATATGCAAGCTATCTTTCGCAAAAACATTGGTGTAAGGAAGTGGATTTTTTTGTGAATCATTGATGTAGCCGCTAATTTGTAGATTTTGAGCGATTAGATTTTGAGCGAAAAAGAAACAGAGAAAAAAAAGAAAGTTTTTGAAAAAATGATGTTTTTTATGGCGATTCATATTTATACTGTTTGTAAGTAAAAAAATAAACAAATTTTACCCACTACAAACTTACT
>JBMZCV010000236.1:0-5956 GCA_049613665.1 Chitinophagales bacterium | reverse complement strand
ATTAAAGGCTTAAACATACTATTTTTTTTAGGCTAAGGCGACGAATATTTGCAAATTTAATGGCCTTTTGAACTGAAAAATAGTATGTTTCCCTTGCCAAGAAGTGTTTTTTATTATAACTGCAAATTGTTATATAAAAATGCCCGAACCATTGAAATTTAAAAAAGTACGAATCACAATGCAAATAAATTACAATAACAAACAATTTTGCCCAATCGTAAATGCCGAAAATGGCGAAACCTCATCTGAAACCATTTTCTTGTATCGGCAAAGTGGCGATATTTTGACGGCTTCTTATAATGGTGGCAAAATAAAAACAGGGCATTTGCTAGGCAAAGTAGATGAATTTGGAAATATAGAAATGCGGTATCATCAAGTCAATACGGCTGGCGAACTGATGACAGGTTTTTGCCATTCTAAGCCAGAGATATTAGCTGATGGTCGCTTGCGTTTGCACGAAACTTGGCAATGGACATCTGGCGATGGCTCGAAAGGAAAAAGCATTTTAGAAGAAATAAAAGTGGAGGAGGAGAGTAGCGAAAATCTTATTTTAGAAAACGAGCGTGTTCGGCTCGAACCTTTGCAAAGGTCGCATCTCGAAAAACTGCTGCCTATTGCTTTGAAATATCCCAATTTGTTGCAGTATTCGCCATCGCCTTTTGGCACAAAAACAGCTTTGCGGCAGTATATTGAAATAGCATTGGCAGCTAAGAAAAATAAAATACGCATTCCTTTTGCGATTTTCGACAAGCAAAAAAATGAGTATGCAGGCAGCACAAGTTTCGGCAATATTTCGCCAAAAGATAAACGGCTAGAGATTGGTTGGACATGGCTAAATGAGCGTTTTCAAGGCACAGGATTGAATAAAAACTGCAAATTTTTGATGTTGCGATATGCTTTTGAGCAGTTTGAAGCAGAGCGAGTAGAATTTAGGGCTGACAGTAGAAATGCGAAATCTAGGCGAGCTATGGAAAAACTCGGAGCGAAATATGAAGGCGAACTTCGCAGTCACACGCTGATGAATGATGGATATAGACGAGATACGGTGTATTATAGCATTTTGAAGGCGGAATGGGAAACTTTGAAAATTGGCGTTTTTCAAGAGTTTTTGAAATAGAAAGTTTGCTTAAATGAGGCATTTGGTAGTTAAAAATTAGCAATTTGGTGTGGTACGATTTGAAAACTCACATCTGCATTTTTAGCCATAAATACTCAACTTTTTGTAAGTAGTAGTTCAGGTATTTTTTGATATTCAGGAAGGAAATAATATTCTAATGCTAATTCTTAGATAAAATATTACGCTTTTCAAAAAAACGACAATACTCGCCGTTGTTGCATGTTATCATCAGCAACCAAAAAAAGGAAAAGGGCAATTACTTAGTAATAAAGTAACTGCCCTTTGTTGAAGTTTCACTTTTTTAAGTACCAAGTACTCGTATGTTTGTGTTGAAAAAAAAGGATTATAAATTTCGGCAAAAAAAGGTTATTATTTATGAACAAAAGCAGGAGAATTACCAAGAGAAACAACCCTATTTTTAGGGTATGTAGTTAAATAGGAACTCCCTGCTTTTGGAGGTTCTTTAGAGTCTGAACAGCACCTAAGACACTATCTTTCAATCGTTAGTAGTCAGTATAAAACGCGAGTCAAGCCGTATGAGAACCACATTTATTCATGTTCATATTAATTTTCATATAATTATGTCTTCAACTAAAACAAATCGTGTTCAAATTTTAAAACAAAATGTAGGAGTAGATATTGCCAAATTAGACTTTAAAGCCAGCTTTTGGGAACTCAGAGCAGACCAAAGTACACAGATTAAAGGTAGTCGTACATTTAATAATAATCATACTGGTTTTAAGCATTTTTTAACTTGGGTGACCAAAAAAAGAAAAAAAGCAGTTGCAGATTGTTCTGTTCAAATCACTTTGGAAGCAACAGGGGTTTACCATGAGCAACTATCTCATTTTTTGTATGATAATGCTTATCGAGTAAATATCATTCTTCCCAACCTAGGCAAAGCATATGCTAGAAGCCTTAACTTGAAATCTAAAACGGATAAGGTTGATGCTTCTATGTTGGGTCGTTTGGGTATTGAACGTAATTTGTTTGAGTGGAAACCAGCTTCTCCTAATACACTCATAATCAAGCAGTTATGTCGTGACCGTGTTCAAATATTAAGTACAAAAACCGTTATATTAAATCGTATGGGAGCACTTTTGTCATCTTATGAACCCCAATCATCAGCTATCAAACGCATGAAACAACGGCTCAAATTATTAGAGCAACAATTGAAAGAGGTGGAACTTGAAATTGAAACTGCCATTAAAAAGGACGAAATACTTAGTCAAAAAGTAGATAATATTTGTCAAATTAAAGGCGTTGGCTTAATTACTGTGGCCACTATTATTGCCGAAACTAATGGCTTTGAACTATTTACGGCTAGAGAGCAAGTAGTCAGCTATGCTGGATACGATGTCGTTCAAAGACAATCTGGGTCATCTATCAAGGGAAAAACCAAAATTTCTAAAAAGGGCAATAAATTTATTCGTAGAGCTTTGTATTTTCCTGCTATTTGTATCGTTAAATATGAACCAAAATTCAAGCAAATGTATCAAAGAATAGTGCAAAAAACAAATGTTAAAATGGTGGCTTATGTCGCTATTCAAAGAAAAATATTGCTCTTGATTTATGCTTTATTTAAAAGTGGAAAACCTTATGACCCTAATTATAAAGAGCAAAAACAAAACGTAAAAGAAAAACTGAAAACGGCGATAGCTTAAAAGTTGTAGGCAGAAAACGTGTTCTGCCTACTCTGGATGGCTACAAAAATAAATAACCTCCTTAATGGTGTAAATTTAACATTTTTTTCAAGAATATTCTTGCTTTTTAACACAGCACCTATTTAATAAAGCATTCGTTTAGTTGCTAACGCATTGACAATCAAGGTGTTATCTTGTATTGAAATGCCCAAAAATTTCTGAACGACTACTTAAATGAGTGAGTAAAGTTGAGTATAGTGAAACTTATGATTTTTTTATAGCCTACTTAAAAACGATAAATTTTTCAGTGATTTGCTCTTTACCATTATCAATTTGAATGAAGTAGTAACCGCTTTGCAAATTAGCTACATTAAATTGAACTTGGTCGCCATCGTTTTCGCTTTGCATGTTCATGATTTGACGGCCAGTAATGTCTAAAATTTGGATATTTACACTATTTGTAGCATCTGTATCATACTCAACAGTCAATACTTTGCTTACAGGATTTGGATATAAATTCAAGTCAATTGCTTTTGTTGTTTCTTCTACAAAATTGCCATCTAAACGAGTAGCAGGAGTAGTAAATGATTCGATAGGAGAGTAAGCTGTCCAACCATCTGAACAACGAGTTCTCAATTTATATTCGTAAGTTGTGCCTGCTGCTAAGTTTCCTGCATTGCGATAAGTAAGTGTTGTATTTTTGCGTTTCCAAGAGTTCGAACCTTGTACTCTATATCTCAATTGATATTTGATAGCGTCTGGCATAGCGTCCCAAGTAACTCGCACTTTTGTATCATTGATAAATGTTAAAGCGATATTTGTTGGAGTGTCGCACTCTGCTGGAGTTACGCAGGCATCGCAATCACCACCGCAATCAACGCCAGTTTCGTTTCCGTTCATAACGCCATCGTCGCAAGTAGCACACGCATCACAATCACCACCGCAATCAACGCCAGTTTCGCTTCCGTTCATAATGCCATCGTCGCAAGTAGCACACGCATCGCAATCGCCACCGCAATCAACGCCAGTTTCGTTTCCGTTCATAACGCCATCGTCGCAAGTAGCACACGCATCACAATCACCACCGCAATCAACGCCAGTTTCGCTTCCGTTCATAATGCCATCGTCGCAAGTAGCACACGCATCGCAATCGCCACCGCAATCAACGCCAGTTTCGTTTCCGTTCATAACGCCATCGTCGCAAGTTGGAGTTGGCTCATCATTGCCTACGCAAAAATTAGTTGTTTCACTAGCTGCAAATTGTCCGCCAGAAGCTAAGGTAGAACCATCGCTTACTGTATAAGAACCGTCGCCATATCCACAGCAAATACCGTCACTATATTCATCATTGATAGTAAAATCATAACAACCATCGGCCAAACAAGCACTTGCAGTAACTGTTGTTCCATCTGTTCCGTTTGAATAAGGGCCGCCAGAAGCAACTATTGCACCATTTGCATCTGTAATTGCCCAAGTAGTTTCAGAACCATATTGGTCAAGTGTAATGCTTACTGTTACATTTGTGCCATTGCAAGGGCAAGGCTCACAGCTACTACCACCACAATCAATGCCTGTTTCAGAACCATTCATAATGCCATCGTCACAAGTAGGTAGTGGGCCAGCATTGCCACAGCCATCAGAGTTTAATAAACTAGCACGAAAACCACCATTGTCAAACAAAGCACGCATTCTAGCTTTTTGGCCAGAAGTAAATAAGTTCATACAAGAATCATCAGAATAGTCCATATAGTTTTGAACCATATCAGTAGAGTTACAAGAAGTATGTCCTGTTGCACAGCCATAGTTTGCAGCGTCAGAAGTAGGTGTATCACTTACAAAATCGTCAGCATTACAGTTTCCATCGCCCCAAATGTGACGCAAGTTTAGCCAGTGACCTACTTCGTGAGTTGTTGTGCGTCCACCATCAAAAGGAGAAGAAACATAGCCTGTTGTGCCAAAGTATTGAGGCCCCATCACGACACCATCAGTAGCAGCACTACCGCCAGGAAATTGAGCATAGCCCAAAATTCCGCCACCAATGTTACATATCCACATATTTAAGTAGTCGCCTGTTGGCCAAGCATCAACACCACCTTGAGAAGAGCTTTTCATAGCATCATTTGTTCCCCAAGAAGAAGTATTAGACGATTTTCTAGTAATACCTGTTGTAGGAGTGCCATCTGGAGCTACACTAGCCAAACAAAATTCGATTTCGACATCGTCTGCTTGCGACCAAGTGTTGTTTGCGTCAGGATTGGTTCTTCTGAAATCTTGGTTCAGTACATTAATTTGAGATTGGATTTGAGCTTCGCTGATATTTTCGTTGCTATTGCTATAAATAACATGAACGACAACAGGAATAGTGATAACACCATCAACACGCATATTTTGCGGCTTTTCGAGTATTGAGCGTGTATGGTTTTCTACTTTTAAGAGAGAGTTTGATAATCTAGCATCTTCTTCGATTAATACTTCTAAACGATCCATGGCAGCACAGTTGCGTTGTGCTTGAGCGAAAGTTGTTTGCATTCCGAAGAAAAGGCAAATTAGGAAGAGTGTAAGTCCTTGAAATTTCATTTGTATAATTTTTGATAAAAAATAATAAAAAATCAAGTAGAGTAAGATAGTGATAATGATAAGTTAGTAGTGAGATTTGCTAATTTATACGCTAAAGATAAGACTATGTTACCTTCTTTTTTCTTTTTTTGTGCTAGAAAATTGGCTTTCAAGTTAGATGAATTTTAGGTAAAAATAATATGTATTTGCTTGATTATCAAATGATTACTTTTTATCTGAAAAGTCAAAAAATTAAACTCCAAGCAAAAAAACAAAGCTTTTTTTATCAAAAATTTAGCCTTTATTAATATATATGTATTTAAGGGAACAATAGTTCGGACATTTTTTGTAATAATTTTCAGTTTAATAAAAAGCTCCTTTGGGTAAGCGAAATATACTATTTTTCAGTTCAAAAGGCCATTAAATTTGCAAATATTGGTCGCTTTAGCCTAAAAAAATAGTATGTTTAAGCCTTTGATAAAAAAATGTATAAATGTCAGAACTGTTGTAAGGTAAAGAATATAAGAATAAAAAAGCCATAAATAATTGATAATCAATTGTTTATGGCTTTTGTGTCTTTTTTAGCAGCAATTTCCGCTTTGACTTTTTAATGATAAAAAATTTGTATTTTTGTATTTAT
>JBMZCV010000235.1:0-6151 GCA_049613665.1 Chitinophagales bacterium | reverse complement strand
TTTTGAAAATGCCTGCCACCTAAATTTCCTATTATTTCTCATTTAAAAATTTTGTGAGTAAAGTTTATTACATATTAAAAAATACATAAAACCATCAACTTCATCTCCTATCCTATTTTCAAACTCTCAAGGTTTTAAAAACCTTGAGGGTTTAATTTTAACATTTTAACAAAAAACCTACTGCTTCACCATTTTAACAACTTCCTCGCTCCCATTTTCGGAAAAATGTACCAAATAAACACCTTTCGCAAAATCGCTAATATCTATCGCTTGTCGCTTGTCGTTTAGCTCAATATCTTTTATTTTTCTGCCTGCCAAATCGCTTATCCATGCTGTTGTCGTTTGTTGTTTTTCATCTAAATTTTCTACATAAAAAACATTTTCGGCAGGATTTGGATATACATTCCAATTTTTGAGCTTCGTATTTTCTACAATGCCGACATTAGAAGTATCTATTGGCGTAGAGTTATTTGACAAAATCGAATCTATCGGAAAAGTATATAAAGAGCGTGCGAAAGTACCTGCGATAATGCGATTGTTCGCCACATCATGCTCTATATCAAACACCCAAAGATATGGAAATTCGCTACCCACACGAGTCCATGTTTCGCCCACATCGGCCGTAGCATAAATACCAATATCGGTAGCCGCAAAAAGCAAACTATCAATCGCTGTATTTGGATAAATCATCACATCATTTACGCCAATTGCTGGTAAATCGCCATTGATTTTTGCCCAGTTGTAGCCGTTATCTATCGAGCGATAAATTTCTGCATCTATACCATTTCCTTTGTAAGAAGCCATCGTCACATATACCGTGTTCATTTCATTTGGCGAAGCTTCGATACTCGTGATATATTTTTCTGGCAAATTTTCGTGCAAACTTTCCCATGTTTCGCCACCATCTAGCGAGTGCCAAACATTCGCATCACTTGTTCCTACATATAAATGATTGGCATTTAAAGGCGATTCGGCTATGCAAGTAATGCTATGAAACGAGTTTCCAAAAATATTGCCATCTGTTAAGTCCTCACTGATAGGAAACCAAGAATTTTGCCCAGCAGGACTTTCATTTTTGTAAAGTCGGAAAGTACCTTGATACAACACATCTGGATTGTGATGACTCATAATATAAGGCGTGTCCCAATTTGTACGGTCGCTCCCATCAATGCCATTATTTGCATAGTTGAAATCAAAACCGCCATCTGTCGTTACATAAACCGCTCCATTTTGGTTTTCGGCATAAAAAACATTTGGGTCTGTTGGGTGATAAATCACTTGAAAACCATCGCCACCTAAAAGGCGTGGCCATTCATTCATTGCATCTGCATTTCCTGCCGTGATACCGTTGTCTTGAGCACCAGCTCCATACACACTCGGATTCGTGGGATTGTAAGCTACTTTATAAAATTGAGTATTAGGAATGTTCTCGATGTCTATCCATGTTTCGGCATTGTCGGTGCTACGATATAGACCGCCATCAGTCGCTAACAATAAAGTGTTTCCATCGCTAAAATGAAGGCTATGTTTGTCGGCATGAACCGAATATTCCCACCACGGCGGCGTTGCAGTTTCCCAAGTTTGGCCGCCATCAAGCGAGCGGTGCAAATCTACACCCAATACATAAATTTCGTCATCGTTGGTTGGGTTTACAGCTATTTTTCCAAAATACCAGCCAAAGCCGCCCAAAATTGCACCTGCATTTCCTGTCGTAGCTTCCCAAGAGTCGCCATCGTCTGACGAAACATATACATTATCCAACTCGTAGTTTGTGTTTACATATACTGCAAATACTTTTGAGTCGGAAATCGCCAAGCCAATACGAGACATATCTTGCTGTGGCAAACCATTTTCGAGGATTTCCCAAGTATCGCCACCATCAGTAGTTCGCCAAATTTTGGCATCATCGCCATCTACTATACTTTCTTCCGTATTTCTAATTCTGTTCCAGCTCGCTGCAAACAAAACATCTGGATTGTTTGGGTCTATAACCAAATCAATAATACCTGCATCATCGGCAATAAATAAAACTTGCTCCCATGTTTGTCCGCCATTTTCGGTGCGATACAAGCCACGATTATCGTCTCGCTGCATAGGATCACCCATTGTGCCGACATACATAATATCTGGATTTTCTGGATTTATTCTTATTTTCGTAGCTATTCTTTGCTCTGCCAAACCGATATTCTCCCATGTTTGGCCGCCATCGCTACTTTTATAAATACCATCGCCTACCGCAAAAGAAATTGAAATATTTGGGTCGCCAGTAGCTACAAATACTTCGTCAGGATTTTGGGGATTGAAAACGATGTGGCCGATAGCTAAATATGGTTGTTCATCAAAAATTGGTTGCCAACTCTCGCCATTGTCTAGCGTTCGGAAAATACCACCTTTGGCAGAGCCAGCATAAATGATATTCGGATTTTGAGGGTGCGAAATAACCGTATTGATTCGGCCGCCAATATTTGTTGGCCCTTCAAGTTTCCATGGCGTATCGTAGCCTTCGCCATTTGCTTTTGCGTTTTGACGAAACTTTTCACTATTTTCTTTAGAAACCGCAATTGCTTTTTTCATGCTTTTTACATAAGCATCAATACTAAAATCAAAACCTGGATAGCTTCGCTGATACCAAAAATTTTCTTCTGGATAGCTTTTTTTGTCTAGCTTATTTTTAAAAAAAGTTGCTTTATTTTCTGTTGTTACAGCTTTTTCTACTTTTTGTTGCGAATATTGCCACGCAAAAACAGTTAGAAACAAAGCTAAAACACCAATAATTATATGTTTTATTTTTATCATAAATAAAATGTACTTAGGTTTTAAATTGAAATTATTTAGTCAAAGTAAATATAATGAAGTTTTTGCGAAACAAGTCAGTAAACAAATAGAAATATATCCTTGTGTAAGTTTATAGACAAAAAAAATCCTTTCAAACATCTGAATGTTTGAAAGGATTTTTTTATTTGGTATATTTTTGTTTATCGAAGAACCATATAAACGGAAAAAAATAAATACAATTAAATAGTCGGACAAAAAAATGTCATAAAATTGGAGCTGACACCTTGATTTTCAATGTGTTAGCAAGTCAATTGACTTTTAATTTAGTATTTGAAACTTATTTTTTATCGATAATACGTCTTTCTTTGATACGAGCTTTTTTACCTTGCAACTCACGCAAGTAAAATAATCTAGCACGGCGTACTTTACCATATTTGTGTACAACGATTTTTTCGATGTTTGGAGAAGTAAGTGGAAAAACACGCTCAACACCTACGTTGCCCGACATTTTTCTTACCGTAAAAGTTCTATTTGGGTTTTTGTCGCCACCACGAACTTGTAATACATTGCCTCTAAAAGGCTGCACTCTTTCTTTGTTACCTTCTCTAATTCTGTAATATACTGTGATATTGTCACCTGCACCGAAGTCAGGTAAATTTGGCGAAAGAGCCAATTGTTCTTGTACGTAATTAATTAATTCCATTTTATTTGTATGTTCAATTTCTAAGTGTCAAGCACCTATTTAATATACACTTTGATTGGTGCTAATGCTTTGAAAATAAAGATGTTCATTTCAATAAGGTATCAAACTTTTTCATTTGATTATTTACCGTCGCATTAAGCGAGTGCAAAGGTACGAAAATAAATAGTAAATGGAAAGTTTTTGTATTGATTTTTGTGTCTCTGTGAAAAATAATATTTTTTTTATGAAAAAGCATGTCGCTTTTTATTTGTTCTAAAAAGCATTATCCCAAAAGAATTACATATTTATAGCAAAATAGTAAAGCGAAAAATTGACCTTGAAGATGTCGTATATATCCAATTCTATCATACTATAAATATATAAAGTCTTTATGGCACTTATTGTATAATAATAGTTCGGACATTTATACACTTTTTTATCAAAGGCTTAAACATACTATTTTTTTTTAGGCTAAGACAGCCAATATTTGCCCTTTTTGTAGCCTTTTGAACTGAAAAATAGTCTGTTTCACTTGCCAAAAGGCGTTTTTTTTATTCAACTCAAAATTGTTATAAAAAATGTCCGAATCATTGGTATAAATATACTGTAATTTAAGTTTTTTAAAGTTTATTTTATAAAAATGTTATGATAATTTAGGTGGAAGATACTTTTAAAGTGCCTTCCACCTAAATACTAAAAAAGAGCGATATGCCCTCGCAAATGTTATCAACAATATTTTTTTACGAAAAAACTTAAAAAAACTCTATTCCTTTTAGTTGCTGGCAATAACACACAACTAATGGCGATATTTGGCGTTTTTTCAAAAAAGAGAAAACTAACATAATTTATTTTACAGTGTAATTGAGTAGCCTATTTTTTTCATTAAAAAAGCTTAATCAAGCACATAACATTTAGATTTCTTCTTCTTTATCTATAAAAAAGACATCATACTCCTCCAATTCCTTCAAAATAGGCTCATAAACGGCTTTCATAATCGGAATTTGCACGCCCGAAAGTTGCAAGTCTGTCGTCAATAAAAGCTTAATCATCATGCCCATCGGCAAGCCTACCGTAGCAGCAAGAGCCGTTTGTTCTGCATCTTTGCCTTTCTGTACCATAGTAGAAGTATGCGAAAAAATTGTTCCGTTTAGCTCATAATCTATTTTGTGGAGCATAATAATCATATCGACATCTGCCTCTTCTAACGCCCATTTTTTGACTAGCAAATCGTGCAAAATTTTGGCTGGTGTAGCTGGCCCTTGCCCAATAAAATTATTGTTATCAAACAAACCCAACCATGCTAATTTTTTCATCACAGGAGAAGCAACACCTATGTTTAAAAATTCGGCTAAAGCTGTTTGTATATCTGCGTGGTCTGCCGTATAATTGGCAGGCAAAAAAGCACCAATAAGGTCGGCATAAGTCAGCTTTTCGGTATTATAAATAGAAATATTATTATCTGTTAAGCCCAACTTTACAAAGGCATTCCATGCTTCGCAATACCCCTTTTTACGCAAAGTACCACGAATGAAAGTTGGTATTTCACTAAGCTCATATTTATCGAGATACGACAAAGAATCACGATTGGCATATGCCTCATAAGTGCCTAACTTATCGATATGATAGTTTTCTGTTAGCGAAAACAAACGGTTGTAAGGAATATATTTAGGTTGTCCATTTTTGAGATATTGGGCTGTTCCTTGTCCTGCTAAAATAACATTCATTGGAGCCCAAGTAAATTTATAGTTCCATGGATTGTTGTCGGACTCTGGTGCTATCAAAGCACCGCAGAATGAACGAACTGCTTGAATATTTGCACCTTTAGCTTTTATTTCGTCCAAAGTTCGCATCATACTCATATGGTCAATGCCTGGGTCAAGCCCTATTTCGCCCATAAACAATAAGTTTTTGGCCTTAAAAGCAGCATCTAAAGCTTCGGCTTCTTTGGAAAGATAAGAAGGAGTAACAATATGCTTTTCGTATTTGAGACAATCTAAAGCAACCATTTGATGAAAAACAGCAGGCAAAACAGACGCTACAATATCGTGTTCTTGTACGCATTTGGCTCGCAAATCAGCATTTTTTACATCAAAAAATATGGCTGTTCCATGCTTATGTCCATCAATTTTTTGGGCAGCTATGTCTATATTAAAATCGCCAACTGTAATGTGCCAATTGTATTGTGCGGCGTTTTTGAGCAAATAGCTAATAAGGGTTGTCGCAGATTTTCCTGCTCCTAGCACTAATATTTTTTTCATGGTTCTAGTTGTTTTTTTGTAATAAAAGACTACATTTTTGGTCTAATACCAAACCTTGCTTATAATATTACTATACTATCTAAATAAAAAATAAAGCCACGCCCTTGTTGGTGTTATCACCAACAAGTTGTTGTGAAAAACAAGGCTTAAAACAACCTATTTACCTTTTTGTTGCTGGTGATAACACGCAGCAACGGCAAGAGTTGTCGTTTTTTTGAACAGAATAAAAGTGTAATGTTTTATCTAAGGATTGGTCTAAAATTGATATAATTTTTTTGCAAAAATGATAATTTTTAATTGTATTTCAATATTTTTAGCTAAAAAAAATAATTTCTATAAAAAAATGTGCCTCAGAAATTAAAAAAATCCTTCAAGATTTTTAAAAACCTTGAAGGTGGGGTGTCGAATTTGATGTTATTTTACTGACAAATGTTCG
>JBMZCV010000234.1:0-6181 GCA_049613665.1 Chitinophagales bacterium | reverse complement strand
CTATCGCCTGCCATTACAGTTATCATTTCGCCTAATGCTACATTTGCAAAGCTAACATCAAATGTCAAACTTGCTTCACTTTGGCTGCTATCTGAATTGTACATACAAGCCCCAACTAATGGATTTTCTACACTAACGCTACAAGGACATTCCTCAACAAATACAACAGGACAACAACCATCAAAAGGACAGGTGTTTGTACCATCATCATATTCAGCAGTTAAGGTATAAGAACCTGCCTGACTCACAAGAAGTGTGTTAGTTTGAGAATCGGGGTCACCATCATCATATGGTGAGTCGTCTAATAGCCATTGAAAGTTGCTCAAGGCATAAGACATTGGACTACCATCAGGTGCTTCTCCATCAATAGAAGTTGGTGCCGATAATGTAAACTCTTCTCCGCTTGCTACACATATAGGTATTGGAGAAGTCAAACATGCACTATTGCTATTGTTGGAATTATCATCATCAAAAGCAGCAATAAATGCTGTTGAGCTTTTGATAACTGATGTTAATGAAATGGCTTCTACAAACGTAGTTGTAATTTGCAAAGTTGTGTCAGCACTTGCTAGCAAACTGCTAATAGTCCAGATACCTGAGCCATTATCATAATCGCCATTTCCATCGTCACTCATATGGTTCAATTCGGTAGCAAGCTCGATATCTACTAATATATTAGTAGCATCGATAGCTCCGCTATTTTGAACAGTGACGGAAAGTATAACCGAAGCCCCATCGCTAGGCGTGGAATTGTCTAACACAACACCTGTCACATTGAGGTCTTGTGCCGAAACAGTCCATATGGAGCTGATTAAAAGAAAGAGTAAGAGAAATCCTCGTTTCATAATGAAATACTTTTGTATTGCTATAATTTAATTTTTTCTATATTTAGAATTATCCAAAAAAAAGAATATAAATATGTTATTGAAATATTATATTTTATATTAATAGGTCAATATTATACTTTTCAATGCAATACTTGCCAAAAATCATTCCAAAATCAAATAAAAAATTTGCATACAATGTTTTATTGTGATTACTCTCTTAATAAACATTCTTCTTGCATAAAAGAATTATTTATTTTTTTCTTTTCATCTTTCCTTCCATCTTTTTTTTCATTTTAACACACAAAAAAAGTGATTAACTCCAACACATAAAACACTAATAAGCAACATCTTATGCAGTTTAAAAAAATCACATATAAATAAAACATACTTTTTTTAAAGAAAAATGCGATTACTAAACGAATATAAAAACTCAAAATATATTTTTAATATAACGTATATTTGACATGTTTTTGTTTTTCGTTTACATAATTTGAAATAGTTTCTCAAATAAAAATAAAAACAGAACATTTTTTAAATAATGCACATATTTAACATATCATTGTCATTCATAAAACAATAATAGTCAAAACATTATACAATAAAAAAAACAAAATATGTTTTTGCAAAAAAAATGTTTAAACATATATTTTCATTATTAAATTTATTTAGTTATACATTCTTGAGTATTCGTAATACTAGCCTATATATGCAAGCACACTTCATTATTGTCAGAGTATTGTAAAATAAAAAACAAAGAGCAATTATACGTTTTAGTATATAAATATTTTCTATTTTTGATTAGAAAATAGACTAAATGAACGCAACACATATTTATTTTTCAAAACTGTTTTATTAAAAAACTATATTTGTCTTCAATTTTATGTTTTGTAGTCATCTTTTTAGCCTAAAAAAACGTATCTTATCATACCATTACTGCATTATTTTAATGCTTATCTATTTTTGATTTTCGCTACTCTAAAAAATAAGTTTTACCTTAAAAACGTTTAAATCTGTATGAAAACACATTTGTTTATCCGAATCATCAATATCATAACATTGGTTTCATTCTTATCTTTAGTATGGTCTAGCGATTTATCTGCTACACATAATAGAGCGGGTGAAATAACCTATGAAAGTGCCCCTTTGTCTGGCGAGCCATTTCGCTATATTTTTACAATTACTACTTATACAAGAATACAAGGTGGCGGAGCAGCAGCAGCCGACCGAGATTCATTAGATATTAACTTTGGCGATGGCACACCTATCACTCAAGCTCCAAGAGTCAATGGCAATAATAACGAAGGAGAAACTGTTGGAAACAACATAAGAAAAAATATATACAAAATTGACCATACTTATCCCGCTCCTTTCGACTATGTCGTTTCGGTGCGTGACCCAAACCGTATTGATCAAGTCATCAATATTCAATTGGGCAACTCGGTTGATATTCCATTTTTTTTGCAAGACACTATTTTTTTTAGAGACCCACAATTTTTTGGCTTCAATAGCTCTCCTATACTTTTGCAACCTCCGATTGATTATGCAAACATTGGTTATACATTTATTCACAATCCAAATGCGTTTGATATTGATGGCGATAGCTTGTATTTCGAATTGATTCCACCAAAGCAAGGCACTAACTCTGATGTGCCTTTGTACCAATATCCAGACCAAATTAATCCGAATAATCAACCTTCTTCGCCAGATAACAACATTTCGTTAAACCCTGCAACAGGCGAATTTATTTGGGACGCACCTCAAGTAGCAGGAATTTATAATATCGCTTTTTTGATTAGAGAATTTAGAAACGGTGTGCAAATAGGAAATATGATTCGGGATATGCAAATTTTTGTAGAAGATGTAAATAATACGCCTCCAGAAATATCGCCACTAAACGAAATTTGTTTGACTATTGGCGATAGCTTGGTTTTGCCCATTTCGGCTACTGACCCAGAATCTCCTCCACAAACTATTACGTTAAGTGCTTTTGGTGGCCCTTTGGAAGTTGTAAACCCTGCCGAGCTTGTTGCTATTGAAGCATTTGCATTTGATACTGTCGTTGTTGGACTTGATAGTATTATTTTGACTACCGATATAATAACTGAACAAATAAATAGCACAACCGTCAAAAATACTGCTCTTGTGTTGGCAAATTTTGTTTGGCAAACAACTTGCGACCACATCTCTAGCTCAAAATATACGGTAGTATTCAAAGCAGAAGACAATTTCGTCAACAATAACTTGCCATTTCCTCTCGTAGATTTAGAAACATGGCAATTGACTTTGGTGATGCCTCCACCAACAGGATTAACGGCTAACATTGTAGAACAAAATATTGAACTCACTTGGGATTTGCCTTATACTTGCGATGACAATGAAAAATTTAGAGGATTTTCGATATGGCGAGCTGTGGGTTGCGATAGCTTAGATTTTGACGAGTGTAAAGCAGATTTTAATGGTACAAACTATATAAAAATAGCTGATAGCATTACAGGAGATTCTTATGTCGATGAAACGGCTATGCCTGGTCTTTTCTACTCTTATAGAATAGTAGGAGAATTTGCAAATTCGTTTACAAATGCCAATCCACCTAATCCGCTCAATGTTGTTTCTAGTTTGGCTTCCGAAAACATATGCATAGAGCTTCCTCGTGATGTACCCATTATTACAAATGTTGATGTCGTTGTCACAGATACCAATGCAGGCAATATCTCAGTCGTTTGGTCAAAACCTCGTGCCGAAGACCTCGATACATTGATAAATGCTGCTCCATATCGCTATGAAGTATTTAGAAGTGAAGGCTTGGGAACAAATAATTTTGAACTCTTGCAAAGTTTTACTGCCAATAGTTTTGCGGCTGCCAATGACACCATTTATTTGGACAATACCGTACCACTCAATACTTTGGCAAATGCTTATGTTTACAAAATTGCTTTTTATTCCGAAAACGAATTAGTTGGAGAAACACAAACAGCCTCTTCTGTTTTCTTAAATATTGAACCAAGCGACAATACACTTTTCTTAGATTGGACATTTGAAGTGCCTTGGACAAACTATGAATATCATGTGTATAGAGAAAATAACGATGGCACATTTGAGCTTATCAATACCACAACTACCGAAAATTATATAGATGGTGAATTGCAAAATGGAAAAGAATACTGTTATTATATCGAAAGCATTGGTACTTACAATGCTACCGAACTCATTGACCCTTTAATCAATCGTTCACAAATCGTGTGTCAAACACCCATTGATACTGTTCCTCCTTGCCCACCTGTTTTGAGCATTAGCAATCTTTGCGAAGCCGAATACGATGTGCTACCCGAAGAAACATTTGTCAATACCCTCCAATGGGAAATTGAAAATAGCTGTTCAAATGATGTTGTACAATACAATATTTATTATTCTTCGCCATTCAATTCAGATTACGAACTCATTGCAACCAATGAAGGCGTTTCGCAAACTATCTTTGAACATCTTTTGCAAAACTCCTTGGCAGGCTGTTATGCTGTTAGTGCTATCGATTCATTTCAAAATGAAAGCCTATACAGCAATATTGTATGTGTAGAAAATTGTGTAGAATTAGAATTGCCAAATGTATTTACACCAAATGGTGATGGCGACAACGAACTATTTGTACCACGAAAATCAAGTTTTGTGAGTAGCATCAATTTCAAAGTCTTCAATCGGTGGGGAATATTAATTTATGAGACTACCGACCCAAATATCAACTGGAACGGAACAGACCAAAAAGGCAAGGAAATGCCCGAAGCTGTTTATCATTATGTTTGCGAAGTTTTTGAACGCACTAGCGATGGTTTCGAAATCCCAAATCAAACACTCAATGGCTATATTCATCTCATTCGAGGTAAATAAATGTAGCACTAGCGATGCTTTTTAAGGAGTATCGCTAGTGAGCTGTCGAAAAGATAGAGCGAACCTCTTTTTTTCGAAAAAATAAAAAGCATCTTTTTGTGAAATTTATCTTCACAAAAAGATGCTTTTTTGATTTGTAAAAAAACAGTTACAAAACACAAATGCAATTCTTACACATTACATTCTCAATTGTATATATACTGATAAGCATTTAGGCGTTTTTTCAACTCTTTTCGAGCAAAGAAAATCCTACTCTTAACTGTTCCGAGTGGTAACTCCAAGTCTTTTGCAATTTCCTGATATTTAAAACCTTCAAAATACATTAGAAACGGCACTTTATAATCGTCGCTCAATTTTTCAATCGCATTTTGCGTATCTTTCAACACAAAATTACCTTCCGCACCATTCTTAATGATTGTTGAAGTATTGTTTAAATAATACAAATTGTCTGTTGTATCAATAATAGTATGATATTTTGATTTTCGACGATAAGCATTAATAAAAATATTTCGCATAATCGTAAAAAGCCATGCCTTCAGATTTGTACCATCTTTAAACTTATCTTTATTTGCCAAAGCTCGATACATTGTTTCTTGCAATAAATCATTAGCCTCATCTATATTTTTAGTTAAATTGATGGCATAAGGCTTTAATTTATTAACCATTTTTATTAATGAACCATTGAAATTTTCTTTATATGTTTTCATAAAAAATTTGTTTTGATAAAATAAAGCTTTTTATTATTGGTTGTGTATATTCAACTTTTGTTCAAAGATAAACCAAAAAAGTTAAACAAACAATATTTTGTTGAATTTTTATGCAAAAAAGCTAAACAAACAATATTTAATGTCTTTTTCATTACAAAAGTCTCATTTTGGTAGCAAAAAGACCATTTTTATTCTAAACAAAGTATATACCCACGATATTTAAAATTTAATTTAGTAAAAAAAGAATTTTTCTGTTTATTAAAATTCAAAATAAGCTAAACAAAAAGCAAATATTATCACATAAGTTAAACAAAAAAAGAGCCTGCAATAAAGTTTTATTGCAGGCTCTTTTTCAAGCTTGTTTTTGTTATCAAATGTTCAGTAGTTAGACAAAAATGATAATATAACTCATCAATGTCGTCAGAAAATCAAAAAGATTGACCTTTTAAAAATTAGTTTTTTTTGTGCCAAAAGGCGTTAAGGTTTTTAAACAGTATTGACTTTTTTTGATAGGGGAAACATAGTATTTTTCAGTTCAAAAAGCCATAAAAATAGGAAATATAGGTCTCCTTAGCCTAAAAAAAATAGTATGTTTAAACTTTTGATAAAAAAAGGCCTTAAAAAACTAATTGCTGATACAGAAAAACAAGCAAATATTTTTTTATAATATTTATTTTATTTCAAAGCGGAAATAACTGCTCTTTATTAAATAGGTTTCTGTAAAGAATTGTGTGCTATATATATGATGTATTCAAATAATTAGCTTTT
>JBMZCV010000233.1:0-6249 GCA_049613665.1 Chitinophagales bacterium | reverse complement strand
CAAAAAATAGGGCGAGTGTTTATAAAAAAACACCACGAAATTCGACACCCCACCTTGAAGATTTGGTTTTATTTAGAAACTAATAGATTTGAAATATTGTTCCACAAGATTGCGATAATACGGCTTCAAACTTGGCGGAACGGTTTTATATAATTCTGTTTCTGATTCTCGTTTTTTCAAATATTCTTCTATTTCTGGCGGTATTTGTCGTTGTTTTTGTTTGGCAGTTTGAGCCAATCGTTTTTTGTCAAGTTCTCTTTCTTGCTGTGCGTCTTCAGCTTTCAAAAGCTTGTCCAAAATATTTCGTTGGCGTTGTAGCGTTTCTGCCGTGATTTGCTTATTGATTAAATCTGTTTCGGTTTGTTCCATGTCTTCAATTAGCTTTTGCAAATCGCCTTGGTCTCCTTTTTCGCCTTCGCCACCTTCGCCATTTTCTTGAGCCATTTTTTCGAGTGCCTGACGAATAGCCGCTTGTCGTGCTGCCATTTGAGCCACTTCTTTACTCATCGGTTTGCCGCCTGGTTTCATGCCTTGCTGCATTTTTTTAATCTGACCATTCAAATCCTTCTGCATTTTGCCCATACTTCCTGGTTTGCCACCTGGTTTGTTGCCTGGTTTATTACACATTTGATTGCCTTGCATTTGCTGTGCCATTTGCTGCTGCATTTGCTGCTGAACCTCGTCTAGCATCAGAGCCAAATTGTTGAGACTCGTCATAATAAACTGCTGATTGGTATTTGCATTGTCTTTTTTGCGGTCGCCCAAAAAGTCAAGTGCATCAATCATGTTTGTTTTTACCTCTCGCAATTCTTTTGTAATGAAAGCTTCTAGCTGAAAAACCCTTTTGCTCAAAGCGATTAGACTATCTTCTACGAGTTCGGCATCATCTTGCAGTTTGTGTTGAATTTGTACCAAATCCGTATATTTCGGCGTATTGACATCCATAATCGAAATGTCGTCCATCAAATCTTCTTGGTCTTTCGATAGCGTAATCAAATTTTCGAGCAACTGACGAATTGCCTGCATATCTTCTTCCATCTGCTCTTGCTGCATTTGCATTTGCATCATCTGCATTTGCTGTGCCATATCTTGCATTTTTTGAGCCGCATCTTGTTGTTTTTTACTTGCATCTTGTGCTTTGCCCTGATCCATTTGCTCCATACTCTGCTCCATATCTTGACTGATTTGCTCTTGTTGTTCTTTTGTTTCTTCCTGCATATCATTCTTTTTATTCAGCTCTTTTGCCATTTCGTCAAGCTCTTTCATATCTTCTTTCAAATCATCAAATTTTTCGTCTATTTCTTCTTGTTTTTCTTCTTGCTCGGCCATATCTTCGCCTTCTTGTTTCTGTTCTGTTTCCTCGCTCAATTCTTCTTGCTCTTCGGCCAATTCCTCTAATTTGCTAATGGTTTCTTCCATTTTCTGCTCCATTTCCAATTCTTTGAACAGCTCCAACATTCTGTCTAATTCTTGTTCCAACTGCTCGTCATTCATCTCAAATTCCTCTAGCTCTTCCATGATGTCTTCTTTATTCATCTCTTCGAGCATTTTTTCCAATTTTTCCATCAATTCCTTCATTTCATCGCTCATCACTTCTTCCATCAACTCTTCTAACTTCTCTTGTTTTTCTTTTGTTTCTTCCGAAAATTCTTTATATTCTTCTTGTTGAGCTTTATTTTCTTCAAATTTTTCTTGCAAATCTTCTACTTGCTTTTCCATTTCATTGTGCTTCTGAATCATCTGCTCAATCTTCTCTTTGTCTTCCCAATTCAAATCTTTTTTCTGTACCAAATCTTCTTTTAGTTCCTTAATATTTTCTTTCAAATCTTTTGTATCTTCGAGCATTGCTTCCAAGTCTTCTTTCATTTCCTCATTGTTTTGCTCCACCATTTCGTCGAGCTGCTCAATGCTAGGCAATTCGTAAGACATCATTTGACTACGAGCATTTTTGCTGCCATTTACAGCATCATTGTCCCAAACTTCAAAGAAATAGGTAAGGCGATCGCCAGCTTTCAAATTTAGGCGATTTAAGTCCCAAGTATGTGTAAAACTTGTAGCCATTTTTCCGACATTTTTTTCTATCGGAATTTCTTGATAGCTATTTGTAGTTCTTTTTTCTGTTTCGACTTTGTATTTAAAAACGACATCTTTTACGCCATAATCATCAGAAGCATCGCCATAAAAATACAAGTATTTTGCATCATTGGTGTCTCTTTTTTCTTCCGCTGAAATGGTTGGATAAACATCTGGAATGACTGAAATAGCATAGCTGATAGAGTCGGCATCTTTAATTCTGTCATTCGACAAGAAAACCGTATAGGTTGCGTCTTTATAAAAGCGTTTTTTGGTCGTAAACAACTCATCACTTTTGCGATTTATTTCTTTACGTTTGCCATTTTTGCCAAACTTTATTTCTACTTTATCTGTATGTTGTGCCTCAAATCCCCAGCTCACAGATGTTCCTGTTGGAATAATCATATCGCCAGAATTTCGCAATACTTCATTTTTTTTGCCCAAATAAGAAGGGTATTTTAGCGAAGCATCAAAACTCAACATCGCAGGTTTTGGTATCACTTTTACGGTATAAGTTTTTGAACGCACACCATCAGCTTCGAGATAAAAAGTCGTTTCTTTCGCCATTTTATTGAACTTATAAGAAAAGGCCGTTGGCGATTCTTTTTTCAACTTATATGGAAAGTTGTTGATGTGAATATTGGCTTCATTTGGCAAAACCGTACCATCAACTTTTACCTCTATTTTCAAATCTTCATACTGAATAACCTCCAATTTGTCGGCATCAGTTACCGAAAAATGAAAAGGTGCATCTGGAATATACTCTTTGTCGTTATTTATCAATCGGTCTGTACTATTGGCAATCAATGCCTTGTTGAAGACCCAAACACCTAAGAAAAATAGCAATGGAATAAGTGCATATTTCAGATATTCACGGTTTTTGGTCAAATCTACGGCATTTGTAAACGGCACTAGCTTGATGTCGTCAATTTTTTGGTCAATACTTGCTTCTATGAGCGAAGTATCTGTATTGAGTGCATCTGCTTGGTTTTTTAGTTGCAATACATTGAGCAACTTATCTTCTACATTTCCAAAATGTGTTCCGATAATTTGAGCGGCTTGTTCGTGCGAAATAATGCGTCCGAGTCTAAAAATTTGCATCAGAGGTACTAAAACCCACGCAAAAATTGCTAGGCCGCTAGTACCCAAAAAGCCATAAAATAAACCTTTTCGCAAAGATGGCGAGTTATATACCTGACTTTGAAAAAGGTAATGTTCTGTAATATTGATAGCTAAAAAAAGTGCTAACACAAGTCCAACACTATACAATGTGCCTTTGATGAGACGGTTTGTGTAGTATTTTCGTGTAAACTTATCTAGTTTTGAAATCAGTAAATTGTAGTTACTATTCTGCTTCATGTTTTTATTATGGCTAAGTATTAATGTAAGTTCGATTGTTTTCAAGTAACAATTAAACTCATTTCTTGTTTTTCTTTCTTCTATTTTTATAAAATGTGTATGAAAAATATTAATAAACTTCTATGTTGTCAAATTAATCATTTTAGTAAAATGTTTGTAACTTTTTAGTTAAAAATATTTTTTCTTATTTTGTGGCGTTATTTTTTTATAAACAACGCCACATTTTTTTATACATTCTGTTTTAAACTGTTTGGCCGCCACAGCTAGAACCTAAGCCAGCCGTACAGCCATAGCAATGTTGGTCAATCACAATGTTTCTTTGCATCAAAGCTTCAAAATCAAAATTTGCTATATGTTTCACATTGCCATTTGATTCTAAGTTTAACATTTGGTTGAAGTCGCAATCATAAATGTAACCGTCCCAGCCGATAGACAAGGTGTTTCGACACATTACGTTTGCTACCGCAGCAGGATTAAAGGCATCTATGAGTTTTTGCATATAATCTTCATAGTTTCCGCTGATGACCAAATAATCGAGAAAGCGACTAATTGGCAAATTCGTAATCACATACAAATTATTGAAAGTGATGCCGTATTGTCGTTGCAATTGTTTTTTGTAGTCTGCTTCCAATTCTTTTTGAGGGCCTGGCAGTATCGCACCTGTCGGATTATAGACCAAATTGAGTTGCAAACCTGTTCCTTCTTTTCCATAACCAACTTCGTTGAGCATTTGCAAAGCTTTTATCGAACGCTCAAAAACGCCATTTCCTCTTTGGCTATCTGTTCGCCGAGCGGTGTAATGTGGCAGCGAGGCGACAACTTCAACTTTGTGTTTGGCGAAAAACTGTGGCAAATCGTGATATTTCTTGTTTGCCGTAATAATCGTCAAGTTGCAACGGTCAATGATATGTCGGTTCAGTTGGCTAATCTCTTCAACAAACCATCTAAAGTTAGGGTTCATTTCTGGAGCTCCGCCTGTCAAATCTACCGTTTGTATGTCGTGTTTTTTGAGAATATCAACACATTGCTGCATTGTTTCTCTTGTCATGATTTCTTTTCGGTCGGGGCCTGCATCTACATGACAATGTTTGCAGGTCTGATTACACATTTTGCCAACATTTATTTGAAAGATGTCGAGGCTTGTTGGCTTCAATGCTTCGACACCATTTTGTTTTATTTTGTCAGCAAAAGCAATGATATTATTTTCATTGAGCTTGTCGAGCTGTGCTTCGCTGCTGGCAAAAAGATGATTTTGTGCTTTTAATGATTTCATTACATCATCACTTTATCAACGTGATTCATCATTTGCACGCTATGCACCAATGCCGCACCGCCACGAATGGCACAAGCGACATGAGCAGCTTCCATCATTTGCTCTTCTGTACATCCTTTTTCAAGAGCATCATGCGAGTATGAGTCTATGCAATAAGGACATTGCAAGGCATGAGAAACAGCCAAAGCAATTAGAGATTTTTCTCTAGTTGTGAGGCTTCCTTCCTTAAAAACTTCGCCATAATAATCAAAAAACTTACTAGCTAGCTTTTTGTTGAAATCGCCGATAGCTCCAAATTTTTTCAAATCTTCTGGATTATAATATGTATTCATCGCTTCTATTTTATGATATTTAAAAATAATTTTTATACTAAAATAGGCTAAATTAGCGATGTTATTTTTATGTTCCAAAAGTTTTAAGAAAAACTAAGGTAAGCTACATGACGTTTGACTCACCTTCTTTGAAAATTAAGGATTTTATAATGCAAAATATTTTAATTAACAATTTTAATATGTTGTATTGTGTTTTTTTCTATTATGCGGTTGCAAAACCTGTATGTTTTCGTACAAATGGAGGCTTCAAGCCTAACACAATATCGTCTTTAGGTACTCCTTTTTCTATTAAAAAATCAACAACTTCATGTTCTGTTCTATTCCATTGAAGCCAGATTTTATCATTGATAATGGAAAGGTGAAACGCTACAAAAAACTGATAATAACTTTCTTTCCAACCAACATGAAGTAATTGAAAATTATTACTTACTCTATCAATTATTACTTCTCTTCGTATATCTTCGCTAATCCCTTTTGTTGGTTTAGCTTGCTCTTTTAAAAAATCTATTATTATGTTTTGATATTTAGTTATTTTATCCATTTTTCTATTGTTTCTTGTATTGGATTGTATATCAAAACTTTTGCTTTGATAAAATTTAATGCCTTTTGTATTGCTTTTTCTTGAAAAAAATCATGCCATGCAAAATTAGGAACAGCTAAATATAAAATCCTATCGGGTTCTACATCATTTAAAACAACTAAATAATCAACATACTGTCCAACAGCACGATGAAATTCATTTATATCAGAAGGGCCAACGAAACTTTTAACTTCAACTAAAATTTTCACATTTCCCTTTTTTGCTCCAAATAATTTTTCAGCACCTAAATCAACTTGATATTTGATTTTACCACTTTGTAGTAAATATGGGTCATTAGTAATTTTCCAACCATCTTTTTTTAATGCTTTCTTTACTTTTTCGTGGTATAAATCTTTTGCCATAAGTTTTTTTAGTTAGATTTATTAATTTTTTCTTTGAAAATTAAGCATTTTTACAATGCAAAACTAAACCTGTAATTTACTATATTTAAATGATTTGTGCAAAAATAATATTCAAGAAACTATGTTAAATTATGTTAGAATGCTTCTTTTAAGCAAAAAAATAATATATAATTGTGGCTATTTCTATTTGTTTTTTTTGTAAATTTTTTTTTTGCTTTTTGGTTCTCTGACAATTTGGGTGTTCATTTTTATAACAAGCAGTAGTTAATA
>JBMZCV010000232.1:0-6298 GCA_049613665.1 Chitinophagales bacterium | reverse complement strand
GCTTTTGGGCAAATTTAAAATTTTTGACCAAATGATTTCACTTTGAACCAAAAAAGTAATTATTTACGTTATGGCAATTTTGGCTAAAAAATACCTATTTCCATTTATGCGACAGCTTTTTTTCACTCAAGAGCGATGCTATTCAGTTCAAAAACAGCTTTGCCTAAAAGAAAATAGCTTCATTTTTTATCTCAAAAGCCCATACCTAAACAGTTACGAAAAAAATATATAAATGTCTGAAAAAAAAGTAATTATAAACTTAGAAAAGGTTAATGTTTATCAAAAAAACAGCTTAATTTTAAGCGATGTAAATATTAGCATTGCGGAAGGTGAGTTTGTATATTTGGTTGGTCGAACAGGAACAGGCAAAAGTTCGTTGCTAAAAACCTTGTATGGAGATTTGCAGTTTCGAGAAGGCAAAGGCGAAGTAGTTGGCTTCGATTTGGAGCAACTCAATTGGGAAACAGTACCATATTTGAGGCGGAAATTAGGCATTATTTTTCAAGATTTTCAACTTTTGATGGATAGAAATGTGGAAGATAATCTGCGTTTTGCACTCGAAGCTACGGATTGGCGAGATGAAGTGGAAATTCAGAAACAAATTTTGAATGTTTTGTTGAGTGTTGAGTTGAGCCACAAACGGTTTGTGATGCCTTACGAATTGTCGGGCGGTGAGCAACAAAGAGTAGTCATTGCGAGAGCTTTGCTCAATAATCCACAACTCATTTTGGCAGACGAACCAACAGGAAATCTTGATCCGCAAACTTCGGAAGATATTGTACAATTGTTGTATCAAATTAGTCAGCAAACAACAACTTCTGTTTTGATTGGTACACATGATTTTTATTCGATACAAAAATTTCCTGCTCGCATGATTACTTGCAAAGATGGAAAAGTGATAGAAGGAAATCAAATTTAATTTTCATAAAAAAATATCGAAATGCTTGATAATCAGCTACTAAAACATTTAAAAAATAAACAAGCAAACCCTAAAATCCTATTTGTATGTCGTGGTAATACTTGTCGGAGTGCTATGGCAGAAGCTTTGGCAAAATGTTTTAGTAAACAAAAAAAAGTTTTTGAAAGTGCTGGTTGGGCAGTAAATAGTCTTTCTGCAAATCCAAAAGCGGTGCAAACGATGTGGCAAAACTATGATATTGATGTTTCACAACATGTACCTCAACAAGTGAGCGATATAGATTTAAATATGTATGAGCAAATTGTTGTGTTAGATGAAATGGTTTTTCAAAAAATGAAAATGCAATATTCACAGTTGTCTTTGCGACTCTACGCTTTGCCAGACCCTTTTGGAGGTACAGATTTAGATTATCAGCAGTGTGCAAAAGATTTGATGTTTTTTATAGAAGGGAGTTTTTAACTAAATCTTTGGCATCCATCTTTCTACGAAAAAACTAAACGTAAAAAAGGACTTAAAATAAATTGCTATTTCAAGTCCTTTTCTATTTTCATTAACAAAAGCACACATATAGTTTTAATTGCGTGCAGGAAAAGCACCTTCCAAAGCAATGCAATAATTAACAGCTAAATAAGGCTGCATATTGTTATGTGGTTGTCCGCCACCTGTAGGCATAACAGTATCTGTGCCAAGACTTACATTAGGTGTTCCATCTGATGGAGCGTAATCATTTCTAACAACGCCATATTTTGGCCCTGCTGATTGGCCTGCCTTTCTTATGCCATGTAAACTATGATTATGACTAGGCATTTCCACAGATGTAAGCGTAACTTGCTCTTGGCCAGATTGCTGACCTATTGGATGATTACTTAACCCTGCTCCTTGTCCCTGATGCATAGGTAATCGCCCACGCAAATCTGGCAAAGCAAAAGTAGTACGACCATCGCCACCATAAGTTGTGCCTAAAAGCGAAAATAAAGCTGTATTTTGCGAAATAGGCAACAGTTGGCCATCACATTTAGCCCAACCACGAGGTGCAAAATTAAATCCGAATGCTTGAATTTGTCCAATAAATGGTTCCATAGTAGAATATATTTAAAAGTTAAAAAAAATCAAATAAGCATCAAACAACCTTTGTTAAATAATGTATGATGCTTTTGTTGCATTTGTTTATCTTAGAGGAAAAGGGAAACAAGGAAATATTTCCTTTGTACATTTAATTTAATATTTTTTTTTTGGAAAAAAGCATTTTTTTGCTATTTTTTTTGAAAAAACAAATTACAATTTTTCATAAGTGCTAGCTTATTGACTATTAAATGCCACGTTTAATAATCAAGCATTTGTACCAATACTTTTAGAGTTAATGTATTAGCTTTCGCAATTTGTAGCATATAGTATGCCTGAACAATTTAGTATTTGGTAAATAATTGTCTATTTTTTATCTCAAAAACTCACACCTAAACAACTGCAAAAAATGAAACTTTTTGCTCAAAATCAAAGTCTAGAAAAAAAACATCTAACTTTGGTAGTGCGATATTTGCCATATTTAGTTATATTTGAATTTTGCGACGATTTGTATTAACCACCTTTAAAAATTAGCGTGTTAGCTTCTACAATTTTGTAGCATAAATTTGTCAGACCATTTTATGCTCCTTAGATTCAATATTTTTCCAAAATAAATCGTTGAATAAGCTACTTCTATCTTTTTGTAACTATTTGCGTTGTGACAATTTTGGTTGAAAATATCTTTTTCAACTCGAAACCCACACCTAAACAATTACGTTTTTCTCATATTCTAAAAGAAATTAAGTCATGTTTCGCATTAAAATATCTCACATCAATGTTTGTTTAATTGTTTGTTTTCTTTTTTTTAGTGCCTGTGGAAGCGGCAAGAAAGCACAGAAAACACCATCGCCACCTGTCAAAAAAGAAGGCAAGGTAAAATCTATCAATGATAATACTATGCAAGAAAAAGTAGAGGATTTGACAGAAAACAAACCAACACCTACTATCTTTACACCAGATGTAAATGATTTGAAAGAGGTAAAAAACTTGCCTGATACACATAGCCTATCTGATGCACAAATTGCTTCTAGCTTCAATATCGCCATTATGTTGCCTTTTAATGTCAGCAATTATTATCCGAATGAAGCCTATGATTCGATACCGAAAAAATCTCGTATGGCTCTCGAATATTACGAAGGCATTTTGGTGGCTTTAGATAATTTGCGTGGCAAAGGATTTGATTATAATGTGCAAGTTTATGATACCGAAAACAATACGGCTAAGGTTAGCCAGATTTTGTCAGAACCAGAGATGAAAAATATGAATTTAATTATTGGCCCTATTTACAATCGGCCATTAAAAACGGTAGCTGATTTTGCTCGACAACACCAAATTTATCATGTTTCGCCACTTTCGCCTTCCAAAAAAGTAACCTACAATAATCCATATTATCTGGTTGCAAATCCTTCGGTTGAAACTCATTGTGCAGCGATGTATGAATATATGAATCAAAATTTTTCCAACAAAAAAATCATTGTGATAGGTGGAAATGATAGCCAAGAGCAAAACTTGTCTAGCTTATTTTATCAATTTGCCAACAACAATAATTCGTCAGAATCTTATCCATCTGTCGATATAACGCAAGTCGTTTATACAGACCAATCGGAAGAAGATTTGGAGACTTATTTTTCGCCAAACCAACAAAATATCGTCGTGATTACTTCTTTCAAAGAATTGCAGGTAGCCAATATATTGCGAAAAATACATTTTTTTCACGATAGATATCAAATCGCACTTTTCGGTATGCCAAATTGGAGAAATTTAGAAGCATTAGACCTCGATTATCTTGTCAATTTAAATTTTCATATTAGCTCGTCTGTTTGGGTCAATGAATTTTCGGCCGAACATCAACAGTTTAAGCACGCTTATCAAGCAAAATTTAATACTTTTCCATCAAAAAATGCCATTAAAGGCTACGACCTCATGGGTTCTTTTGCTCAAATAATGCAAACTTATGGTACTAATTTTGGCTTATATCTAAACGAAATCAATCAAAAAGGCGTTTATGTCAATTATAGTTTCGAGCCTTCTTCACTCAATAAATATAAGAATAGTAGCATCATAACAACAGATTTTATGGAAAATATGGAACTCCATATTTTGAAATATCGCTCCGATTATAGGTTCGAAAAAGCAAATTAACCTATAAGTAATTTTTTGTTATGAATTTTTACTTGCTTCAATAGCTAAAAATGATGTTTTAACAGAATTTTAACATTCTTTTGAAACCAAAATGTAGGTTTGTGTGTTTGCTTTTTAAATAAATAATAATGCTAGTTATTATAGATTAGTATAAATTATATTTTCAAAATAACTTCTTAACTTTTAATTTTTTTTTAAAATGGCTTTAAAATTAACTGACGACAACTTTGCAGAAGCAACAGCAGCAGCAAAAGAAACAGATAAATTAATTATGATTGACTTTTGGGCAACTTGGTGTGGCCCTTGTTTGTCATTAGCACCTACTGTTGATGCACTAGCAGACGACTACAAAGGCAAAATGGTAGTTGGAAAAGTAAATGTAGATGAAAATCCTGCTGTTTCTTTCAAATTCAAGGTTCGTAGTTTGCCTACTATTTTGTTTGTAAAAGGCGGAAAAGTAGTTGATAAGCAAATAGGAAACGTACCTCGTGCAACTTTGGAAGCAAAAATTAAAAAGCACCTGTAATGAGAATAAGTGCTTAGACAAAACAAAAAATGCCGTATAGTTTGCGAAAAACTATACGGCATCTGTTTTTTTGCGAGCTATTGTTTCGCTGCACTCAGTTTGTATAAAAGCGTTAAAGCCACCACCGTCAAAACACTTTCGATAGTAAGCCATGTGAAAATAAAACTACTCGGCGTGCCTTCCAACAAAATGCTATACAAACGGCCAAGCACAAAACCTCCACCATAAAGTGCTGCCAAAATCAAAGCTTCTCGTTTCATACGAAAAGCTCCATAAATGAGAAATAGTGCAAAAGTAAGATTTACACCACCATAATATGCTCTTGTCGAATTTCTGGCACTCACGTTGTTGAGTTGCACATCTACAAAATCCATCACACTTTGTGGGTCTATAAAAGCTTGTACGGCTATATTGAGAAAAGCTAAACCTACCAAAACCAAAAAAACGGTCGTTACTGTTTGTATTGTCTTCATATAAAATCACTTTTTTTATGTATTTGATGAGACTGCAAAATTAAATGATTTGTAGTACATAAAAATTGATTGAAATCAAGACTTTTTCAATCTGCTCAAGGTTTCAGGTGTCATTCGCAAATAATAGGCGATATATTTGTGTGGAATATGCTGAAAAACAGCAGGGCTTCGCTTTTTTAGTCTTCGAAAAC
The DNA here is from genome assembly GCA_049613665.1 of Chitinophagales bacterium. GTDB lineage: Bacteria > Bacteroidota > Bacteroidia > Chitinophagales > UBA2359 > JBMZCV01. The sequence goes on along the minus strand of JBMZCV010000232.1, from coordinate 985 downwards.
GCTCTTCTGGCGAGTTGGTCAAAATATCAATTTCTCTTTCTATAAATTCCAACAACATCATTTCGGTTCTTTTTCGCCAATATTTTGCGAAAGCCATATTACTATCTAACATATCGTAAAAGTCTTTTTTTCTAATACCTATCAGCTCGCAAGACTTAATAGCCTGCATGTAAAAATGGGAAGGTTGCGAAGTAAAAAAGGCTGGCAAATCGAAAATAAAGCTGTTTTCATAACCAAAACCGACAATCATTTCTTGCTCATTTACTTCATAACAAATTTTTATTGAACCGCTTTTTATAAAATAAATTTTGTCTTCTACTCTACCTTTAGGATACAATAATTCATGTCGCTTTAGTTTTTTTTCAACATTCCAATAACTCATAAAGTCGTTTAATGCTGTTTCGCTAAGGTCTGCTATTTCATAGCGTAAGCTATTTTTGAGTGTTGTGTTCATTTTTTGGAAGCTTTTATTTAAATGTTAAAACATGGGCATTCTCCAGCATCTTTTTTGCTGCTGCCCAAGTCGGAAAAACATCAGCATCAATCGTCAGAGTTCTGATTTCTTTGGCTATCATACTGCTTTCTTTCATGGCCTTTAGATGTGCTCCGCTTGCCGCAAAATCTTTCAAATCTTTTTCTGTTTTCCACATCGTCATCGTGTAATGCGTTGTCCACAAACCACGTTTTTTCATTGCCACACAATTCGTTGTTTTGAGCTGCCGCAATATTTGTAAAGCACTTTTTGAGAGAGCGAAAAATTTAAATGGATTTTTTAGTTCGATAGATGTTATTGTTATTTTCATTTTTAAATTTTAAGTGGTTGTCTATATAAACACAATGATTCTGATATTTTTTATAACAATTTCAGTTGAATAAAAAAAACGCCTTTTGGCAAGCGAAACATACTATTTTTCCATAAAAAAGGCCATAAAAATAATAGACCTGTTACTTATTAAGTCATTTTGTTTGTTTTGTGTTATTAAAC
>JBMZCV010000231.1:0-6418 GCA_049613665.1 Chitinophagales bacterium | reverse complement strand
CAAGGCAAACATACGAAGGCAAACATACGATGTCATTTCTCACATTTTCAAAATTTGAAGAAACTTAGATTACAGTGTACTAAATACGCTGTAAAGTAAATTATATAAGACTTTTCAAAAAAATATTACTCTTTTGTTCAGACCTGACAGGTTTCTAAAACCTGTCAGGTCTAAGCTAATTTAAAACTTTTTTTCAATAACAAGAAAGAAATGACATATTTTTTAGCCAAAATTGTCAAATCTAAAAAATTATGAGCTATTGTAGTTTTAGAAATATGTCATTTCTCACATCTTTAAAACTACAACAAACTTATTTTACAGTGTACTAAAGCCTCTACCATAGCGAAGTGAAAGGTCTTTTGATAAATTTATGAGAAGGGATTTGCCATATTTCGCTTTTATTTTACCTTCTTGTTCAAAATCAATAATATATTTTCCTATATTCCAGTAGGCTTTAAGCATTTCTGCATTTACAGCCGAAATAGCTTTCTTTTTTGATGCTTGATATGACACGCCTATTTTTTCGATGAGTTGCTGATATTTACTATTTTTTATTAATTCTTTCATAGCTAAATTTAATCAATTTTAGTTTTGGTCAAAAGTATGATATTCTTTGTGAAAAAACAAATTTTGCACTTCAACAAACAATGCGTATTTTTGAGCAAAAAAACAGCTTGAAAAATATACAAAACCCACAATCAGAACTACTTTTTTCGCAAACCATTTTAGGAATTATTCTATTTTCTAGCCTATTAACTTATGTTATAGGTTTGTTTCTAAATGTTATGCCTGTCGATGCTGCTCAATACGCTTCTATTAGCTGCGAGATGCTCGAAAATGGCGATTTTTTGCAAGTAAAACACAAACACCAAGATTATTTGGATAAGCCACCTTTGCTATTTTGGCTTTCTACTTTTTCGTTTTATCTATTTGGCATTTCTGATTTCGCCTATCGTTTACCGTCTTTTCTATTTTCTATCATAGGTTTGTTTGCAACTTATCAACTCGCAGTTCGGCTATACAATAAGGAAATAGCTTTGATAGCAGCTTTGATTTTGGCACATTGTCAAGCGTGGTTTTTGTTCAATCACGATGTGCGAACAGACACACTTTTAGCGGCAAGCGTCATCGCAGCCATTTGGCAACTTGTGGCTTATATAGATACCGAAAAATATAAATATTTGGTGGGAAGTAGCTTTTTTTTAGCTTTAGCCATGCTTTCAAAAGGGCCGATAGGTTTGATGTTGCCTGTTTTGGCTTTAGGTAGCCATTTTTTGCTCAAAAGGCAATGGCATATTTTTGTTAAATGGCAATGGCTCTTAGTTTTCGTTTTAGTGATGTTGTTTCTGTCGCCGATGCTCTTGGGTTTATACCAACAATTTGGCTGGCACGGCATTCAGTTTTATTTTTGGGAGCAGAGTTTTGGGCGTATTACTGGCGGAAATGTGTGGAAAGATGAAACAAGCTATTTCTTTTTTCTACATACATTTTTGTGGGCTTTTTTGCCTTTTACTTTGTGGGCTTTAGCTGCTGTAACAAAAAATGCGTATCATTTAATCAAAAATAAATTTCATTCCAACAGCTTACACGAAGCGATAACACTAGGCGGAATAATTTTGCCTTTTGCGGTTTTATCGCTTTCTCATTACAAATTGCCACATTATATCTTCGTTTGTTTTCCTTTGATTGCCATTCTAACGGCCGTTTTTATAAAAGATTTTTTCATAGAAAAAGCAGAAAAATTAAAAATGAGAAAATCAGCGATTTATGGACAAATGACGATTAACTTTTTATTGTGGCTTGTAGCTTTGAGCTTTCCAATTTTCGTTTTTCCAACTACTCACGCTTTATTTTGGTCAGTAACGGTTTTTCTATTTGCCGTAACTTGCTATTACAGTTTTACATCTGTTTTGCCTATCAAAAAGCTCATTTTAACAAGCGTTTTTACAGCTATTGGCATCAATTTTATTCTAAATGCTCATGCTTATCAAGAATTGAAAAAATATGAAAGTGGCTATCAAGCGGCTGATTTGATAGCTGTTTTTGATAAGAAAGAAAATGCTAAAATATATACATACTTGCTTAGTAATCAATCATTTAACTACTATATTCAAGACATTCCGACGGAATTGGAAACGCCAGAGAGTTTAGCTTTAAAAGCTTCGAGCAAGCAAGATATTTGGATTTATACCAACAAAGAAGGTGTTGATAAGCTAAAAGAAAGAAAGCCAGAATTGAGTGAGGTTTTCGCTTTAAATCATATTCATGTTACAAAGTTGAAAATAGGCTTTTTTAATCCGAAAACGAGAGGGAAATATACGAATGTGAGGTATTTGGTGAAGTGGTAAGGCGTGCTGCACAGCATGATTTAGAAAGCTAGAATGTAAATTGAAAAACACCATTGACAGTACTGCTTAGTATAAAAACCATATGTTAGGTAGGTAACCCACAGGTATTAATTGCCTATGAGTTACCTACTTGATTAGCTATTACCATTTATATTCCTAATGTAATATCCTTTTTAACCTTGTGATATAATAAGGTAGCTTTTATACATTGCTTCAATTCTTCTATAGGAATTTCTTGCTGGAGTTGAAAAATGATGGCTCTATTTTTTTCATATTTAAATTGTTTTCCAAACACCATTTTAAAAGTCTCAACCAATCTACTTGTGCATTTAAAATACATTGCATATTGGTCTGGTGTCCTTTCTTTCCAATCCATTCGTAAAGTGCTGCCATTTTTGGTTATAAAACTAGGTTCTCCCCATTTTAGGGTTTCTTCAAGATAGGTAAGTTCTTCGATTTCTTCTGCTGTTTCTATTACTAATTTTCTCAAAAACTGCATTTTATATCGAACAAAATCGGGATAATCGGCAAAGACTTTTTCTACTTTAGGATTCGTTATTATTTGTAATTTACCCATTCAAATTATCATTTAAGTGTGCCAAGCACTATTGAATAAATGATAACCTCGTTGCTAATACGATGATTTTCAATGTGTTAGCAACGAGGTTATCGTTATTTCAGCAGTTTCCGCTATGATGTTTTAGTGACAACCAATAATATATTGTTTTTTTTGTTTAATATGTTATAATGTCAACAGTTCGGACATTAATATATTTTTTTATCAAAGGTTTAAACATACTATTTTTTTAGGCTAAGGCGGCCAATATTTGCAAATTTAATGGCCTTTTGAACTGAAAAATAGTATGTTTCCCTTACCAAAAGGCGTTAAGATTTTTAAACAGCCGAAAAGCGGACTGCCTGAAAGACATAAGGATAAAACTATACAATTCTATTTTAAAAAAAACAAATGATTTTTTGTCACAGTAGTTTCAAATCGAAAATAGCTATCATTAGTTTTATCTAGTTATTTATAGCAATAAAAATTTCTACTTCTGCATTTGTAGGGTCTTGGGATTTTTCTCCATAAACTTCAAAGTCTGCTGTAAAAGCTCTATCTAAATCTTTGTTCCAAATTTCTTTCCAAGTATTATAAACTGCTCCCTGCGTTAAGTTACCTTTAGAGACAAATTTTGCATAATTCTCTTTATTGAAATTCTTAGCTATCATTCCATTTGGAATAGTGTCAATATTTTCAACTTTGCAAGCTAAAATTGTTGTATATGGTTTTGTATGGTCACTTTCATAATCCGTATAGATTGAATAAATCGTATTATCAACTTTATTAGGAATTTTCTCAAGAATTCCTTCTACCATAAATTTATTCCATAATTCCCCAATATCTTTTGCTGCTTGTCCATTTTCGTTGGTAGTTCGTACAGAAATTCCAATTACTTTAAATGTTTTAATTGTTACTTTATCCATTTTATTAATGTATTTTGATGTTATAAGTAGTCGTTCAGAAGTTTTTTTGGCATTTCAGAACAAGATAATACCAGGAATGTCAATGCGTTAGCAACTAAACGAATACTTTATTAAATAGTACCAAGTACTTAATGTTACAAAAATAAAGGTAGGCTATGACAAAGGTGTGTCAGGGGTTGATAAACTTTTTTTTCTACACAATTCAAAATATTCTTGTAGTGTTATTTTTTGAGGCTCAAAGCGTTGATTTTGAACAGTTAATTTCTGAATATGGTCAAGACGAAAAACCCTAAAATCATTTCTCAATCTGCAATTTGCAATTAAAAGCCAATTTTCTTGAGTGCTATACAAAGCAAATGGTTCAATTATTCGTTTAGTATTTTTGCCTTGTAGAGATTGGTAGTCAATTTCTACAGTATTAAAATTTGAAATTGCAGACTGAATAATCATTAAATAATTGCTTGTTTTTTGATTTTCAGCATTATTCCTAAAAATTACTCTTTCGGATAAGTACTCAATCTTTTCTTTTTGAGAATGTCGTAAAATTGATTTTATTTTTGCAACTGCATTTTGGTATTCTACTGATAAGGATTTGTCTTTATTTGTTAAAATTAGTTGCTCCGCAATTATTAAAGCATTGGCTTCTTTGTCAGTAAACATAACAGGAGGTAATTTATATCCTTCCATTATTGAATAGCCCTTGCCTTCTTCTGTAACTATTGGAATTCCAGAACTCTCAAGTGTTTTAATGTCTCGGTATATAGTTCTAATGCTAACATTATGCTTTTCAGCTATCTCTCGTGCTGTCAAAAGTCGTTTGGATTGCAATTGGGTTAAAATAGCAATCAATCTCGAAAGTCTTAATTTTTTTTCCATTTTGGTTGGTTTCTTCTGTTTGTGGCTAATGGTTTCTGGAAATGATTAATTTGCAGTCAGATTTAATAACTAACAAATAGTGTAAACTTCTGCAAAACAATGATTCAATCATTGTTTTGCAATTTATGCAACAAGTATTTATTTGGAATTGACAATATTTTAAGTTGTAAATATGAAGCAACACAAGCAGCATTCCTGGTAAATAAATAGCATATTCAAATATAAAATGTAATGAACGCCACCAACTCGGAGATGCTTTGCAGCAGGATGCTGAATAAGGTTGTGCTAAAAACAAAAAAGGGGTAGCTATGCAATATATCATACATAGTGTGCTTGGGATTATTCCAACTTTATCCGTTTTTAATGCAGTTATCTTCATTATAACAAATTGATTTGTGCAATAATATAAGACAACGAAAAAATAAAACAAAAAAACAAACCTAGTTTCTTCTAAAAAAACTTTTTACTTCACCAAATCGCCATATCTCAAAAAAGTACCAAAACCTTTTGCCTTAAAATAACTACGAGTTTCCGCCTCCGATTTATCAGAAGTAGCCAACACAAAATCGCCGCCCCATGCACCGAGTGATTTTATCGTTCCCCAAAAATCTGAAAAATATAAACATATTTACTTAGTAATCAATCATTTAACTACTACATTCAAGATATTCCAACAGAATTGGAAATGCCAGAAAGTTTAGCTTTAAAAGCTTCGAGCAAATAAGATATTTGGATTTATACCAACAAAGAAGGTTTCATTGCAAAAGTCTTTTGTTGTAAAACAAAAATTTGAAGCAATCCCATGCCGAAGACGACAAAATTTCGTTTAACTTCATGCCTACTGCTTGTCATTCTGGATTGCTTCAAATTTCTTCACTACGTTTAAAATTTTCGGAATGACAAAAAGGCGGTAATTTTTATTTTTCAAAACTAATTTTCTCTCTATCTTTATTTGGAATCAAGTATGATCCAACAAACGAATCATCATTCACTTTTTCCAGCTCTATTCGGATAGAATCGTTTGCCGCTATTTCTTGATTTTCTTCATTATAAAATTTCCAGCTATCATTAATGATTCCAAAGTTTAATTCTGCACCACCTTCGCAACTTGTATTTAAATGCAAGGATTTGATGTCATACTTTCCTTTTGCCAATAATTTTCCATTTGGATAAAAATACTTCCACATTCCAGATTTATAATTGTAATACTGCCTACATGGTCCGTCACAACAACATTGAATGTACTTTCCTATTTCGTATTTCCCTTTTGTTTTTATTTGCCCATTTTCATAATAAGTTAACCATTTACCTATTTTGAGATGATTTATCTCTTCATTATTTGAAATGGTAATTTTCCCCTCGCCCATTATTGATTGATTATCATAAGTTAATTTTGAACGCTTTATCTCACCATTATAATTATCTCTTCCCCCATCCAAAGCATATGAAAAAGTAAGTTCTTCTTTTATATCAAATTTTGTTTTTGAAGAGGTTTGATTTATTATTTGGCAATTGGTGCATCCGAAAATTTCAATAACTATTAGTATTTTTAGTAGTGTGTTTTTCATTCTTTTTAATTGGCTATAGCTAGGATATATCAAGACATTTTGTCCTAAAAAATCCGTGTTATGTTTTAATAATACAATAGGCATACAAAACAGCTATTCTCGGTTTAACAAAAGAAACCTTTTTTGATAGGGGAAACATACTAT
>JBMZCV010000230.1:0-6464 GCA_049613665.1 Chitinophagales bacterium | reverse complement strand
AGTTTTGCATATTCGGCTTGAATTTTTTGGCTAATTGGCCAAGAAATTTCTGCTTCATCATTGTTATAGATTTTTCTTCCGTCAATGCTCGTCACATTCACAACTTCGCCCATCGTGCCTGTCGTAAAAACCTCATCAGCACTATGAAATTCGGCAATGCTAATGTTTCGTTCCAAACAAGTTAAGCCTATTTTTCTCGCCAAATTGATAACCGTTTTTCGAGTAATACCTGGCAAGCAAGCATCGGCAGTAGGCGTGTGAACAATGCCATTTTTTACCATAAAAATATTTGTGCCATGAGCCTCCGCAACAAAACCATAAGCATCGAGCATGATAGCCGAATCAGCACCTGCAACATTAGCTTCTATTTTGGCCATAATGTTGTTTATCAAGTTATTGTGATGAATTTTTGAGTCGACAAACTGCGGCGAATTGCGGCGAACAGCAGAAGTGATGAGTGTAATACCTTTTTTATCATAAACAGGAGCTTTGTATTCTGCCAAAACAATAAGTGTCAAACCTTTTTGATTGAGGCGAGGGTCCATGCCAGAAGTGATTTTTTCGCCTCGTGTTAGCGTTAGTCGAATATGCACGCCATCAGTCATATTGTTGGCTTTTAGCGTATCGAAAAGTGCTTGTTTTACAAATGCTTTTGTCGGAATATTGCGAAAAGCCATCGCTCTAGCAGAATTTATCAAGCGTTCGAGATGCTCGTTTAAAGCGAAAACACGGCCGTCATATACTCTTATTCCTTCCCAAACAGCATCGCCACCTTGCACAACGCTATCGAAAACAGAAACTTTGGCTTCGCTTCTCGGCACAATTTCGCCATTGATATATACTTTTATATCCGCATTTTTCAGATTGAATTGTTGTAACATTTTGTTGGTTATTTTATTGGTTTATAAGGTATTTTGCAAAACATTCAAATAAGCTGGAAACAAGCGAAACAAAAAGCGGTCTTTGTGTTTCACTAATTCTAGCAACTCTGGCGTATAATATTTTTCCCATTTTTGAGCTTTACTTCTGCCTTTGTTGTGTGGCAAAATGCGTTGATGCTCTTGAATGTACTGAATGTCTTTTGCTTCGTATTTGTATTTGGTCAGCAAATTAAACAAGTCGGCATTTAGGTTTTCTTGTTGCAAAAAATGCACATCAAACATATCGTTTTTATAACTATCGCTATTGATATAAGCATCGTCAAAGTTGGCGATAATTTTTTTAGGCTCTTTAAAGAAAAATTTGATAAATTGTAGCGTAAAAAAACCAATATCTAGCTTTTTATCTATTTGCATCGCTTCTAATTGAGCAGAAATAAAAGGCTCAAACAAAAAATCGAGGCTTTCGGCAAAGCTCAATTCTGGAAAATTTGGGTAGCGTTTTTCGCAAGTAGCAGGCAAAGTATCGTGATTTTGGAAAAAACGATGCGTATCTGGCCGCTTATATTTGTATTCGTAAGCAGAAACATACCAATCAAACGGATTTCGGATATTGCTCACAATGTCGAAATCGGCATATTTTGGCGGAATATCTTTACACAAGTTATGTTGCGATTTTATCTTGCCAGCTTTCGCATAAATGGAACTTTGTGCCTGATATTTTTGATAAGTTGGCCGCTTGATTCCCCAACGAAACAAACGGTCTTCTTGCTGTTTTGGTGTTAATATTTTTTTCTTTCGTAAGGCATCTTTCAATATCTTTTCGACAAAAGTGCCGCCTGTTTTCGGAATATGGACAAATACAAAGTTATCTGTTATAATCATCTGCTACGTTTTTATACGCAAATATACGAAAACATTTGATGCTCTAACCCAAGTTGGCTATGTAGTCCCTAAAATTTTACAACAAGTCATTAGTCTAAAAATATAACAATACCTAAAATGAAAATTACTGACTTTTTGTCATAGCGAACATCTTTTGAACAGCGTGAAAAAGTGGAAGCTATCCAGTGTGACAGCGGTAGGCATGAAGTTAAACGACGTTTTATCGTCTTTGGCATAGCATTAGATTGCTTCGCAGGCTCGCAAGGACAAAAAAGGCAAAATATTATGACAACTTATTTTTGTTTACAACAAGAAGAGCAAAAAATTAATAATTTTAAATATTTATAGTGAACTCTTTGATGTCGTATTTTCTGATTTATTATCCTGCTATAAATATGTAACTTTTTCGAGATAAAGTCACATTTGTTATCAACCTTAAAGTTTTTGAATAAATGTATCTTTTGCATATATCTATCACAAACTTTTTTACTCAAAAAAAAATAACAATTGCTTACTAAACGAAAACAGTCTAGGTAACAATTGTTATATTTTTTTAACTGTTATTTAAATCAATGGCTCGGACATTTTTTATAAGACTTTTCAGTTTAATAAAAAAAGGTATAAATATCCGAACCATTGTAAATGATGTTCTACAAATTTAATTTTCCTTCATCTAACATTTTCTTTATCATTTTATCTTTGGACAAATATGTTTTGAGCCATGTTGTACAAGCTTTAAAATCTTCAAAACAATGTTCTTCAGACACTAAATCTGGCACGATACTAAAGTTTTCAAACATTCCTAAAGGTTGTCCGTGCAAATCTGTAAAAACAGTTTTTATACCTTGCGACTGCAAATCCAAAAGTGCATCTTCCATTGCATATAAACCAGATTGATCGACATAAGGCACTTTATCCATACGAATCACTACGATTTCTATATTTGGCAAAGCTTTTACCATATCTTGAAAACGAGAGGCAAAGCCGAAAAATAAAGGCCCGTCAAGGTGTTTGATATATACTTTGCTGCCTATAACTTCAACGATATTTCCTTCATCTGCCCAAGGTATTTCTCTCGAAAATTCTTTCAAGTCGGCTACTTTGGTGCGATGCTCTACTACATCTGAAATATTTTTCATAAATAAAACACAAGACAATAACAAACCTACCAAAACGGCTTCGATAAGACCGACAAAAACCGTTAATACTAGCACTAGCAACATTACAGCTACTTCTGCTCGTGGCAATTGTGGAATGTGTCGCAAGCCTTTGTAGTCCATCACGCCAATACCAACAGTAATAAGAATACCTGCCAAAACTGCCGCAGGAATTTGCGAAGCCAAAGGTGCTAAAGATAGTAAAATAACCATTAACAAAACACCTGCAACCATACCCGAAAGTTTAGTTTTTCCACCAGAGTCAATGTTTACAACTGTACGAATAGTCGCACCAGCACCTGGAATACCACCGAAAAGTGCTGCAATACTGTTTCCTATTCCTTGCCCAATGAGTTCCTGATTAGGATTGTGTTTTGTTTTCGTCATATTATCGGCCACAATAGAAGTTAACAGCGAGTCGATAGCCCCCAACACAGCGAGAGAAACCGACATAAAAATGTATGGTTGTATTTGAGCAAAGCTAAAATTGCTGAAAATATCGAGGTGCAAACTCGGAAAACCACTCGGAATAGTACCAATAGTACGATACTCTGGCAGCAGAAAATAAGCTACAAGCGACACACTCAACAGGGCGACAAGCGTACTGGGCACTGCTTTTGTGATGCGTTTGAAGCCGAAAATAATGAAAATAGTAATTAAAGCTAAAATAAAATCTATCCAATTGATATTTTGAACCGCTCTTCCAAATAGTTTTAGACTACCCATAACGCCAGAAGCGGCACTACCAGCTAAGGTTTGCGATTCTTTTTGAATGTCTGTTTGTGTAATTTGCTCGGCTCTTTTGATGGTTTCTCTAAAGTCTTCTAGTACCAAAATATTTTCTGCCGCTTCGTCTCTCAATATTTTTTCTAGTATGAGTTCTTCGGCTTGCGGCTTAAATTCATTGACATAATTCATGTCTTCTTTTGGGTAGTAGCCCATCATTGGCAGCATTTGCGTAATAAGAATAATGATACCAATTCCTGTCATAAAACCAGATACTACGGGATATGGAATATATCGTATGTATTGCCCAACTTTGAGAAATCCTAAGACAATTTGTATGAGACCAGACAACAAAAAGACCAGCAAAATATAAGGCAAAGCACGTTCTATATCGCCTTCGTTGGCCGCCACAATACCTGCTATAACAACCATACTCACGGCTGTCATGGGAGCAGTAGGCCCAGAAATTTGTGTATTAGTACCGCCAAAAAGAGCAGCGAAAAAACTAATAAAAATAGCACCATAAAGACCAGCAGTAGCTCCTAAGCCAGACTGCAAACCGAATGCTAAGGCTAAAGGAAGTGCGACAATACCTGCCGTAATACCACCGAATATATCGCCTTTGAGATGTGAAAAATCGAAACCTGTTTTCATTTACGAAAGATTAGTATTTTTTATAAAAATAGTTGGAAGTGTGTCTTTGAAACATAAAAAGCTGCTTAACAAAACAAATCCATTTTGTTTTAAACTTTTTTATGCAAAAGCAAAGAAAATGATATAGTTTTTCTAGGAGCAAAAAGTCGAAAAAACATTTTTGTGATAGAAAAAACATATGATAAAAAATGAAATCAAACTGTTATCCATCAGTTATTCTTGCCAAAAAATGTTTCTTTTGTTAAACCGAGAATAGCTATTAGCTGTGTTTGATATTAGCTGATAAAAACAGGTATTTCTGGAGGAGGTGTTGGAATTTCTAAGGCATGTATAGAAGCATAATTTTCGGAATGCGAAAGTCCCAATAAAAAATTTAAGGTATTGAGTTTCGAAGCAAATAAGTTGAGTTTTATTTTTGAATCTTTTTCTTCTTCCCCTTTTTTCTCTTCTTTTTCTTGCTCTTTTTCTTCTGCTTCGCCATCTAAATGGGTGCAAAATTCGAGTGTATGGCCATCAAAAGAAGTAATACAAGCATAATATATTGCTGTATTGAAACAAAACATGCTAATAAAAAGATAGCACACTATTGTTTGTAAAAAGGAATGATATGTTGGAAAAGAATTAGTCAAGTAAGTTGTGTTAATAAGGTTAATAAAGTATAACGCTTTGCATAGCAAAAGGTTTAGTCAAACAAGAGAAATAAAATGCCTAGCTATGAAAGCTAACACCTTGATTTTCAATGTGTTAGCAACCCAAATAAGCGATGTTGATTCGTGTTTGACGCTTATAGTATTTTTTGGAGAAATAATGGTTTTATATTTAATTTTTCATTTATTCCTTTTGAAGTAAAGTTGATAAATACAACTTACGATTTTCTGCTCATTTTTACAAAAAAAAACAATAACTATTTCTCAAACGCATGTTAATATATTTATTTTTTTCAACAAACTTTACTAACTTCCACAAAAAAACAAACATAAAATAACATGGCTAAAAATTATAATTCATTAAAGCATTTAGTAAGCTTAGATTCTCCTTCTGGATTTACACATAAAGCTGAAAAATATACTATTGATTTGCTACAAGAATATGGCTGGCAACCAACGCAAACCAATAAAAAAGCGGTAAAATGTAGTTTGGGCGAAAAACCTAAGCTTGCGATAGCTGCACACTTAGACACACTTGGAGCTATTGTGAGCAAAATAAATGCAGATGGTACATTAGGCATATCCAAAATTGGCGGACCTATTTTGGGTAGTTTCGAGGGTGAATATTGTCGTATTTATACGCTAGACGACCGTATTTATACAGGAACACTCTTGCTCAACAATCCATCTACGCATGTCAATAGAGAGGCTGGCACAGCAAAAAGAACGATTAAAACGATGCACATTCGCATTGATGAGGAAGTGACAACGGCTAAAGATGTAAAAAATTTGGGTATCAGAATTGGCGATTTTGTGTGTTTTGATACACGCTATCAAGAACTATCAAGCGGCTATATCAAATCTCGTTTTATGGATAATAAGGCTGGCTGCTATGTCTTGTTTGAAATCGCTAGACGCTTGAAAGAGCAAGGCAAAACTGCTCCTGTCGAATTGTTTTTTTCCAACTATGAGGAAGTTGGACATGGCGGCACTTGTGGCTATGCCGATACGGTAGATGAATTGTTAGTATTGGATATGGGCGTTGTAGGAAGTGGTTGTGATGGTCACGAAACGAAATGCTCTATTTGTGCAAAAGACTCGACAGGGCCTTACGACTATGCTTTTCGCAAAACACTTGTACAGCTTGCCGACAAAAAAAATATTCCCTATATCATTGATGTATATCCTTTTTATGGCTCTGATGGTTCAGCGGCTTTGCGAGCAGGCAATGATTTTCGAGTAGCACTAATTGGGTCTGGCGTTGCTGCTTCGCACGGTATGGAACGCACACATAAAAAAGGAATCGAAGCGACTATTGATTTGTGTATGGCGTATATCGAACAGAAGTTTTTTTAATATTAAACCTCCAAGATTTTAAAAATCTTGGAGGTTTAATTTTATTTTATTTAGGTGCTTTCCACAGCAAATAAATACTCAAAATGCCGAAAAAGATATTGGGCAACCACACACCAAGCAAAGGAGAAAGATTGCCTTGCGTAGCGAAAGTAGTCGAAAAT
>JBMZCV010000229.1:0-6486 GCA_049613665.1 Chitinophagales bacterium | reverse complement strand
TTTGGCTCTTGAAAGTAGATGAAAATGGCTGTTTGACACCAAATTGTAGTGCTACCGATAGCCTTATTTTTGTGAGTACGGCAGATGTCATATTGCCCATGAGGGAAGAGTGGAAAGTTCGTGTTTTTCCTAATCCAGTTGCCACTAATGCACACATTATTCTCCCTGCTCATTTGCCAAAACAAAATGCCGAAATACAAATTTGGAATATCCACGGACAGTTAGTAAAGCAAATAGATATAGCTGAAACAGCTTTTTCAGTCGATTTTTCAACTAATGAACTGCCAAACGGTGTGTATTTATTACAATATTTGAATAATAACGAAAAAATAAGCAGTACGAAATTAGTCGTGCAGCATTAAAAGTTAATGAATAAATAGGTTTCTTATATTTTTTTTTGCTTTGAATAAAAATATAAGAAACCTATTTTTTATTTTTTTCTAAAAAAATAAAGCACTATGAAAAATATTATTCTGATATTATTTATACTCTTCCAAACTTCCGTATCTGCTCAAACCTACTTTTTCAACAAATTATTTAAGCCAGATACCATGAACATTGGTTCGCCTGCTTGTTTAACGGTAGAAGATGGTTATTTAGTTGCAAGTACTTATAATACTTTAAATGATTTGAAAGGTTTTGGTGTTCAAAAACTTGATTTTGAAGGAAATACAAAATGGTTTCAGCATTTAGATTTAGGGCCAGAAACTCATGCTATGGTAGGCGGAGGCATTTTATCTAAAACTTTAGACAATAAATACATTTTGGTCGGCTCAAAAGATACCATAGGCATAGATGGTAATTTAGATATTGTTATGATAAAATTTGATAGTGATGGAAATGTTATTTGGAAAAAAACACAAGGTACAGACGAAACGGTAGAAGGCATTTATCACATCAGCCCAACACAAGATGGTGGCTACATTCTCTGCGGCATACAACGTAGTTTCACTAGCAACAATCATTTTTATATACTCAAAACTGATGCTCTAGGCAATAAAATATGGGATAAGGTGCTGCATGAAGATAAAAAAGGCGTAGCTTTTACAATAGAAGAAGCTTATGATAGTGGTTATATTACTTCTGGTTATGTGAGATATCCAGATACGAAAGCAGATATGTATGTGGCTAAATTGAGTGAAAATGGAGTTTTAGAATGGGAAAAAAACTATTTTGTAACACCTGAAACAGATATGGCTGCTAAAATAACAAAGTGGAAAGATAATAAGTATCTTTTAACAGGAGGAGTTCAAGAAAATAATAACATTAAAATGTATAATGCTCAATTAGATATATTAGGAAATGAGGAATGGGAGCAAATACATTCTTTACAAGATGGAAATTTCTTACAAGCACGTCCTGTTATTTTAGCGGATGGTTTTGTTAGTTCAGCTTATTGGTTTAGCAGTTCTGGAGAGTATAATGTAAAATTGATGCGTTTCGACAATTTGGGTAATCTTGTTTGGCACAACAGTATTCCAGACACAAACCCTGACGAAGATTGGTATCTAAAAGACATCGCTTTAGCAGTAGATGGTGGCTACATACTTTCGGGTTTCAATTACAGCACACAGAGCAGTTGGGTTGTTAAGACCGATAGTTTAGGGCATACTTGCAGCACGATGGGCTGCGATAGTTTGGCTTTCGCTACTTCGGTTCAAGAACTTGTTTTGAACAATAGTTCTTTTAAGATTTCGCCCAATCCTGCACAAGATGTTGTGCAACTTTCTTGGCAAAACAAAAGTCTTTTCAACAGCAAAAACTATGAAATACGCCTTTTCGACGCTTTTGGCATTTTAGTAAAAAAAGAAAAAATAAACAACACAAATGCAAGCTTTAATATTAGCGATTTGGAAAATGGCATTTATTTTTGTCAGTTGTTTAAAGAAAAAGAACTTTTAGGCACAGAAAAAATGATGGTTTTGCATTAAATGCCAAATACTGCATAATATAGCCTATGTGGGTTCTAAAATCTATTTTTTTCTTTGCAGAAACAAGTATAACTGAATTTTTTAAATGCTTTGATAATAAGTATATTATTCATCAAAAAAAAAAATAACACATCAAGGAACTTTATAACAACAATGAAAGTTTAAAACAACAAAATCTTGTAAAGGCGATTTAGGTCTGCCATAGTGATATTTAAGACATTAGCTTTCATTATTTGTAGAATAAATCTGTCCAACTACTTATTTTGCTATATTTATGTTAAATTTTATTGTAAATTTGTACGAATTTTTCAACAAACTTTGAGTTTTTATGAGAGGAGAACTGAAAATATATAACACGCTAACAAGACAAAAAGAAGTCTTTGAACCTATTGATAAATCATGTGTAGGCTTGTATGTATGTGGGCCAACTGTTTATAGTGATGTGCATTTGGGAAATTGTCGCACTTTTACATTTTTCGACATCGTATTTCGCTATTTGAAATTTCGCTATGGCAAAGTACGCTATGTTCGCAATATCACCGATGTAGGCCACCTAGAAGATGATGAACGCTCGGAAGGAGAAGACAAAATTGCAAAAAAAGCACGTTTGCAACAGCTTGAACCAATGGAAGTAGTACAACAATATACCAATGGTTTTAGAGATGTAATGCGACAGTTCAACGCCTTGCCACCTAGCATTGAGCCTACTGCTACGGGACATATCGTTGAGCAAATCAAGATGGTAGAAGAGATTATAGCCAATGGTTTCGGCTATGAATCGAATGGTTCTGTCTATTTCGATGTACAAAAATATCACGATACTTTCCAAAATAAAGCTGATTTGCCAGCTTATGGCAAGCTTTCGGGCAAAGTATTGGAAGACTTGCGAGCAGGCTCTCGTGATTTAGATGGCCAAAGCGAAAAGCGAAGCCCTGCCGATTTTGCGTTGTGGAAAGCTGCACAACCCGAACATATTATGCGTTGGGATTCGCCTTGGAGCGTAGGTTTTCCAGGCTGGCATTTGGAGTGTTCGGTGATGAGTACCAAATATTTGGGCGACACTTTCGATATTCATGGTGGCGGTATGGACTTGAAATTTCCACATCACGAAAGCGAAATTGCTCAATCTGTGGCTTGCTGTGGCAAAAGCCCTGTGAGATATTGGTTGCACACAAATATGCTGACAGTAAACGGTACGAAAATGAGCAAATCTTTGGGCAATTCATTTTTGCCACACGAACTTTTTGCTGGCGACCACGAGCTATTAGACCAAGGCTATTCGCCAATGACGGTACGTTTTTTCTTTTTGTCGGCACATTATAGTAGCGAAGTAGATTTTTCTAACAAGGCTTTGAAACAAGCAGAAAAAGGCTATAAAAAGCTCACAAATGCCATGAATTATTTGGAAAAATTGGAACATAATGGTGCGAAAAAAGCTAAAAATGCAGTCGAAGATGCTGCTTTGCTCAAACTTTGTGATAAGTGCTATGAACATATCAATGACGACTTTAATACGGCTTTGGTGATTGCTGATTTGCACGAAATGGCATCAAAAATCAATGCTTTTTTCAACAAGCAGTTGGATTTGAATGGCATTAGCAAAGCCACTTTTGAGCAGTTTACCAAAACTTTCAATGAATTTATTACTGAAATTTTAGGCTTAAAAAATGAAGCTGTCGAAGGCAATAGCCACAATTTGGCCGATGGTTTGATGGATTTAATCTTGGAAGTGAGAAGCGAAGCTCGAAGCAAAAAAGATTGGGGAACATCTGACCTTATCCGCAACCAACTGAAAGCTTTGAAAGTGGTGGTAAAAGATGGCAAAGATGGCACTACTTGGTCGGTAGATTAAATGACGTAATTTTTAATTATGAGTTTTTAATTTTTAGTGATAAAAAATGATAGCTACTATCATTGTTGTGTGTTTTTGCCAACAACTCATTTTTTTTTTGCTAAAAACGAAACAAAAAACATAATACGCTTTGCTTTTTTTGTAAGGCATATTGTGTTTTTTTATATTTAAAACATTTTACAATAATATATAAATATTTATTTCAATAACCAATACAATCATGAAATCATTTTATTTATTCTCCATTTTATTTATTTTGAGTATCTCTTTGTTTGCACAAATTCCTTTACCAGAAGCTGTTACATATTACGAAGTGCAAAACAACGGTTTTTGGGAAGACCCTACTATTTGGAACACAGGTAGTTTGCCACCAGATGATGCTGTCGTTGTGATACCTGCGGGCAAAGAAGTCAAAATAACTTCGAAGCTGTCAGCACGACACAAGTTCATACAAATTGATGGCTATTTGTCTGTGGCTCGAAATGAAGATACTCAAATTTTGGTGGAAACTATACAGATTTCAAACACAGGTTATTTTCGCATCGGTACGCCTACAAATGGCGTTTTAGAAAATAATACTGCCGAAATAGTTTTTATCAATGATGGCAATGCAATAGACAGAACTTGGGACACACAACAATTGAGCAGAGGTTTGGTATCTTTGGGCAAAGTAGAAGTTTTTGGAGCAGAAAAAAAACATTTTATTGTTTTTAATGCTGATTTGTTTAAAGACTCAAACCAAATTGAGCTAGCAAATGGTGTGCCTTCAAATTGGAAAATAGGCGATAAAATAGTGATACCGGGAACGATATTTGAGCGAAATGTAGCGTTTCAAGATGAGAAATTAACTATTGCTAATATTGAAGGCCAAACGATAACACTAGTCGAAACCTTGCAATTTGACCATATAAGAGTGCGTGATGATATGCCTTTGCATCTTGCAAATTTGACTAGAAATGTTATTTTTCGCTCTGAAGCAACTGAAATTCCACTGCGAGGCCATACAATGTTTATGAACAACGATAATTTTGCTGTAAATACTGTACAAATAGAAAATGCTGCTTTTATTGATTTGGGTAGAACTGATAAGTCTATTCCTTTAGATGAAATTATTGTAGATATACCTTCCGCAACTATCAATCCTGGCCCTAGCAATAACAAAAGAGGCCGTTATGCAGTTCATTTTCACAAAAATGGCTATGGTGCAGATGTCAATACGCCACCTTCAAGTGTAGAAGGTTGTGTAGTAGAAAGCACAGCAGGCTGGGGATTTGTCAATCATTCGAGCCATGTAGATATTAGAAAAAATGTATGTTATGATTTTGTTGGTGCAGCTTTCGTTACCGAATCAGGCGATGAACTAGGAAACTTCATAGAAAATATAGCGATAAAAGGTACAGGAAATGGCGAATATCGCCCTACAAGATTGGTGTTTTTCAATGAAGAGCGGCCACAACCGCTTTCTGACTTTGGCTTTAGCGGAGATGGTTTTTGGTTTCAAGGGCCAGCTATTAGGGCCATCAATAATGTAGCTGCAAATTGTAATGGAGCTGGAATGATATGGTTTACGATTGGTTCTATAGAAATAGAAAACAACAAAATGATAGGTATGGATAGCAGTATTGTGAGACAAGCTTATGCCGATTATCCTAATATTGCTACGCTAAATGAAAGACGTTGGAAACACGCAACTAATGAGGTTTTTTTAGCAGATTTACCAATATTGCAATGCGACAACTTTCAAGCTTATGCTTGCTTTAAAGGTTTTAGAATAAGATTTAACAATACAGATACCACGCCATTTTTTTCCACCGATTTTGGTGCTACGGATATATGGGAGTATAAAAAAACAATTTTGCCAGCCAAAGGTTATGAACCCAATAAACAAATAGCTAATCGCCTTAGACAATATGTTTCAAATATTAATGTTTGGAATAACGAAGAAGGTTTTACGGTTAGATATAGCTCAAATTCTACCGTTAGTAATGTAAATATTATAAATAAAATAAGAGCTTATGATATTTACTTACCTTTCGCTGGCTTATCTTGCTTTCATACCACAAGATTATATGATTTCAACAATTTGCATATCGAAAACTATCCAATAGGTGCTTTTGTTGTAGAAAAAAATGAAGATATAAACAACCCAGCAGCTACTATTTCTAATAATACATTGACCAACGTAGCTAACAATTTTTATAATTTAAAAAATGCTTTTTGTAGCAAAGCACAAAACATTTTTAGTAAAAATATTAATCCAAATACTACTGAAATACATTTTGATAGAGACATCGCTAACAATATTGCTATTTTGAGATATAAGCAAGAAAATGAAATGTATTGGAACTACTTAACTGCTACACAAGCTAATATAATAACACTCAACAATTTGCAAACAGCAACAACTTATCAGTATCAAATTTTACTGGGAAATGCTCACAAAACATCACTATGGTCAGATGAACATCATTTTACCACTACCTGTCAAATCTTTAATTGTGCTTATGCTATACAAAATAATGTCGTTTTAAATGAATGTATTATTTCTACTTGTATCAATGATGTAGTAAAACTTAGCTTGAATACTACAAACGGAACTTCGATTTGGACTGGCCCAAACAACTATTCCGCTGTTGGAAATATTAACAATACTGTGAATATTGGTGCTATTACGCCTTTTTCTTATGGCATATATACTGCTAC